>JAJPHK010000053.1 GCA_021325315.1 Alphaproteobacteria bacterium
AAGCTCGCCTTGTCGGTAACCTTTTCCGGGTCGACCCCAAGATGCTCGACGACGATTTTTTTCACGCGCTCAGGAATATCACTCATCGTTCTGCCTTTGCCGATCCCACTTTTTGGTTGTGCCCCTCAAGGCGATTGCGGTTGTTACCATAGCTCTTTTGGCTTGACTAGCGTTCTGGCGCCGCCTCGTCCAGACGAAAAACCTTTTTAGATCATCGCCATACCGCCGTTCACGTGGATGGTGGTGCCGGTGACATAGCCCGCCTCATCGGAAGCGAGATAGACCACAGCGGCGGCGATATCGTCGGGCGTTCCGAGCCGGTTCGCGGGCACCCGCGACAGAATCGCCTCACGCTGTTTCTCGTTCAGCTTGTCGGTCATGGCGGTTCCGATGAAGCCGGGGGCGACGGAATTCGCAGTCACGCCGCGCCGGGCGTATTCGGCGGCGATGGATTTCATCATTCCGATCATGCCGGCCTTGGCGGCAACATAATTACCCTGTCCCGGATTGCCAGTGACCCCCACCACCGAGCTGATGCCGATGATGCGGCCGAAACGGCGGCGCATCATCGAGGTCACGGCCTTGCGGGCAAGACGAAAGGTGGCGGTGAGATTGATGTTGATGACGTTGTCCCAATCCTCGTCTTTCAAGGAGACGAACAAATTATCTTTCGTGATGCCCGCGTTGCAGACAAGAATATCGAGTTTTTCCATCGCCTTCTCGGCGTTCGGCACCAAAGCTTCCACTTCGTCCTTTTTGGAAAGGTCGCACTGAAAAACATGAACACGCGAGCCGAGTTCGGAAGCAAGCTTGTCGAGCGCGTCCTTGCGCGTGCCGGAAATCGCGACGGTCGCACCCTGCTTGTGCAGCGCGCGCGCGATGCCGCCGCCGATGCCCCCGGAAGCGCCGGTTACGAGCGCGGTTTTTCCTGTCAATTCGAACATCGTGTTTCCCCGCTCCAGCTTATGCCTTCGCCTTGTAGGCCGCCACGTCCTCGGCGGTGCCGACATTTTGTGCCGGAATTTCTTTCGCAATCCGCTTGATCAAGCCGGCGAGCACTTTGCCGGTGCCGGCTTCAACGATCTTATTCACCCCCTGCGCCGCAAGATAGGCGACAGATTCACGCCAGCGCACGGTGCCGGTCACCTGCGAGACAAGCAATTTCACGATTTCTTTCGCATCGGTCACGGGCTGCGCGGAAAAATTCGCCACGACCGGAACGCGCGGTGCGTTTACCGTTGCTTTCGACAGCGCTTCGGCCATCACGTCGGCCGCAGGCTGCATCAATTTGCAATGAAATGGCGCGGATACCTGAAGCATCATCGCGCGCGAGCCCTTGCCTTTCGCGATTTCCACCGCGCGTTCGACCGCGGCTTTGTGGCCGGAGACGACGATCTGGCCCGGCGCGTTGTCGTTCGCGACATCGCAGACTTCGCCTTGCGCGGCTTCTGCCGCGACCGCTTTCACAGCATCGGGATCGAGACCCATGAGCGCCGCCATTGCGCCGACGCCGACCGGTACCGCCTGCTGCATGGCGCGGCCGCGGGTGCGGACAAGCTTCACGGCATCGGAAAGCGAAAGGCTGCCCGCGACGGCGTGCGCTGCATATTCTCCGAGCGAATGGCCGGCGAGAAAGGCGATGTCGCGCTTCACGTCGAGCCCAGCCTCGGCCTCGAGCACGCGTACGGCCGCGACGGACGTCGCCACCAGCGCAGGCTGGGTGTTTTCGGTGAGCGTAAGCTTGTCCGCCGGACCTTCCCACATGGTCGCGGTCAGCTTCTCGCCGAGCGCATCGTCGACTTCCTTGAAGACAGCCCGCGCGGCTTCGAAATTGTCGGCGAGACTCTTACCCATACCAATGGCCTGGCTGCCTTGGCCCGGAAATACGAAAGCGGTTGTCACGATGGAATCCCTGAAAAGGTGGGCTGAAAAGCCACGCTCCCGCCATGGCTGTCAAGCGAAGCCGGGGAAAAACCCTGTAAAACCGCTGTTTTTCGTTTACTTATACGGGTTGTCTGCACGGAAAAATCGCGTATAAACGCGGCCTTCGCTGACTTTCAGCCGGGGGCTGAACGGATGGCCGTCCGAAACGGCAGGGCATATCGCCCGGCATCCCGTGTCCCCGCCTTCGAGAAGTTTCGAGCCTTTCCCGAGGCTCGAAGGGCTCGGCGCCGAAACAGCGAACGACCAGGAAAGGACACTGAATGCCTCTTTACGAGCATGTATTTCTCGCGCGTCAGGAAATGACGGCGCAGCAAGTGGAAGAACTCGCCAACGAATATAAAGGCGTGATCGAGCAGAACGGCGGCAAGGTCGTCGGCGATCCGGAATATTGGGGCATGAAGTCCCTTACCTTCCGCATCAAGAAGAACCGCAAGGCGCATTTCGCCATGCTCCGTCTCGATACGCCGCCTGCCGCCGTGCAGGAAGTCGAACGCCTGGAAGGCATCAGCGAAGACGTGATCCGCTTCATGACAATCCGTGTCGAAGAACACGAAGAAGGCCCGTCGGTGATGTTGCAGAAGCGCGACCGCGACGAGCGCCGGGGCGACCGCCGCCGCGGCGAAGATGACGAAGGTTCGAACGGCGAGGAGATGCAGCCATGAGCAGCGCACCTGCCGGCGGCGGACGCCGCCCGTTTTTCCGCCGCCGCAAGACTTGCCCCTTCTCCGGCCCGAATGCGCCGAAGATCGACTACAAGGACGTGAAGCTCCTGCAGCGCTACATTTCCGAGCGCGGCAAGATCGTGCCGAGCCGCATCACGGCGGTTTCCGCCGCGAAACAGCGGGAACTTGCCGCCGCGATCAAGCGCGCACGCTTCCTCGGGCTTCTGCCTTACGTCATTCGCTAGAAATCCGCCGGGGCGGTATGCCGCCCCGGCTCACTCGTAAGCCGCCGGGATGGTCCGGCGGCGATGGTTGGGGCGAAAGCCTCTAACCGCGACAAGCGGGACAGCTGACGATGCAAATTCTACTCATCGGCCTCGGGGCCGGAATTGTGTCCGCACTTTTGTTCGTGGCGCTTGCCTCGGGCTCGGTGCTTTCGGTCACGCTCTTCTACCTCGCGCCGCTTCCCATCATGCTCGCGGGTCTCGGCTGGAGCCATGTCGCGGCGCTGACCGCAACGCTCACCGCCGCCGCCGGACTCGGGATTGGCGCCGGTATTTGGTTCATTTTCGCCTTTCTCGCCGGCGTCGGCGTGCCCGCTTACGTCCTTTCCTATCTCTCGATGCTCGCCCGCCCTTCTTCCGGCGGCACCGGCGGCGATTTCGAGTGGTATCCGGTCGGGCGTGTCGTCCTGGCGGCCGCGATTTTGGCCACGATCGCGATGGCGCTTACGATTCCGATCTTCGGGCCGGACATCGACACCTATCACGCGGGCCTGAAGGAAATTTTTTCCCGCGTATTGCGCCTGCAGCTCGCGATTCCCGAAGGCCAGCCGCTGAAACTGCCGAATGGCGGAAACCCCGAACGGACGCTCGAAGTGCTCGCCTTGATCATGCCGCCGCTCGCGGCCGCGCTTTCAATGGTGACGCATCTCGCCAATCTGTATCTCGCGGGCCGGATCGCGCGCGCGTCGGGACGGCTCGCCCGCCCCTGGCCCGATCTCTCCGGCATCGCTTTTCCGTTTTCGACGCCGCTCCTGCTGCTCGGCGTGCTCGTGCTTTCGTTTCTTCACTCAATCGTCGGCCTCACGGCGGGAGTCTTCACGACTTGTCTGCTCGTCGCTTACGCGTTTCTCGGCCTTGCGGTGCTGCATGCCGTCACGCGTCCGGTCGCACTGCGCGGCCTGATCCTGAGCGCCGTATGGGGACTTCTGATCTTGCTCGGCTGGCCGATCGTGCTGCTCGCACTGATCGGGCTTGCCGACGGACTTCTCAATCTGCGCGGGCGGCTTGGCCCGCCGAAGCAACCCAACCGAAATTAGTTCCGAACGAAGGAGAGTATCCATGCAAGTCATTTTGATCGAACGCGTCGCAAAGCTCGGGCAGATCGGCGACGTCGTGCGCGTGCGCAGCGGGTTCGCCCGCAACTTCCTGCTGCCGCAGGGCAAGGCGCTGCGCGCCACGAAAGAGAACAAGGAAAAATTCGAGGCGATGAAAGCCGAGCTCGTCGCGAAGAACGCCGAGAAGAAGTCGGGCGCGGATGCGCTGGCCCAGAAACTCAATGGCCAAAGCTTCGTCCTCGTCCGGCAAGCTGGAGAAACCGGCCAGCTCTACGGCTCCGTGTCGACGCGCGACATCGCGCAGACGCTTTCGCAGGCGGGGTTCAATGTCGATCGCCAGCAAATCGTGCTGAACACGCCGATCAAGGGCATTGGCCTGCATACGGTGCCTGTCGAGCTTCATCCCGAAGTGGAAGTGAAGATCACCGTCAACGTCGCCCGCAGCGAGGAAGAAGCGAAGCGTCAGGCGGCGGGCGAGGACCTCACCGTCTCCCGCAGCGAGCAGGAAGAAGAACAGGCCCAGGCGAAGGCCAGCGCCGAGAAGTTCTTCGAAAAAGCCCCGGAAGGGGAAACGGCGGAAGCTGCCTCGGACGAAAGCGAACAAGCCAACGCCAAGCCCGTGAAAGCGAAGGCGACGCGCGGCCAGAAGAAAGCCGAGCCCGCGACCGAGCAGGCTGACGCCAAGCCCGCGAAGAAAGGCAAGAAAGAAAGCTCCGAAGGCTGAAGCCCGCCCCTCTTTCCGAATGTTTTTCGCCGTTGCCGCACCCGGCAACGGCGAAACAGCTTTCCGGCACAACTGTTCGACGGCGGCTGGCCCGGCTTCCGCACCGCCTGCGACGCGATAGCGTTAAAAATCCATTTCCGGCGCCCCAGAGTCCCATTTTGCCGCACAAATACAAGCCGATTTTCGCGATTGCTTTAATTTTTAAGCAAAGAATTCCGCTCTATTAATCAACGCGAAGCTCGGGAAGCTGGTTATGGAAGAAAAACGGCACGTGCAGCGTCACCGGACGTTGAAGGCCGGGAAGATCATCTTTAACCGCGGTTCGTTCGCCGTCGACTGCACGGTGAAGAATATCTCGGAAACCGGCGCTTGCCTGCTCACCAAAACAACGATGCTCCCGGATAAATTCGAGCTTTCCATCCCGCTCGATCATTTCACCCGACATTGCCAGGTCGCGTGGAAGACGCCCGACAAGGTCGGTGTCAAATTCGTCGAAGCCGCATAACGCCCCTCTTGAATAAGCTGAATTCGGCGAGGCGCTCTGCGTATCGCTGATCGGTAGTGTCTCAGTTTGACTTTTTGTCATTACCGGGCCGTCGCGCCCGGCGAGCGAAAGTGAGCCGTGGCGCGGACGAGTCCCGGTAATCCATGATGACTTTCCGAGCATGCCGAACTTTATCATGGATCACCGGGTCTCGCAGCGTCATCCGCTTGCTTCGCTCGCGGGACGCTGCGGCCCGGTGATGACGGGAAGCTGAGACACTACCCGCTGATCCCTTGGCTTGCCTATTACACTATTAGCGATTCAAATGGACCGCCGGAGCGGCCCGCCCGACCGCAAGACGGCTGCCGCACCGGCCATGGCCGCCTGCGGTCCCCTTCCCGGAACCAAAATCTGCATTCCTGCATTGTAAGAAGCGAATAATCGCGGGTGCATCGGGGATATTGCTGATCGCTTCAGGTTTTGCATAATTTTCCCTGTGCAGGGCGCGGTGCGTCATGAACCGTTTGTTGGACCGCTGGTTCGAATATGTGTTCAAGAGGCTTTTCCCGCGGGGAACGCTGACGGTGTCCCCCGCACCGGGCCGGTCTTTTACGGTAGGCGACGGCACCGGAAAACCGATTTCCATCGCTTTCAATAACCCCTGGATCTTGCTCGGCGTTCTCGCTGACCCCGACCTGCGGCTAGGCGAAGCCTATATGGACGGCAGCTTCCGCGTCACCGAGGGGACGCTCGCCGAATTCATCGACTACGCCGGCTCGCAAAACCACGACCGCATCAGCGTCACCTGGATGGCGCTCGTGATGGCAGGGTTGCGTTACCTTTTCCGCCGGATTTTGCAGTTCAATCCGCGCGGCCGCGCGAAAGAAAATGTCCACCGGCATTACGATCTCGATAGCCGGATGTATTCGCTCTTCCTTGACGGCGACCGGCAATATTCTTGCGGATATTTCGAACACAAGGACGATACGCTCGATGACGCGCAGCTCGCGAAGAAGCGCCACCTCGCCGCGAAGCTCGTCATGAACAAGCGAGGCTTGAAGGTGCTCGACATCGGCTCCGGCTGGGGCGGACTTGCGCTTTATCTCGCCGAGATCGCCGGTGCCGGGCATGTCACGGGTGTGACGCTTTCGGACGAGCAGCTTAAGGTCGCAATCGGACGGGCCGCCGACCAGGGTCTCAAGGACCGGGTGGAATTCCGGCTACAGGACTATCGCGACATCAAGGACAGGTTCGACCGCATCGTCTCGGTCGGCATGTTCGAGCATGTGGGCGTCAATCACTACGGTACATTCTTCCGCCATGCCCGCGACCTGCTTACGGAAGACGGGGTGGGGCTTCTGCACTTCATCGGCCGCTCGCATGGCCCTTCGACCACAAGCGCCTGGATCCGGAAGTATATTTTCCCGGGCGGTTATATCCCTGCGCTTTCGGAAGTCGTGCCCGCGATCGAGCGCTCGGGCCTCGTGATCACCGATATCGAGGTATTGCGGTTGCACTACGCGGAAACACTAAAGGCGTGGCGCGAGCGTTTCCTTGCGCATCGCGACCAGGTGGCCGCGATGTACGACGACCGCTTCTGCCGCATGTGGGAGTTTTACCTCGCCATTTCCGAAATGGCCTTCCGCCACCAAGGGCTGATGGTGCTGCAAATCCAGTTTACCCGGCGCCAGGACGCAGTGCCCCTCACCCGCGACTATATCGGCGCAGCCGAAACGAAGCTTCGGGCCGCCGAACAGCGCGCGATCCCCAAGCTCAGGCTCGCTGGCGAGTAAGCCCCCAACAATTTTTTCTTTGCGCTATCTAGCCGCCGCCTTTTCTCCCCCGTCAAGTGCGATCATCACAGGCTGACGTGATTCGCGTCGCCGTGTGGATATGACTCAAAGCTGACTCAAAGAAAGCGTTTGGTCTTTCCGCCGCGCGCGAAGATGTTAAGCAAATTACGGCGACTCCATTCAGAAGAACTGACTTGCCATGGCCCTCGAACTGACGGTCCGGAAACCGCAACCGGAGCCGGACCCCAATTATCGGCAGGCCCCTCACAACATCGAGGCCGAGCAAGCGCTCCTGGGGGCGATCCTCGTCAACAACGAGGCGTTCTACCGCGTCTCCGATTTCCTCGAGCCCAAGCATTTCTTCGAGCCAATCCATCAGAAAATCTACGAGGTGACGGCGAGCATCATCCGCGCGGGCAAGGTCGCGACGCCAGTAACCCTCAAGACTTTCCTGCCGCCGGACGCGGACGTGGCCGGCATGCCGGCGCCGGTCTATCTCGCCCGCCTCGCCGCCGAAGCCACGACCGTGATCAATGCCGCCGACTACGGCCGCACGATCTACGATCTCTCCACGCGCCGCGACCTGATCCGCATCGGCGAGGACATGGTGAACCTCGCCTATGAGGCGCCTGTCGATTTCTCGCCGCAGGTGCAGATCGACGACGCGGAGCGGCGTCTCTACGAGCTCGCGGAGACGGGCCGCTATGACGGCGGCTTTATGAAATTCTCCGACGCGTTGAAAGACGCCGTCGATCTCGCCTCCAAAGCCTATCAGCGCGACGGGCACCTTTCCGGACTCGCGACCGGCCTTACCGATCTGGATCTCCTGATGGGCGGCTTGCAGAAGTCCGACCTCGTGATTATCGCGGGCCGCCCGGCGATGGGCAAAACGGCGCTCGCCACCAACATCGCCTACAACATCGCGGTGGATTACCGTGGCCAGCCGCGGCCGGACGGCTCGATCGAAACCGTGTCGGGCGGCATTGTCGGCTTTTTCTCGCTCGAAATGTCGGCCGAGCAGCTTGCCACCCGCATTCTCTCGGAACAGACCGAAATCCCCTCCTCCAAGATTCGCCGCGGAGACATCTCGGAAGAGGATTTCTCCAAACTCGCCGCCGCCGCGCAAACCATGCAGAGCATTCCGCTCTTCATCGACGACACGGGCGGTATTTCGATCGCGCAGCTCACCGCCCGCGCCCGCCGCCTGAAACGCCAGCGAGGGCTCGACCTCATGGTCGTGGACTATTTGCAGCTTTTGACCGGCTCCTCGCGCCGCGCGCAGGAAGGCCGCGTACAAGAAGTCACCGAGATCACCACCGGCCTCAAGGCGCTCGCGAAAGAGCTCGACATCCCGATCCTCGCGCTTTCGCAGCTCTCACGTCAGGTCGAAAGCCGCGACGACAAGCGCCCGCAGCTCGCCGACCTACGCGAGTCCGGTTCGATCGAGCAGGACGCGGACGTCGTGCTGTTCGTCTTCCGCGAGGAATACTATTTGAAGAACCGCGAACCGCGCGAAGGCTCGGAAGAATGGTTCAAGTGGGAAACCGAAATGAAGGCCGCCGAGAACCGCGCCGAGCTCATCATCGGCAAGCAGCGCCACGGCCCCACCGGCACCGTGAAGGTCGTCTTCGAGCCGCAGGTCACGCGCTTCGGCAATCTCGCGCGCGAAGACCATCTGCCCGAGCGGCGGTCATAACTCCAACTCCAGTCATGCCCGGCCCTCGGGTCCGGCCTTCGGCCGGCCCAAGGGTAGACTCTTGTGCCGGGCATCCACGCCTTTCTTTTCGAGAGTTTGAAAAGGCGTGGATGGCCGGGACAAGCCCGGCCATGACAGAAAAGTAACTTTGTCAATGCCGCTTGAAATACTGCACTGCGCGCTCGTGCTTTTCCGCCGCCTTACGCGTATTGAATGTGCCTAAGTTCCGGCGTTTTCCGGTCCTCGGATTCTTCTTGCGCGAATAGAGCCGGTATTTTCCCGAAGCCAGCTTGCGGATCATGACAGTCTCCCGCGCCTCGAATTGTACCATTTCCCTCGCGCACGGATAACAAAAAGAATACGCTAAGGTTCATCCGGATTCCTGCATGCGTGAAGTAGCGAACCTGCATCTTTCCGAAGACGAAGCCACCTTCGTCACTGCGCGCGGCGCGAGCGGCGTGCTCACGATCGATCTCGCGGCGATCGTGGCGAACTGGAAGGAATGCGACCGGCGGTCAGGAGACGCGGAATGCGCCGCTGTAATCAAGGCCGACGCCTACGGCCTCGGTATCGAACCGGTTGCGGCGGCGCTCGCCAGGGCCGGCTGCAAGACCTTCTTTGTGGCGCTCCTCGACGAGTCGCTCAAGGTCTGTTCGAACGTCCCGGAGGCCGCAATCTACGTGCTGAATGGCTTCAACCCCGGCACGGCTTCGGCTTTTCAGGATATCGGCGCGCGCCCCGTGCTCGGCTCGCTCGGCGAGATCGAGGAATGGGACAACTACGCGAAAAAGACGAAGGAGCCGCTTCCCGCCGCGATCCATATCGACACCGGGATGACGCGGCTTGGCCTCACTTTCGAGGAAGCGGAAGAGGTCGCGAAGCGCCAAAAGGGATTTTCGTTCAA
>JAJPHK010000154.1 GCA_021325315.1 Alphaproteobacteria bacterium
CATGGCCGGGCTTGTCACCCAAGTCGGGTTTACCCGACTTGGGCTTTTTAAATCTAGCGAACTCGGGCAAGCCCGAGTTCGCGTGCCATCCACGTCTTTCTGCTGTCATTGAAGCAAAGGCGTGGATGCCCGGCACAAGGCCGGGCATGACGGAGCTAGATGAGAGAGCTTGATTTCATTGGTCTCTTTTTGAGTCAGATTCTGAGGAGCGTTGCGAAGCAACGCGTCACGCAAGTCGGCTTTAGCCGACTTGCCATTTTGAATCTGATCTCGTGCAAGCCCGCGATCAGGGCATGAGGCCCGTGCATCGCGGGTAAGGGTTATTTCTGGGCGTTGCCCGGAATCAGGCGCCGTTGTACCGATCAAGCGCCGCCTCTTCCCGGCGGCGCGGCGGCGGCGAAACTTCATGGTTTTACAAAGTATCCCGGCGAATCCCGTCCCAGACGGTGCGGTTGCCGGCTATCTCACGACCGCCGATAACGTCAAAATTCGGTTTGCGCGCTGGAATCCGACAAAGCCACGCAAAGGCACGGTTTGTGTGTTCGGCGGCCGCGGCGATATGATCGAGAAATTCTTCGAAGTGATCAGCGATCTGCGTACGCGCGGCTTCGCGGTCGCGATCATCGACTGGCGCGGGCAGGGCGGCTCGCAGCGGCTTCTGTCCGATCCGCGCAAGGGATATGTGCGCCGTTTCGACGACTACCAGCTCGACCTCGAAATCTTCATGCGCGAAGTGGTGCTGCCGGATTGTCCGGCGCCGATGTTCGCGCTCGCGCATTCGATGGGCGGGGCGATCATGCTGGAAGCGCTGCGGCGCGGGCGGCGGTGGTTCGATCGCGTGGTGCTGTCGTCGCCGATGATCGGCTTGTACGAACGGCTCGGCTCGCCCCTCGCGCGCTACGCCGCGCGGGCCGGGGTCCTCTTGGGGTTGGGCAGAGCCTATATACCCGGCGGCGGCCCGTTTGCGATCTCCAACCGGCCGTTTCTCAAAAATCCCGTGACCTCCGATCCGGTGCGTTATCAGCGCACGGCATCGCTTGTCGAAGCGGTGCCCGAGCTTGGCCTCGGTTCGCCGACCCTCCGCTGGGCGTCGGAATCGCTGCAAACCATGAAAAAGCTGCAAGACCCGCTTTATCCGAGCGGCTTGCGGCAGCCGATGCTCATTCTCGCCGCGGGCGCCGACCAGATTGTGTCGACGACCGCGACCGAGCGATTCGCTGCCCGGCTCCGCGCCGGCTCGCATCTTATCGTGCCGGGGAGCCGGCACGAGCTCATGATGGAGCGCGACGTTTTCCGCACGCAATTCTGGGCGGCGTTCGACGCCTTTATTCCCGGCTCGCCGAGTTATCGCTAGGACTGCAACAGCGCGAGCGCTTCGGCGTGCACGCGTTTGTCGCCGGCGGCGATGATGCGGCCGCCGCTCGCCGCCGGGCCGCCCGTCCAGTCGGTGACGATGCCGCCCGCGCCTTCGACGATCGGCACGAGTGCGACGATATCGTGCGGCTTCAGGTTGGTTTCGATCACGAGATCGACGAAGCCGCCCGCCACCATGCAATAAGTGTAGCAATCGCCGCCGTAGCGCGAGAGCCGCGTCTTCGCTTCCACCTTCTCGAACAGCGCGCGCTCGGGCTTGGTCATCAGCGCGGGGCTCGTGGTGAAGACCGTCGCCTCCCTCAGCTGCGCGCAGTGGCGCGTGAGCAGCTTGCGCTCGCCGGCAGGGCCGCGATAGCGGGCGCTTTCGCCGTCGCCGGTGAAGCGCTCGCCGATGAAAGGCTGATACATCATGCCGTAAACCGGTACGCCGTCCTTCAAAAGCCCGATCAGCGTTCCCCAGATCGGCATGCCGGAGATGAAAGATTTCGTGCCGTCGATCGGATCTAGCACCCAGACATAGGAGGCGTTGGGCCGCTCGGCGCTGAACTCCTCGCCGATGATGCCGTGCTCCGGAAAATTCTTCTTGATAAGCGAGCGCATCGCCTGCTCGGCGGCGCGGTCGGCGGCGGTGACGGGATCGAACGGACCGCTGTGGGCCTTGTTCTCGACCCCAAGCATGGTGCGGAAAAACGGCCGGATCGCTTCGCCTGCGACATTCGCAAGCTCATCGACAAACGTGGCGAAGTCGACGGCTCCCATGCTGCATCTCTCCCGCGTTTCTCATAGCGGCGCGCGGAAAAGGCGGCAACGCGAAGGGTGAACGGTCTTACGCTGTCCCGTTTCCGGAAAAATCGGGCGAGAAAACCGCCGATATTGGGAGTGTTGAAAATCTGCCACTCAGGGGTGAAAAGAAGAATAGGACAGCAATACAGACCTTGCTTCCGCCGGCCGGAAGAGTATATTTGCTGCATCGCGATAACGCGATTGGCGTTGCGTTATCGCTGCCCTCCTTGGGCGTTTCCTCCCTAGACTTGGGCCACCAGGAACCTGGTGGCCCTTTTTTTTCAATAGCTTAGCTATGGTACGCGGCCCCGACTTCCGTCTCGCATGCTTCGCCGGGAGGCTGGAGCCAGGATTGGTTCGGGGCAAGCAAATAGGCTGGAACCTGCTACTTTGCTGCACTGCACTTCTGGCATGCCAGACCCGCATTTCTCGCAATGCTTGTAAATGGGTAATCGGGAGCGCGATCACTCGGCGGCATCGCGCAGGGGTTCAATCCCCCGCGCGGTTTCAACCGCAAGCTTCGAAATCATGCGTCCGATATCGGTGCGAACGTATTCGAACCGCGCGCTGCGGCGGTATTCGCGCTCATCCATATAGAGCGCGCGGTTGATTTCGATCTGCACTGCGTGAAAGCCCGCAGCGGGATCGCCGTAATGTTCGGTGATGAAGCCGCCGGCATAGGGCTTGTTGCGCAAGACGCTGTAGCCGAGGCTGCGCAGCGTATCCTCGATGATGTCAGTCACCATGGACGCGCAGCTCGTGCCGTAACGATCGCCGATCACGATGTCGGCGCGCGGGCGCTCGTCATGGCCGTTCGCATTCGAGGGCATCGAGTGGCAGTCGAGCAGCACGGCGTCGTCGTAGAATTCCTGGGCGCGGGTGATGAGACGGCGCAATTCGCGATGGTAAGGCTTGTAATAGCGCTCGATTCTCGTGAGCGCCTCGTCGACGGAAAGGCGCCGATCGTAAATTTCGCGCGCGTCGCCGACCACGCGGGCAATGGTCCCGAGGCCGCCCGCGACGCGAAGCGAGCGCGTATTGGCGAAGGGCGGAAGCCTCCCTTCGAACATGCGCGGATCGAGTTCGTAGGGCTCGCGGTTCACGTCGAGAAACGAGCGCGGGAAATGCGCACGCATCATCGGCACGCCGAAGCGGACCGAATCTCCAAACAGCTCGTCAACGAATGTGTCCTCCGAACGGCGGAGCGCCTCGAGCTCCAGCCGGGTCTGCGCGAGAAAGGCGGCCGGATACGACCGCCCGCTATGGGGCGAATTGCAGACGACGGGGCTATAGGGCGCCGTGGACTCGACGATCTCAAAGGGAAGATCGAGTTCTTCGACGATTTTGGCGCTCATGCGGGGCTCATTTTCGGGGACTTTACGGAACCTTACTTTGGCCATTCTGCCCGCTTGAGTCCTCGCATGGAAGGCCGTTTTCGGAGATAATCCCTCGAGAAATCCTTCACCCGGCATTTACCTGAACGATTGTTTATAGGGCGTGGACTTGCGTGGATTGGGGTAGGGAATGAAGAAGAGCGAAGCGGCCGTTATCAGCCAGAAAATCCTGCTCGCGGAAGACGACAACGACATGCGCCGATTTCTGGTGAGGGCGCTGACGAAGGCGGGCTACGAGGTCGTTTCCTTCGATAACGGCAAGGCGGCCTATGACCGGCTGCGGGAAGAGCCGTTCGAGTTGCTGCTGACCGATATCGTCATGCCGGAAATGGACGGCATTGAGCTCGCGCGCAAAGCGACCGAGATCGATCCCGCGTTGAAGGTGATGTTCATTACGGGCTTCGCGGCGGTGGCGCTGAACCCCGACAATAACGCGCCGAAAGACGCGAAGATTCTGTCGAAACCCTTTCACCTCAAGGATCTCGTGAACGAGGTCGAGCGCATGCTGGCCGCCTAATCGCGGCTTGCAGGGGCTTCCTTGAGCCGATATAGGAACGG
>JAJPHK010000044.1 GCA_021325315.1 Alphaproteobacteria bacterium
GCACCCTCGATCAGCAGGAACAATTCGTCCGCGAGCATTTCAGGCTTCGACGCGCCCGCCTGTTTGCAGAGCTTGACGAGGCGGTCGCGCTCGCCTTGCTTGTGCTTCTCGATGACGCAACGGCCAGGATGATGTTTTTCCGGTAATTCGACGGCGGCGTTCGCGAGCGCGCAGCCGCGTTCCTTCGGATTGTTGATGTGCTCACCGATGGATTTCAGCCAGGTGACAAGCTGCTTTCTGGCGTCGTTCGGATACTGACGCGCAAGCTCGTCCCAGGTTTCTTCGGAGCAGGCGGCGAGCCGTCTGAGATATTCGGCGATCAGTTCATCCTTCGATTCGAAGTGCCGGTAGAGGGTCATCTTGTTGGTGCCGGCGGCTTCCGCGATCGCCTCAACGCCGACCGCACGGATTCCCTGCCGGTAAAAGAGATCGCTCGCCGCGGCGAGAATGCGCTCGCGCGGGGGCAGGGCCTCCTCGGCCGCTTTCGATTTCGTGATCGCCTTTCCCATGGCGCCTCTTGACAGGGGTGTTACCGGTCAGTAACTCATGTAGGAATGTTACCGATCGGTACCAGAGGGTGCGGAAGAAGTCACGCGCTTTCTGGAAGGCCGGTCAGCCACTCGATTGAGGGAGTTCAGCCATGAACATCAGTGTAGCCAAGGTACGGGCCGCCGGAGAGGCCTACGAGAACCTGTTTTCGCCCTACCGGCTGGGCGATCTTGAATTGAAAAACCGCATGGTGCTCGCGCCCATGACCCGCAGCCGGGCGCTCGAGGGCAACGTGCCGAATCCACTCGCGGAAACCTATTATGCCCAGCGCGCGAGCGCGGGGCTGATCATCACCGAAGCGACGCAGGTGAGCCCGCAAGGCGTCGGCTATATCCGCACGCCCGGCATTCACTCCGACGCGCAAATTGCCGGCTGGAAGAAGATCACCGACGCCGTGCATAAGGCAGGCGGCAAGATATTCCTGCAGCTCTGGCATGTCGGCCGTATTTCCCATCCGGATTTTCATGGCGGCGAGCTGCCTGTAGCGCCGTCCGCCATTAATCCTGCGATCGAGGTTTACACCGCGAAGGGACCGGCGAAGACCGTGACGCCGCGCGCGCTGGAAACATCCGAAATTCCCGGAGTTGTGGAGCAGTTCCGTAAGGGCGCGGAGAACGCCAAGGCTGCCGGTTTCGACGGCGTCGAAATTCACGGCGCGAACGGCTATCTGCTCGATCAGTTCACCCGCGACGGTACCAACAAGCGCACCGACGCCTATGGCGGCAGCGTGGAGAACCGTGCGCGGTTTCCGCTCGAAGTCACGGACGCCGTGGTCGGCGTATGGGGCAAGGAGCGGGTGGGATACCGCATGTCCCCGAACAGCCTCTTTAACTCGATGTCGGATTCGGACCCGGTGACGACCTTCTCGTATCTAGCCGAGCAACTCGGCAAGCGCGGGATCGGCTATCTGCACGCGGTCGATCCGCTTTCCGACGGCGCGAACCGGATTTCACCGCTTCTGCGCGGGATTTTCAAAGGGACGTACATCGTCAACGGCGGCTTCGACGCCGACAGCGCCGAGGATGCACTCGAGCGCAAGGAGGCCGATCTCGTCGCCTTCGGCGTGCCGTTTCTCGCGAACCCGGATCTTCCTGTTCGCTATCGCAAAAAAGCGCGACTGAATGTCCCGGATCAGAACACTTTCTATCAGGGAGAAGAGAAGGGCTACACGGACTATCCCGCGCTCGTGTGATCTCCATCACACTCTGCAACAGTTTTGTGAACGCAAGCGCGTAATAGCCCTGAAAAGGTCGCGAAACCTGTCGAGTTTTTCCGCACGGGAACAAACAAAAGTCATGCTCGCCTGCGATAAAAATAAACAGGCGGGCATGAAAACCAGATTTTGATCGAAAGATATCGTCATGAAGAACACGAAAGCAAAATGGAATTGCGAACTGAGCCTGCAACAGCTCCTGTCCGATCCGCTGGTGAACACGCTGATGGCGGCGGACGGGGTTGACGCGGACGAATTGCACGAGACGTTGAACGAAACCGCGCGCAATTTGCCGCGGTCGAAAGCGGCAGCGCGAGGCAAAGGTTTTTTCGCCTTCGCTGAATGCCGTTGCTGATTCGACGCAAGCGTATTGTTCCGGTGACGCAGAAAAAAATTTCGTGAATTGACGCTCGTAAAACCCTCCTGACAGATTGCCGCAGGTCAATCGGGGGAGGTTTTATGGATTTCTTGCGTCCTTACAGTTCGCAGATTCTGAGCATTCTGCGGATTTTCACCGGCCTGCTGCTGCTTCAGTACGGCCTCGCCAAAATCTTCGGAATTTTCGGCATCCCGTATTTTGCGGACGTCAAGACTTTCTCGCTGATCTGGTTCGCGGGCTTGATCGAATTGATCGGCGGTACGCTGCTCACGGCCGGCCTTTTTACCCGTTTCGTCGCCTTTATCCTCTCGGGCGAGATGGCGTTCGCGTATTTCATCGGCCATTTCCCACGAGGATTTTTCCCGATTCAGAATGAGGGCGGTTTTGCCGTCTTGCTTTGCTTCGCCTGCCTGTACCTCGCCGCAGCAGGCGGCGGGGCGTGGGGTCTCGACCGCTCGATGCGGAAGGCGGACTGACGAAAGATCGCTTGCAGATTGCGGTCTCCCTCGGCCATTGTCGCCGGGGAGGCTGCGATGGCTTTAACGCTCGTCATCGGCAACAAGAATTACTCATCCTGGTCGATGCGGCCGTGGCTTGCGCTCGCGCATCACAAGGTGCCGTTCGACGAGATCGTTATCAATCTCTATGGCGACGACACCAAGCGCCGGATTCTTGAATATTCGCCCGCCGGCAAGGTGCCGATCCTGAAGGATGGCCAACTGTCGGTGTGGGAATCGCTCGCGATCCTGGAGTATCTCGCCGACAAATTTCCCCAGTTGAAACTCTGGCCGGCCGATCCGCAGGCGAGGGCGCATGCGCGGGCGGTCTCCACCGAGATGCATTCGGGCTTTCAGGCGCTCCGTCAGGCGACGCCGATGAATTTGAAGCGCGTGCCGCGCGCAATCGAACTCAGCGACGCCGTGAAGGCGGATGTCGCGCGCATTGAGGCGATCTGGAACGATTGCCGTATGCGCTACGGCAAGGAGGGGCATTTCCTGTTCGGCGACTTCTCCATCGCCGATTGCATGTATGCGCCGGTCGCGACGCGCTTCCGTACCTACGACATTCCGGTCGGTCTCGTCGCGAGCGCCTATGTGGACACGATCCATACGCTGCCCGCCTTCGAGCGCTGGCGCGACGCGGGGCTAAAAGAAGTTTGGACCTCGCATTACGATCACATCTGAATCGGCCGGGAGTCGCGGTCTTTTGCGAATTCTATTGACTCTTTTCCGGCAGGCCGACTCGGCAGCCGCTTCCGATTCGATTCCCTGACTCGACTCTTTCCGCGACTCACTCCAGCTTCCGCACCGCAAAACCGTCGGCTCGGCTTCCGAGGAGATTTTCGCCGACGAGCTGGGAATCCGTCCTTCGCCGCAATGAAGGACGTCTTGCGCCCCCGATCCGCAATCGGGAAGCCTGATGATAAGGCGGTGAGGGGTAGAGATGGCCCTCTCTACTCCTCACTTGGCGCCCTAATTCGCAAAACGGTTGCGTTTGAAGGCCCGGCGCGGCACTTTTGCTTTTGCGCATGATCTTTTCCGAAAACCGCTTCACACCTCTCGGAATCATGCGCGGGAAAGAAACACCGTGGCTATTCTCGAAAGCTCCGCCGATACGCAATCGAAGGAATTCAGGGCGAATGCCGCGCAAATGCGCGCACTTGTAGAAGAATTGAACAAACGCCGCGCGGAAGCGGCCCAAGGCGGCCATGAAAAAGCGCGGGAAAAGCATGTAGCGCGCGGGAAGCTCTTGCCGCGTGAGCGTGTGGCGCGGCTGATCGATCCCGGCTCGCCGTTTCTGGAGCTCTCGCCGCTCGCGGCGAACGGCCTATATGGCGAACCGATCCACGGCGCGGGCATCATCACCGGCATCGGCCGGATCGAAGGACGCGAATGTTTGATCGTCGCGAACGACTCCACGATCAAGGGCGGCACCTACTATCCGATGACCGTGAAGAAACATCTCCGCGCGCAGGAGATCGCGGCGGAGAACCGGCTCCCTTGCGTTTATCTCGTCGATTCAGGCGGCGCGAACCTGCCGCATCAGACGGAAGTCTTTCCTGACCGCGAGCATTTCGGCCGCATCTTCTACAACCAGGCGAAGATGTCGGCGGCGGGGATCGCGCAAATCTCGGTCGTGATGGGAAGCTGCACCGCGGGCGGCGCCTACGTTCCGGCGATGTCCGACGAGACGGTGATCGTAAAGGGGCAGGGCACCATATTCCTCGGCGGGCCGCCTCTGGTGAAGGCCGCGACCGGCGAAGTGGTGAGCGCTGAGGAGCTGGGCGGCGCCGATGTGCATGCGAAGAAATCCGGTGTCGTCGACCATTACGCCAATGACGACAGCCACGCGCTCACGATCGCGCGGCGGATCGTGGCGAATTTGAACCAGCCGAAGCGGGTCGATCTCGAATATGAAGATCCGATCGAGCCGAAATATGCGGCGGAAGAACTCGACGGCATCGTGCCGACCGACCTGAAAAAGCAATATGATGCGCGCGAGATCATCGCGCGGCTCGCCGACGGCTCGGAGTTCGACGAATTCAAGAAGCTGTTCGGGCCGACGCTGGTGACCGGTTTCGCGCGGCTTTACGGCATTCCTGTCGGCATTCTTGCAAATAACGGCATTCTCTATTCCGAGAGCGCGCAAAAGGCGGCGCATTTCATCGAGCTCGCATGCCAGCGCAAGACGCCGCTTCTGTTCCTGCAGAATATCTCCGGCTTCATGGTCGGGCAGGAATACGAGGCTGGCGGGATCGCCAAGGACGGCGCCAAGATGGTGACGGCGGTTGCCTGCGCGAATGTGCCGAAGCTCACGGTGATCGTCGGCGGCTCGTTCGGCGCGGGCAATTACGGCATGTGCGGCCGCGCCTATGGGCCGCGCTTCTTGTTCACCTGGCCGAATGCGCGCATTTCCGTGATGGGCGGGGAGCAGGCGGCCTCGGTGCTTGCGACGGTGCGACGGGACAACCTGGAAGCAGAAGGAAAAGTGTGGCCGAAGGAAGAGGAGGAGAAATTCAAGCAGCCGCTGCGCGAACAATTTGAGCGCGAGGGCAACCCTTATTACGCCACTGCGCGGCTATGGGATGACGGCATTATTGCACCATCCGAGACGCGGCGGGTTTTGGGCCTTGCCTTGTCTGCGTCATTAAATGCGCCCATTCGCGGGACGAAGTTCGGGATATTCAGAATGTGAGTCGCGAGTACGAATGAACGACTGGCTCGATAAATTCCACGACGATCCGCGGGAGCAACGGCCGCACCAGCCGAAGCGGCCGCGCGATCCGCGCAATCCGCGTCTCCCGCGCTGGCTCGACAAGTTCCGCGACGATCAGACGCCGCGCGAGACGCGCCCCCAGCCACGCGAGCAACGACCTCGTGACCCGCGCGATCCACGCATTCCAAGAATGCCGCCGGGTACAACCGATGCACGCCCGCAGGAAATCCTTATCTTCGGCGGCCTGATGGTGGCGTCGCTCCTGCTCGGGCTCATGGCTACCGCCATTGCCTATCCGCGGCTCTCCCAAGCCATGTCAGGGCTGGAAATTTTGCTGCCCGAGATCGTGGTGATCCTGCTGATCGGCGGCTTCGTCTATCTCGTTGCGTGGTTGCGGCAATTCTGGGCGGTGTGGATTCTCATGGCGTTTTGCGTCGTGCGCTTTCTTCTCTATGTGCCGACCTTCCTGAACATCGAATCCGTTTTCGTGAAGATGCTCACCGTTTGCTATTTCATGCTGCAGGCGGCGGCGTTCTGGTTCGTATTCACGCCCGCCGCAAAACGGTGGCTCAAGGCGAAGCGGCCATGACGATTTCCAAGAACACGCCGTGGGCGTGGATCGTCTTCCCGGTTCTAGCGATTTTATTCGTCGTTCTTTCTCCACTCCTCAACATCGGTAAACTGCCGCTTATTTCCCCGGCGTCGCTGTCTTCTTCAGCGGTGATGATCGTCATCATGATGGGAACGGTGTTCGCCGCCGTCTATCACGCGGAGCTGATTGCGCTGCGCGTCGGCGAGCCATTCGGCACCTTGGTACTTACGCTCGCCGTCACCGTGATCGAAGTCGCGCTGATTACCTCGCTCATGCTGATGCCCGACACCAGCGCGACGCTCGCGCGGGACACGGTGTTCGCGGTGGTCATGATCGTCTGCAACGGCCTCGTGGGGATCTGCGTGCTGATCGGCGGCGTGCGTTATCGCGAGCAGGAATTCAAGACATCGGGAACCGGCGTTTATCTCACCGTGCTCGCGACCATGACGGTGCTTTGCCTCGTGCTGCCGAATTATACGCTCGCCGCATCCGGCCCGTATTTCTCGCCCGCGCAGCTCGTCTTCGTCAGCGTCGTTACGCTCGCGCTGTACTGCGTGTTCGTTTTCATTCAGACCGTCAAGCACACCGAATATTTCGTGCAGGCGAAATCGACGGCGAACAAGAAGGGCTTCGTGCCCGACAACCGCCTGGTCGGCATCTCGTCGCTTCTCTTGTTCGCTTCGCTTGTCGGCGTTGTGCTGATCGCCAAGAAATTCGCGGCCGTGCTCGAAGCGGGCCTCGCGCTCGCCGGCGCGCCGCCTGCGGTCGCTGGCGTCATCGTCGCGATGATCGTGCTCGCACCGGAAAGTATCTCGGCGGTCCGCGCCGCGCAAAAGGATATCCTTCAGAAGAGCCTCAACCTCGCGCTCGGCTCGTCGCTCGCGACGATCGGGCTCACCATCCCGACGGTCGCGCTGATGAGCGTGGTGATCGGAAAAGGGCTCGTGCTCGGCCTTGGCCCGCGCGATACATTGCTGCTTTCGCTGACTTTGTTCATCAGCCTGCTGACTTTCGGCACGGGCCGCACCAATACGCTCTATGGCTTCGTGCACATCGTCGTGTTCGCGACGTTTCTGGTTTTCACCTTCATTCCTTGAGGTGTCTTATGCGGATCAAGCCTCTCGTTTCCGGTGCCGCGATCGCGCTTGCCTTCGGCGCGGGTCTTTTGGTTTCGAATTTTGTGAGCGCGCAGGCGCCGACACCCCCGCGCCAGGTATTAAGGGAAGATTTGAACGGTTTCGCCGGGCAAGAAGTCATCATGCAGGAAGTCACGCTCGCGCCCGGCGGTTCGATCCCGTGGCACAAGCACCCGGACGGACACGAGATCAGCTATGTGCTGGAGGGCACCGGCAAGCTTGAGATCGAAGAGCAGGGCGTGCGCGAACTGAAGCCCGGTGATGGGTTTCACATTCAGCCCGGTGTCGTGCACCGTGCTTTCAACGATTCAAATGCGCCGGTGAAAGTCGTAATCGTGCGTGTGAACGCCAAAGGCAAACCGATCATGGTGCCGGTGCAGAAATAGCGCCTTACTTGCCGGACAACTTGTCCCATTGCTCGCGCGCGGCGGCGGAGGTGCGGCGTGCAAAGGCGTTCGCGACATCCCAGTTCACCATTGGGCGCTCGCCGGTGACGGCGGCGGGCGGTTCGGCCGAAACCGACGCGTAAAGGGAGTCGTGCACATAGGCACCGCCGATGGTGATGGCCGCGCCGATAATCATTCCAAACAGCACACGCATGAACGAAACTCCTCACACATAAGTTACAAAAAGTTGCCCCCGCAATACGGCAGAACCGGGATGCCGCGGCAAGCCAAAATTTGACAATCTTGCGACGAGTGAGGCAAAGCGAGACAAGGGTATTGGCGGTATCGCGATGGAATGGGGAAAAGCGAAGCTTGTGCTGGTTGCGGCAATTGCCGCTGCGGCGGGGCTCCCGGCTTCACCGGCGCCTGCCCAGTTTCAGACGCGATTCACCAGCCTGAATTGCCAGTTCGCGAGCGGCACCAGCGCGCGTTTCGACCGGGAGTGGGACGTCAAGGCCGCGAGCGACAAACTGAATTTCACGTTTGAAGGCATCGACACGGCGCACGCCAAGGCGAAAATCGTGAGTCCGTTCGGCATGAGCGAAGTGCTTCTATTCAAGGGCAACAATTCGCTGAACTTTCTCGAGATCATGCCCGACGGCAATCAGGCCTTTACCACCGTGTTTTTCAGCCACGCGCGCGAAGGCAGCAATAAGAACAGCGGGCTTGCTGTCTGGTATCCGGCGGCGCATTCGCGTCACATGATGATCGGCAAGAGCCCCGTCGTCTCGCATTATCGCGGCTACTGCCAGCCGAACTAGCTTTTCATTTGCGCGAGAACGCTGCGCTTCCAGATGTCCCATGCGCGGACATGGATGTTCTCAAGCACCTGCATCGCTTTCTCGCCTTCCTCGTCGGCGAGAAAGTTAATCGGGCCGCCGAGCGAAGCGGTTTGCAGTTGCAGCCGCGCGTTCACTTCGGTGTAGACCGCGCGGAACACGGCCATCGGGATCGTCTTCGCGACAATCACATTGCCGTGGCCGCGCATCAGCGCGACGTTGCTCGGCCCAAGCGTTTTCGCGAGCGATTTTCCAAGCGCGTTGTTCGAGACCAGCATGTTGGTCATGCCGGCGCTTTCGCGGATTTCGAACACCGGAACGCCGGGCGCGAGAAACGACGACATATGATAGAGCGGACGAAGCGGGTGCTCAGTTACGCCGAACGGAATGACATTCGGGGAATGTGAGTGCACCACGGCCTGCACATCGGGCCGCGCGCGATAAATCTCGCCGTGGATGAAGCGCTCGTGAAAATGCGTGAAATTCGCGGGCGGCTCGATCGGATTTGAATCGAGATCGTATTCGACAATGTCGCCTGCCGTGACGAGGGCAGGCGCGAGATTGCGCCCCAACAAGTAGCGCTGCGGATTTTTGGGATGCCGCGCGCTTACATGGCCGAAGGCGTCGAGCACGCCTTCGTTCACAAGCACTCGGTTGGCGACGACGAGATCCTCGATCAGCGCGGGATCGACGGGTATTGCCATCCTAAATTACCTCTATGCCGCGCCGCATAATTGTCGGGTCTGCGGTGTTCATTTATCAGTCGAGATAACGAACAAGCAAGATCGGGGGAGCGTCCATGGGCTTTTTGCCGCGTCTTCGCGCGCTGTTCTTGGCCATTTGTGTTTTGGGGTTTCCGTTCGCGGCGAAAGCGCAAAGCTATCCTACACGTTCCATCACCATCATTGTTCCGTTTCCGGCAGGCGGTTCGGCCGACACGCTTGCGCGCCTCTTGGGCGCGCGGCTCTCGGAAAAATTCGGCCAGTCGGTCATCGTCGATAACAAGCCGGGCGTCGGCGGGAATATCGGTACGGATCTCGTCGCGAAAGCGGCGCCCGATGGCTACACGCTACTGCTCACGCCGAGCTCGATTGCGATCGTGCCGCATCTTTACAAAAAGCTCGCTTACGATCCGATCAAGGATTTCGCGCCGGTGACGCTGATCGGAAATATCCCGATGGCGGTCGTCGTCACGCCGAAATTTCCCGCGAAGTCGATCCAGGAACTGATCGCCATGGCGAAAGCGAAGCCCGGATCGATCGATTACGCTTCCGCCGGAAACGGCACGACCAACCATCTCGCGGTCGAGCAGTTCAAGCAGATTACGGGAATCGATCTCGTGCACGTTCCCTATCGCGGAAATCCGCTTGCGGTGCTCGATGTGATCGGCGGACGCGTGCCGGTGTTTTTCGATTTCGTTCTGACGGCGCTCCCGCACATCCGCGACGGCAAGGTGCGCGTGCTTGCGACGACCGGCCTCAAACGCTCGGAAGTCTTGCCGGACGTCCCGACGGTGGATGAGTCTGGCGTGCCCGGCTTCGAGGCGGGAACCTGGTTCGGCATCTATGCGCCGGTCAAGACGCCGAAGGAGATCATCGACAAGGTGAACGCGGAAACGCTGGCGGCGCTTGCCGATCCGGCCATTCAAACGAGGCTGAAAGGCCTCGGGGTCGACATCATCGCGAAAGGGCCTGCGGAGCTCGGCGAGCTCACGAAAGCCGATCTCGTGAAATGGGGCCCGATTGTGAAAAAGGCGGGCGTAAAACTCGACTGAGTCAAGCCCGCCGCCTTTCAACTCCCAATGGCCCCATGACATCGGCCTTCTCCTCATGCTAGAGCCGCGCGGGCTGCCCCTTGATGCAGCGACAACCCGGCTAACTACGCATGAAACCTCTACGATCCGGCCCGGAGGGGGCCGGAGCCACGGCCACACAAGGCAATGGCGATCATTCCAAAACCGGGTTTTGGACGCTCACGCTCGGCTCGATCGGGGTCGTTTTCGGCGACATCGGCACGAGCCCGCTCTACGCTTTCCGCGAGGCGGTGACGGCGGCGGCTGGAGGGCCGGGCGGCGAAATCACGCACACGATCGTGCTCGGCGTACTCTCGCTCATCTTGTGGGCGCTGATCGTCGTCGTGACGATGAAATACGTGCTGATCCTGCTCCGCGCCGACAACAACGGAGAAGGCGGGACGCTTTCGCTCACGGCGCTCGCCTTTCGCGCCATGGGGCATCGTTCGGCCTGGGTGATCGGCTTCGGGATCGTGGGCGCGGCGATGTTTTACGGGGACTCCGTCATTACGCCGGCGATTTCGGTTTTGTCGGCGGTCGAAGGGCTCGCGGTTTCGACTCCCGCGTTGGAGCACTACGTCATTCCGGCGACGGTCTTTATTCTTGTGGCGCTTTTCGCCGTGCAGTCGCACGGCACCGCGCGCGTTTCGACGATGTTCGGCCCGATCATGATGGTCTGGTTCGCGGCCATCGCCGTCGCGGGCGCACTGCATGTCTTCGACAATCCGGGAATCTTCGCGGCGATCAATCCGTATTACGGAATCAATTTTCTCGTTCATCACCATTTTATCGGACTTGTGACGCTCGGCGCCGTGTTTCTTGCCGTGACCGGCGGTGAGGCGCTCTACGCGGACCTCGGGCATTTCGGCCGCAGGCCCATTCAAACCGGCTGGTTCCTGTTCGTGCTGCCCGCGCTCGTGATCAATTATTTCGGGCAGGGGGCGCTCGTGCTTTCAAATCCCGCCGCGATTCAAAATCCGTTCTACCGGCTCGTGCCCGATGAGCTTCAGCTCCCGATGGTGGCGCTCGCGACAGCCGCGACGGTGATCGCGAGCCAGGCGGTGATTACGGGTGCCTATTCGCTGACACGGCAGGCGATCCAGCTCGGGTTTCTGCCGAGGCTCGAGATCCGCCACACCTCGGCGGAATTTTCCGGACAGATTTACATTCCGCGCGTCAACTTCGCGCTCTTGGCGGGCGTTCTTCTGCTCGTCGGATTGTTCCGCACGTCGAGCAATCTCGCTTCCGCCTACGGCGTCGCGGTCACCACCTCGATGGTGGTGGACGGCATTCTCGGCTTTGTCGTGATCTGGAAACTCTGGCATTGGCGCTGGTGGTCGGCGGCGCTTCTCATGGTTCCGTTCATTATGATCGACACGACATTCCTGACGGCAAACCTTCTGAAGCTGGTCGAGGGCGCATGGGTGCCGATCCTGTTCGGCGTCGGACTTGTGATGATCATTCTCACCTGGCGGCGCGGGACGGAAATTTTGCTCGACAAAACCCGCCGCACCGAAATTCCGTTGAACGAGCTTGTGAAAAGTCTGGAAAAGAAATCGCCGCATATCGTCAAGGGCATGGCGATTTTCCTCACCGCCAACCCCGAATACGCGCCGACAGCACTTCTGCACAATCTCAAGCACAATAAAGTGCTGCACGATCAAAACATCATCCTCACCATCAACACTGCCGACACCCCGCGTGTGACGCCGGAAGAGCGCGTGGTGATCGAGGGCGTGTCTCCGCACTTCTTCATCGTCAAACTGAAATTCGGCTACATGGAGAGCCCGAACGTGCCGAAAGCGCTCGCACAGGCGAAGAAGCTGGGCTGGTCATTCGACATTATGTCGACGTCGTTTTTCCTTTCGCGCCGCGCGCTAAAACCCGCCGTGCATTCCGGCATGCCGCGCTGGCAGGACCGGCTGTTCATCAGCCTCGCGCAGGCGGCGAACGACGCCACAACCTTCTTCCAGATTCCGTCCGAACGCGTGGTCGAGATCGGAACGCAGGTCACGGTATAAAAGAAAGTGCGGCAAATCGCGGCTTTTCGAGGCATTGCCAACGAACCGGCGCGGGTCTAGAAGCCGCGCCCTTCGTTCTCGGCAATTTCCGAGGTTCCAATCATGACAAGTCAAAATCCGGTTTCCGCCGCGTCCGATGCGGAGGGACATGGCGCCCATTCGGGTGCCGGTTTCTGGAAGCTTGTGATCGGCTGTATTGGCGTCGTGTATGGTGACATCGGTACGAGCCCACTCTACGCCGTCCGTGAAGCCGTGGTGGCGGCCGCGGAAGACGGCGAGATCACGCGCGAGATCGTAATCGGGGTTTTGTCGCTCATCATCTGGTCGCTCCTGATTGTCGTGACCGCGAAATACGTTTTCATCTTGTTGCGCGCTGACAACAGGGGCGAAGGCGGCACGCTCTCCTTGATGGCGCTTGCGCAACGCGCGCTGGGGCGGCCAAGCGCATGGATTCTGGCGCTAGGCACTACGGGCGCCGCGCTGTTTTACGGCGACGCGATGATCACGCCGGCGATCTCGGTACTGTCGGCGGTGGAAGGCATCAAGGTTGTCACCCCCGCGCTCGAGCATTATGTCCTGCCGCTAACGGCGGCGATCCTGATCGGGCTGTTTCTGGTGCAGTCGCGCGGCACGGCCGCGGTGTCAGTGCTCTTCGGACCGGCTACGGCGCTCTGGTTTCTTGCGATCGGCGCCATGGGGTTCGTGCATATCGCACGCGATCCTTCGATACTCGCGGTGTTCAGCCCGTATTATGCGCTGGAATTCATGGGGGCGCACGGGCTCATAAGTTTCTTCACGCTCGGCGCGGTGTTTCTCGCTGTGACCGGCGCGGAAGCGCTCTATGCCGATCTCGGTCATTTCGGCCGGAAGCCCATTCAGTTTGCATGGCTCTTTTTCGTGTTCCCGGCGCTAGCGCTGAACTATCTGGGGCAGGGCGTGCTTCTTCTCGCGAACCCGAAGGCGATCGAGAATCCGTTCTTCCTGCTTTACCCCGACTGGGCGCTTGTGCCGATGGTGCTGCTCGCGACAATCGCGACGGTGATCGCGAGCCAGGCGGTGATCACCGGCGCATATTCGCTGTCGCAGCAGGCGGTGCAGCTCGGGCTCTTTCCGCGGCTCGATATCCGTCACACTTCGGCGTCGCTTGCTGGGCAGATTTACGTGCCGCGCGTGAACTGGATTTTGCTCGCGGGCGTGTTGTTGCTGGTAGTCCTGTTCCGCTCGTCGAGCGCGCTTGCTTCCGCCTATGGCATCGCTGTTACCGGCACCATGATCGTGACGACACTGATGGCCTTCATCGTGGTCTGGAAAATGTGGGGCTGGAGATTCTGGGCCGCGGCGGCGCTGATCGTTCCTTTCGCGCTTCTCGACTTCACCTTCCTCGCCGCGAACCTACTGAAGGTCGCGGAGGGCGGCTGGGTGTCGCTTTTTGTCGCGGGCCTTTTGCTCACCGTGATGATGACCTGGCGGCGCGGCGCGCAGACCCTGTTCGAAAAGACCCGCAAGCTCGAAGTGCCCTTGATCGATCTCGTGAAGAATCTCGAAAAGAAGAAAATGCAGCGTGTGCCGGGCACCGCGATCTTCTTCACCAGCGATCCCGACAGCGCGCCGACCGCGCTCTTGCACTCGCTCAAGCACTACAAGGTGTTGCACGAGCAGAACGTGATTCTCACGCTCACGACCGACGAGTTGCCGCGCATTCCGGCCGAAGAGCGCGTAATTGTGGAGGGTATCAGCAAGACCTTCACACGGCTCAGGCTGCGCTACGGCTTCATGGAGACGCCTGACGTGCCGAAGGCGCTTGCCGCCGCCCGCAAGCTCGGCTGGGAATTCGATATGATGAAAACCTCGTTTTTCCTCTCGCGGCGCTCGCTGAAGCCGGCCGCGCATTCCGGCATGCCGCGCTGGCAGGATCGCCTGTTCATCGCGCTTGCGCGCACCGCGAACGACGCAACGGCCTATTTCCAGATTCCGTCGGGCCGCGTGGTGGAAATCGGCACCCAAGTCACGGTCTGAAAAATTTATCGGTGTAAAACCGCTGGCGATGCGCGGCCGGCCCGTTACTATCCGCACCAATGTTCAAATCCGTGCTGATTGCGAATCGCGGCGAGGTCGCCGTGCGGATCATCCGCACGGCGCGCTCGCTCGGCATGCGTACAGTCGCGGTCTATTCCGACGCGGATCGCGAGGCGCTGCACGTGAAGCTCGCGGACGAAGCGCATTACATTGGGCCCGCGCCCGCGCGCGACAGCTATCTGGATGTCAGCCGGATCATCGAGGCCGCGCGAAAGGCGCGCGCCGAATGCGTGCATCCCGGCTACGGATTTTTATCCGAGCGGCCGGAGCTCGCCGAAGGTTGCGCGGTTGCGGGGGTCGTCTTCGTCGGCCCGCCGCCGGCCGCCATGCGCGCTATGGGCTCGAAAAGCCAGGCGAAGGCATTGATGCAGAAGGCGCGTGTCCCCATGCTGCCCGGCTATCACGGCGACCGGCAGGACGCGAAATTTCTGCGCGAGAAAGCGTATGAAACGGGCTACCCCGTCCTGATCAAGGCGGCCGCGGGCGGCGGCGGGAAAGGGATGCGAAAGGTTTCAAAAGCGATTGAGTTCGAAGAAGCGCTCGCGTCCGCACAGCGCGAGGCGGAAGCCGCTTTCGGCGACGGGCGCGTCTTGATCGAGAAGGTTATCGAAAATCCGCGCCACATCGAGGTGCAGATTTTCGCCGACAACCACGGCAACGCCGTGCATCTCTACGAGCGCGACTGCTCGCTGCAGCGCCGCCACCAGAAGGTGATCGAGGAATCGCCCGCGCCGGGCATAACGGAGAAAATGCGCGAAGCGATGACGAAGGCGGCGATCGACGCCGCGAGGCTTTCAGGCTATCGCGGCGCGGGCACGGTCGAGTTCATCGTCGATCCTTCCAAGGGTATGACCCTCGACTCTTTTTACTTCCTCGAAATGAATACGCGACTCCAGGTCGAACATCCCGTGACCGAGGCGGTCACTGGTATCGATCTGGTGGAATGGCAATTCAAGATCGCGGCGGGAGAGAAGCTCCCGCTCATGCAAAGCGAGATTCATCTGAAAGGGCACGCGGTCGAGGCTCGCATCTACGCCGAAGATCCCGAAGCGGGGTTTTTGCCATCCTCGGGAAGGCTCTATGGACTGCATTTTCCGAAAGGCGACGGCATTCGCGTCGATAGCGGCGTCGCTGAAGGCGATGAAATTACGGGCTATTACGACCCGCTGCTTGCGAAGGTGATCGCGCATGCTCCGACGCGGAACGGCGCTTTCAACCGCCTCTCGCATGCGCTGGCGCATACAGTGGTGGCGGGACCACGCGGCAATGTAGCCTTCCTGCACGCGCTTTCCGATCTTCCGGCTGTTCGCGAGGGAAAAATCGACACCGGTTTGATCGAGCGGGAGGCGACGGAACTCGGCACCTGGCCGCATCCGCCGGATCTTGCCGCTGCCGCGCGCGCCGCCGAATTTCTGGTCGCCCGCGAGCAGGAGCGGATCGTCAAACGTGCGCGCAAGCGTTCCAACGAGAAGTCATCGCCATGGAACATTCTGGATGCGTTCGGACTGAGCGCGCCGCGCGAAACAGGCTACGCGCTCGACGTCGGCGGAAAGCGTATGATCGCGCGCGTGCGATTTGACGAAAAAGGCGTTCACGCGAGCATCGACGGCACCAAGGCCGCCGAATGTCTGGTGATCCCGGCCGGCGAGGGCACGATTGCCTGGCACAGGGGACGGCAGACGGTCGTGTCGTTCGCCGACGAGACCGTGGCGTCGGGCGTTCCCGAACAGGCTGATGGCATGATCCTCGCCCCCATGCATGGCAAGGTGCTTGCGATCCATGTGAAGGCGGGCGAACGCGTCAGGAAAGGCCAAGCGCTTGCCGTGATCGAGGCGATGAAAATGGAACACGCACTCGTCGCGCCGATGGACGGCGAGGTCGTGGAAATTGCGGTCGCGGCAGGCGATCAGGTCCGGGAGCGTGCGAAAATCGCCGTAATCCAAGAAAAAGAAGAAGCGAAGGCCTAGAATGACTCTCCATCTCGTAAAATTGTGCGTCGGCGCGGATTCCATCACCGACTTGCAGGGCTGGATCGACCGCCGGTTGAAAGAACGCAAACGCCGCAAGCAGCCGCTCGAGCACATTCACACCACGCGCATGACGCCCACGCGGAAGGACGAAATCTTGGCCGGCGGCTCGCTCTACTGGGTGATCCGCGGCGAGATTGTCTGCCGGGAGAAGCTTATCGACATCCGCCCCTTCGTCGACAAGGACGGCGTGAAGCGCTGCCGGCTTGTGATGGATGGGAAAGTCGTGCCGGTGGTGCCGAAGCCGCGCGTTGCATTTCAGGGCTGGCGGTATTTCGAGGCGAAAGATGCGCCGCCGGATCTTGCCAGAAGCGGGAAGGGCCTCGCGGAGCTTCCCGAAACCATGCGGCGCGAGCTCAGGGAGCTTGGCTTGCTCTGATCCGGCCGCAAGCCGGAACTCTCCGCATATTGTGGCGGTTATACCCCACGACGATATCTTGCTGCGGGACAATCATGGCCAAGACCGCAAGCCCATCCTACGAGCGGCCCGCCGAAAATGTCGCGGGAAAGAAAACACTGCCGGCAACGAAAGCGCGTGCCGGACTGCTCGATACCGATACGCTCTATATGATGATCGTCGGCACGGTGCTCACGATCCTGTTCTTCGGCGTGATCTTTGTAATTTACGAACTGATTTACGAGCGCAGTATCTGACGCACCCCGAGATTGTCGATCAGCCGTGTGGTTCCGAGCTTGGCGGCGACCAGAAGCCTTAGCGGTCCTTCGGCGAGCGAGCGGGCGGTCTCTAACGTTTCGGCGTTCCGCGCTTCCAGATAATCGAGCGCAAAACCGGCTTCCTCGATGCGTTGCCGGCCGTGGGCGAGTGCTTCCATGACGCGTTCGCCTTTTTTGATCGCGGCCGCGCATTCCTTCAATGTGCGGTGGAGGACGGGCGCGGTCTCGCGCTCGGAGGGCGAGAGGTACGCGTTGCGCGAGGAACAGGCGAGCCCGTCTTTCTCCCGCACGATCGGATGACCGACAATTTTCACGGGCAGGTCGAGATCGAGGGCGAGCCGCCGGATGACCAGAAGCTGCTGGTAGTCCTTCTCGCCGAAGATCGCGATGTCGGGCATTGCCTCGATCAGGAGTTTCGCCACCACGGTCGCGACACCCGAGAAGAAGTGCGGCCGGAATTTATCTTCCAGCCCGGCCCGGGCAGGGCCTTCCGGCACGATGCGGGTGGCGAAGCCCTCGGGATAGATGTCTTCTACCGAAGGGGCGAAAACCAGATCGGTTTTCTCTTTCGCCAGCGCCTTGATGTCCGCTTTCCAGGTGCGCGGATACCGGCCGAAATCCTCCTGCGGGCCGAACTGGGCAGGGTTAACGAAGATCGATGCTGCGACGCGGTCGGCTCGCTCGTGGGCATGGCGCACCAGCGCAATATGGCCGTCATGCAACGCCCCCATAGTGGGCACAAGTGCGATTGTCCGTTTGCCGCCTCGCAATGCGGCAATCGACGCGCGAAGAGCCTTTACCGTGCGCACGATGCGTGGCCGAGCGGTCATTCTCGTCTCCGGTTCGGAAGGATCGGGAGATAATCAAGTTTAGCAGACGGTCCTCACGGCGGCCAATCGTCGCCCGTGGGTGACGCCTTCGAAAAACTTTTCGTCCAGGAGGCTTTCGGCGCGTTTCGTGCTTGACGTTTTTAAGAACTAGTTTGCACAATACGGATAGAAATCCTTCGGGGTTTCGGGGTCAGTGCTCATGCGTATCGAGAGTCAGGCGTTCGCAAACGCAGTCGGCAGGGCGAGGGCCATCCGCTCTTCGCATGTCATCGTGGTTGCGAACGAGAAGGGCGGCTCCGGTAAAACCACCTCGGCGATGCATGTTGTCGTTGCGCTTTTGAAAGCGGGACAGAAGGTCGCCACCATCGATCTCGATAGCCGCCAGAAGAGCCTCACGCGTTACATCACGAACCGCAAGAACTGGGCGAAAAAGACGGGCATTCCGCTGGAACTGCCTGAGCCGTTCGTGGTGGATCGCGGCAATACGCGCAGCGTCGACGATAACGAAGCGGCTGAGTTCGCGGGCTTCGCCGCCGCGATCACAGCGGTCGAGCATACCCACGATTTCGTCGTGATCGATACGCCGGCGACCGACAGTTATCTGATGCGGCTCGCGCATGCGATGGCCGACACGCTGATCACGCCCTTGAACGATAGTTTCATCGATTTCGACGTCTTGGCGAGCATCGACCCGGAGAATTTCGAAGTTACCGGCACGAGCCATTATTCCGAAATGGTGCGTGACGCGCGGCGCCAGCGGCGGCTCGTGGAAGACGTCGATACTGACTGGGTGGTAATTCGAAACCGCCTCGGACAATTGGAAACGCGTAACGGCCGCAATATCGCCGAGGGTTTGGCCGCGCTTTCAAGGCGGATGTCGTTCCGGCTCGCCGACGGCTTCTCAGAGCGTGTAGTGTATCGTGAGATGTTTCCGCGCGGTCTTACCGTACTCGATACGCTGGACGAGCGGACGCTCGGAATGAAGCCGACGCCCTCTCATTATGTGGCGCATGACGAGGTTGTGAAATTCATTGCGACCCTCAGGCTGCCGCTCGACGAACGCGGCAAGCGGCGTGCGGCGGCACGGGCCGAGTGGTTTCGTTCTTCCCGCCAGCCGTTCCGCGACGGTGGATTAACAGCGGATTAGCCTATCCGAATCAGCATTCCGGGGCGCATGCTCTGCATGCGCCCCGGAAAAAGCTTAAGCTGGAACGGGTGCAGAACGAGCGCCTGCTTGCGCACCGCCCAAAATGCCCCAATCTTTCTGGAAGCGGATTATACCGCCCCCTGAGGAATGCCCCATGGGCGCAGATCGCGACATCGCGAAGCCGGTATCGCGGAAGGCGGAAGTCGACGCCTTTCTGGAGCATGCTCGCGCCCTCAGCCCGCGCAGCGGCGGCCGCCGGGGACGGCTGGTGTTTGCTCTCGACGCCACCATGAGCCGCCAGCCCACCTGGGATATGGCCTGCAAACTGCAAGCGGAGATGTTCGAGGAGGCCGCCGCTACAGGCGGCCTTGACGTGCAGCTTGTCTATTACCGCGGCCTTACCGAATGCGCCGCTTCGCAATGGGTATCTGAGCCGAAGCGGCTCGCGCGCCTCATGGAGAAAATCGCCTGCCAGGGCGGCGAGACGCAAATTCGCCGCGTGCTTGAACACGTGCTGAAAGAGTCGAAACGGCAGAAAGTGCACGCCCTCGTTTTCGTCGGCGACTGCATGGAAGAGCCGATCGACGAGATCTGCGCCGCCGCCGGAAAGCTCGGCCTCTTGGGCGTGCCGGTATTTGTGTTTCAGGAAGGCAACGAGCCGGTGGCAGAGCGGGCCTTCAAAGAGATCGCGCGGCTGACCAAGGGCGCGTGGTGTCCGTTCGACGCTGGCGCCGCGCACGAATTGCGGGAGCTCCTGCGCGCGGCGGCAGCCTATGCGGCTGGCGGATACAAGGCGCTTTCGGACCTCTCAAAGCGAGATGAAGGGGCAGGGGCGACGCGTCTCCTTGCGCAAATGAGGGAGTAACATGGCCCCGCTCCTTATCGGTGTTGCGGCCCTCCTTCTCGTTCTTGTGGGATTGCGCGCCTTTACCCATCTCGACGCGCGTTTCGTCGTGCAGAGCCTGCGCCGCGGCGGCGGGATCGCGGCGCTCGCGGGCGCGGCGTTCTTCGCATTCTCCGGCCGCTTTCCAGTGGCGGTGCCGCTCGGCTTTTTGGGCCTTGGCCTGCTCGATTTGATCCCGGGGCGCGCCATCTTTGGCGGCGCGCGGCCGACGCCGGGGCAGAGATCGAAAGTGCGATCAAGCATGATCGAGATGGAGCTCGATCACGATACGGGCGCGATGCGGGGGACGTTCGTCGCCGGCCCGTACGCGGGCACGCCGCTCGATCAGCTGCCGCCGCAGACGCTCGCCGCGATGCTTTCCTCGATGGACGAGGAAAGCCGTGCGCTACTCGAAGCTTATCTCGACCGCCGGGACTCCGCCTGGCGTGAATACGTCAAGGAAGATGCGGGTGCGCGGGCGGGAAAGGCGCCGGGCAAGGGCCCGATGTCCGAGGAAGAGGCGCGTCAGATCCTGGGGGTCGAACCAGGCGCGAGCGCGATCGAGATACGACGTGCGCATCGCAACCTGATGCTGAAGCTGCATCCCGACCAGGGCGGGTCGACGTATCTCGCCGCTCGGGTCAACGAGGCCAAGGAAGTTCTGCTTCGTACTCATCACTAACTCCACAAACAGTTAGTGACGCATCCCTGATCTTTTTATTTGCGCGTTTTCTTACGCGAAGCGGTTCCCACTTCGCTTGAAAACGCTTTGTTTTAGTTTTTGACCGTGATGCACTGGAAATCATTCCGCTTCAGCGCATCGCAGGCTTTTTTGGCGTCCGCCTCGCTTTGGAAACCGGCGAAGCGGGCGCGGACATATTCGACCGAACCCTTGATGGTCTTTTCGGTGAAGGAAGTGGCTTTGGCCAGCAAGCCGCCGAGCTTGGTGCGCGCCGCCTGCAATCTCGTCTGTGCCTCGGATTCGCCCGTATAAGCGCCGATCTGGATCTGCCAGCCTTCAGGGATCTGGCGCGCGAGCGCCGCATGCAGAACGGGCTTCTGCGCCAGCGCTTCCTGTTTCGCGGGCGCGGCTTCAGCCGGCGCGACCAGCGAGAGTGAAGCCATGGTCGCGGCGGCCACACGCTCCGGCGCCGATTTCGTTGCTTCGGCAGCCGCGGGCGCCGGAGTTAGGGCGGGGGCGGGCTGAGCCGCGTCGGCGTGCCGGTTTTGGTCGATCGCGGTGAAAGCCGCGGGCGCGCCGGCGTTTCGCGAGTCGCTATAGGCGGCGACCTGCAGCGATTGCGGCGGGCCCGCATTTACGTCTCCGAAAGGCGAAATCGTAAGTGTGCCGAGCGTGCCGCTGTTCGGCACCTCCACGAGCTGCTGCTCGGCATTGTTCTTGCCAAGCTGAACGGTGCGAACCGGCAGCGGACGGATCGGATCGCGCGAGCCCTCAGTCGGCGCGGGCCGCGGCATCGGCGCGCGCGCGAGCTTTGCCGTAAATTTCGGCGCGGCGGAATTTTCTTCCTGCGCCTCAGCGATCATCGGCGCCGTGCGAGCGCCGGCGTAAGCGCGCGGCATGTAGCTGCCGATCAACTCCCGCATGTGGGCGTCGCGGGCGCGCGCGCTCCTGCCGCCCAGCACGACCGCGACGATATAGCGGTTGTCGCGCTTGACCGAGGTAACGAGGTTGAAGCCAGAAGCGCGGGTATAGCCGGTCTTGATGCCGTCGACACCGTCGGTGCCGAGCAGGTGATTGTGATTGGCGATCTGCGTGCCGCGCCAGATGAAATTGCGAATGGAGAAGAAGCGATAGAGCTTCGGAAAACGGTCCTGAATCGCGCGGCCGAGGATCGAAAGATCGCGCGCCGTGGTGACCTGGCGCTTGTCGGGAAGGCCGGATGCATTCGTAAAAACGGTGTTTTTCATGCCGAGCGCATGCGCTTTCTTGGTCATGCGGGCGGCGAAGGCTTCCTCGCTTCCGGCGACGGCTTCACCGATCGCGATCGCTATGTCGTTCGCCGAGCGGGTGACGACGGCTTTGATTGCGTCCTCGACTTCGATCTTTTCTCCCGCATCCAGGCCGAGCTTCGTCGGCGCGGCGTCGGCGGCGTGGGCGGACACGGGAATCTTGGAATCGAGTTTGAGGCGGCCTGCCTCGATCTGCTCGAACAGGAGATAAAGCGTCATGATCTTGGTGAGCGAAGCCGGGTGCCGCAGCTTGTCGGCGTTCGACTCCTCCAGCACCTTGCCGGTCTTGGCGTCGACAACGATTGATGCGTGGCCCTCGCGCCAGCCTTCGTCGTCGTCGGACTGGGAAGCGGAAACACGATGATGATAATGTCGGCGCGCGCGGGCGTCCGCCTGGGTCGCGATCAAAATCGCCGCGAGCGAGAGTGCAAAAATCCTCACCGCGTGGCGCGAACCGCGCGCCGTTCCCCAACGTAAACGCATACTCGAACCCGTCGTCCCTTTACCGCCACCCCGCGGCCGGGAATCCCGGCCGTTCGGCTTCGCACGTGTCTCTTTTGCGAAAGAGCCGCGTGCCCCGGCGCCAAAATGAGCAGCCAGTGGGCCTAAAATAGGGAAAATGCGGTTAGAAAAACGTTAAATAGATAAAGCCCTTAGCCAAAAGGCCGAAAAATAATGGTGCGACGCAAAATTTTCTTGACTTTGATATTGCACCGCAATATAGGGAATTTCGACGGCGAAATTGAGCCGTTTCGGAAGACCCCAAGACCCCTGACCCCATCAATGGCTCGCTTGCCTGGACGGCAAGCGTTTAGGAGAGGCCTATGTTTCAGAACTTCGAAGAATTCCAGAAGATCAGCAAAGACAACGCCGAGCTCGCCTTGAAGAACTTCAACGCGGTATCGAAGGGCATCCAGACCCTCGCGGTTGAGGTTGCCGACTATCAGAAAAAGTCCTTCGAACAGGGTGCCGCAGCGATCGAAAAGCTGTTTGCCGTCCGTTCGATCGACAAGGCGATCGAAACCCAGACCGACTACTTCAAGACGGCTTACGAGGGCTTCGTTGCCCAGTCGAAAAAGATCGGCGAAATCTGTGCCGATCTCGCCAAGGAAACCTACAAGCCGATCGAAGCCGCTTTCACCAAGGTCAAGCAGTAATCGGTTCGAACTTCGAGAATGCACAAGGCCCGGTCTTCACCGGGCCTTTTTGTTTCACTCGGAATTATTTCGAGATGTGAATATTGGCGAGTGCCGAGCCGATCTGGTCGAAGGTGGTCACGATCTCGTCCGACGAAGTCAGCATGAAGAACTTGCTCGGGTCGCTCGCGCAATTTTTCAGCACCGCGGATTGCGGATCTCCGCCCGTGTTCACCTGCACCGTATAGATCGTGATATTCGCGTTCTTGATGTTCTGGCAGGTACCTGACACATTGTTGCTGGCATCTTTGTAATACATGCGATAGTCGACATCCGTCGAAGTGTTGTAGCCATCGCCCCACCAGCGATCCTGCGTATTCAGACCGTCCGACAACAGGATGATCACCTGGCTGTAGGCGTAGTTCGCCGTGTCCATGGGAATCGTGGCGAGCGGGCCGCCGCCGACGAGCGATTGCCAGCCCCAGACGAGTCCCAGCGGCTGGTTGGTGCTGCCGTTCGGCTGCATGTTGTCCACGATGGTGTTCAGCGTGGACCAGTTGTTCGTGAGGCCCTGCATCGTCTGCGTGCAATAGCCGTATTGCTCTGCAGGGAACAGGGTTTCGTTCTTCGTCGTGTCGGTGGCGATCGTGAGTTGATCGTTGCCGGCGGTCGTGGATGTTGCGGGACCCGCGGCAAAGCCGCGGTCCTGAATGCAGCCGTTCCAGGTGTTGTGGTTCGCCGGGGTCCAGACGCCGACACCGGCATTGTACCAGGTGCGGCCGGCAGACTGGCAGCTCGACTTCGATGTGTACCGCGAGCTCGAGCAATGCGCGGATACGCAGGCAGCGCGGTCCGGTCCGTTTGAGACACTGCAAGTGCCGTTTTGCGCGTCCCATGAATTGTGGTCGGACTTCGTGGGATCTTGCGCCGCGTTGCCCCAATAGATCCAGTTAGCATTGTAATTGGTATTACCGGCGTTCACGTCCTTGCTGAACGGAATCACCGAGACGTAGACGTCCTCGGGATTCTTCGCGACGCCGGAAAGCGTGGTGATCAGGTTTTTCGTCGCGGTCTTCAGCGCGGTGATCTTGTTCGATTGCGACATCGAGCCCGAATTGTCGAGCACGAGCGCGACGCGAAGCCGCGTGTTGCCCCATTGCACTTCGGAGTGCACGTCGACCGCCATGTAGGGCGACGTACCGAAGATCTTCGCCATCACGCCGCCGAGGGTGAGCGGATATTGCGTGTCGATTTGCAGTGTCAACTTGCCGTTCGACGTCTGCGTGATCACGAGACTCGGCTGAGTATACTGCAGCGGCGTCGAGCCCATATTGGCCTGAAAAATTTTCCAGCCCTGGGTATTCAACGCGTCGTCTGACATTGGCATCATCTTCGACAACATCAGAACCGTGTTGTCGGCAGCGGCCTGAAGCTGCGTGCGTTGCATATTGGCCATGCTGTAATCGAGCGCGGCGCCCATCATGCCGAAAATCGGCACGACGGCGAGGCCGAACAGGATCGCGATATTGCCCCGGCGATCCGAAAGGAATCGGCGGCAATTCGACAAGAGGCGCATGACCGGCTCCCTTAAAAACCGGTGCAACCCTGCCATTTGGATTTTAATTGAATCTTGCCGGAACCCCCCGTTTTTCGGCGATTCATCGCTACAACCCGTTGCAACCAAGCGCTTGGTTAAGAAAGCGCTGCGGCTGCCTGCCGGGATTTTGGCCATTCGTGCCGAAACGGGGCGGGGATGGGGGCAGGCGGTATTCGGTTCTGCGCTACATCGCCAGATGCAGGTTCGCGATCGTGGTGCCGATGACGTTGAATACGCCTTGAAGCTGGCTCGAATCCGTCACCGAGAAATACATGCTCGGGTCGCTCGCGCAGTTCTGGAGCAGCGTTTCGTTTCCGTCGATGACGCGGATCGAATAGATCTTGATGCCCTTCGCCTTGATCGCGTCGCAGGCCGCCGTTGTGCGCGGATCAATCAGAGATTGCGTGCTCGTCCAGCGATTTTGCGTATTGTCGCCGTCGGTGAGAATGATGAGATATTTCGTCAGGTTCTCGGTGCCGTAGGCGGCGCCCTGCGAGAAGGGCAGGGTGCCGGTCGGAGAGAGCATCTGGAACGCCCAATCGAGACCGATCGTGACGTTGGTATTGCCGACGGCATTCATGGAATTGATCTTGCCGTGCAGCGTCGTGGGGTCGATGCTGTTCGGATCCCCCCAGTTGTAGTTGAGCAGCATCACGGTCGCCAGGCTGCCGCATTCCTGCGCCGCCGGAAACTTCGTCGCAATGTCACCGCTCACGACGGCTGAATCGTTCACGTCATAGTTGAGGTTCGGGTCCTTGTCGCGGTCCTCGATGCAGCCGTTCCAGGTGCTGTGATTGGCGGGCGTCCAGGTACCCGCGTTGAACCAGGTCTTGTTGTGCGAAAGGCATTGACTCTGCGTCGTCCAGCTTGGGTTCGAACAGTGCGCTACCGTGCAGGTCGCCTGCGTGGAGCCCGAGCCGCCGCTGCAAGTTCCATGCTGCGCGTCCCACAAGTCCCAGCGCAGCCAGCTCGCGCTGGCGTAAGTCGACGGATCGACCCTGATCTGAAAGCCAAACGGAACGATTGCAACCTTGGCGTCGCCCGGGTTTTGCGCCGCGTTTTTCAAAATCTCGATCAGGTTGTTGGACGCGGCGATGAGCTGCGTGAGCTTGCCGTTTTGCGCCATGGAGCCGGTATTGTCGAGCGCCAGCGCGACCTCGACCTTGCCCTGGCCCCACACGACTTCCGTGCGCGAGCCGATCGGAATTCGCGCCGGCATCATGCTGCTCAGGACGCCCGCCATCCGTATCGGATATTCGGTGTTAACGGTCAGCGTCAGTTTTCCGGTGTCCGGCGTGATCGTGAGCTGATCGGCTACGTTTGACGCATTGAGCGTGAGCGGGACGGTGCCGAGATTGGCGAGAAAGATTTGCCGCCCCTTGGTGTCGAGATCCGCCTGCGAGAGTGGCATCATTCTCGACAGCGTGAGGCCGGTGATGTCGAGGGCTGCCTGCATCTGCGTGCGGCCCTGATTGGCGAGCGCGTAGTCGACCGCGACACCCATCGCGCCGGCGATCGGAATCAGCGACAAGCCGAACAGGATGATGATGTTGCCGCGGCGGTCGGCAAGAAATTCGCGAATGAAAGCAAGGCCACGCAAAACGTGTCTCCACAGCCCGACAAAAGCGGGGCGAGCATGCGGACACATCGTTGCCTAAAGCTTGTCTGGAAGCTTGCGATTTGAGGAGAGCGGGCGCGGGGCGCGGAGAGGGTTAAGGAAATACTTGCGGCCCCGCTACAACTCACCATATCGGGGTCTACGGCTGGCCGGAAAGGCGCATTTCGCTTATATTCTCGACCTGTTCGCCACTTCATCGGCGCCGGGGCCTTGGGCCCGGAACAGATCAGGATCAGGGGTGATCGGCCTTATGCACCACAAGAATTGGCCGCTTTTGGAAAGGAGTATTGTCTCGCCGCGCCAAGATATCGTTGCCGCTGGCGGAAACGGCAACAACCGCAAGCGGCCGGACGAGAACGGCACGGGGACCGCCGTCATCACCCGGACGAAGCCGCAGACCAAGCGGCCGAATCTTTACCGGGTTCTCCTGTTGAATGACGATTATACCCCGATGGAGTTCGTGGTTCAGGTGCTCGAGCAGTTCTTCAACAAAAGCCGCGAAGACGCCACGAGGATCATGCTTCATGTGCACCAGAACGGAGTCGGGGAGTGCGGCGTTTACACCTACGAAGTGGCGGAAACAAAAGTTACGCAAGTGATGGACTTCTCCCGCAAGCATCAGCATCCTTTGCAATGCGTCATGGAGAAGAAGTGAGTCGGAGAGTATCGAAAGGGAATTGAATGCCTACCTTTTCGCGCAGCCTGGAACAGTCCCTTCATCGCGCGCTTGCGCTCGCAAACGAACGCCATCACGAATACGCGACACTCGAAC
>JAJPHK010000173.1 GCA_021325315.1 Alphaproteobacteria bacterium
CGCGGGTGCGGGAACGATGGAGGCTGCCTTGAGATACCTCACCCTGAGGAGCGAACGAGCACCAATCTCGGGTTTACCCGAGATTGGAATTATCAATTTCGCAAGTCGGCAACAGCCGACTTGCGTGCGAGTGAGCCTCGAAGGGTCCGTCCGGAATGCACAGGCCTCATCCTTAGAGACGCGGCGCACGAAATGCGCCGCTCCTCAGAGTCTGACTCAAAAAGAGACCAATGAAATCAAGCTCTCTCATCTAGCTCCGTCATGCCCGGTCTTGTGCTGGGCATCCACGCCTTTGCTTCAAAGACAGCAGAAAGACGTGGATGGCCGGGACAAGCCCGGCCATGACGGGGAAGACACCGCACAGCGAACTCCTTCCGCGAATACGAATCCTCCCTCCACGAGAAAAGAATTCAAATCTTTCCGGTGCTTCCCGTAAAAGGAATAGCAGCCATGCAAGCAGAATCGAATCGTCTTTGCTAAGAAGCCGCGTGCCGAAACGACCGAAAGCTTCCCCCGCCAAACCCGAGACCGACCCCACGCAGGCCTTCCTGCGCGGCGCGAAGGCCGCGCTCACCTCGGTGCAGGGGCTCGTCTTGTTTGCGTCCTATATCGGCTATGGCGGCTTGTGCGCGAGCCTCGGTTTTCCGCTCGCGGCGGCGGTGCTTTCCACTGCGCTCATCATCGCGCTGCCGTCGCAGCTTTTGCTCGTCACCGGATTCGCCGCAGGGAGCGCCGCGCTCGGAATCGCGCTCGCGGTGTTTTTGTCGGCGGCGCGGCTTCTTCCTTCGGTCGTGACGCTTTTGCCCTATCTCCGGACACGCCTCTGGATTCAGTTGCTTGCCGCGCATTTCGTCGCGGTCTCGATCTGGGTCGAGAGCCGGCGCATGCTGCCGCCGCTTCCTCCTGCGTCGCGCGTGCCGTTCTATTTCGGGCTCGCGCTCACCTTCAACACCGCCTCGGTGCTGGCGACCTGGGCGGGCTATGTGCTTTCGGGCAATCTTCCGCCTTCGTTCGCGGTCGGCCTCGGCTTTCTCACGCCGATGTCGTTCATCATCGCGCTCGTGCGCAATGCGCGCGATCTCGTCGACTATCTCTCGCTCGTCTTCGGGCTCGCGCTCGCGCCGGTTTTCGTGTGGCTCAACGCGCCGGTGGATTTATTGTGGGTCGGGCTCTTTGGCGGCGGCGCAGCCTGGTTCATTCACCGCCAGCGCAAGGCGAGGGCGGCATGAACGAATTGATGCACAGCGGACTCGCGCCCTATCTCCTGATCATCCTTGCAGGTTTTTTGCCGACCGATGTCTGGCGCTGGGCCGCGGTCGTCGCCGGGCGCAAGCTGGAGGAGGACAGCGATCTCATGACCTTCATCCGCGGCGTCGCGAACGCGATGGTGGCGGGGGTGATCATGCGGCTTGTGCTGTTCCCGAGCGGTGATCTTCTGGCCATTCCGCTCTTCCTGCGCGCGGGATCGGTGATCGTCGCCTTCGCCGTGTATTTCCTCTCAAAGCGCTCGATGCTCGCCGGCGTGATCGCGGGCGAGGCGGTTCTGATCGCGGGGGCGTACTTCACGGTGCCGCATTAACCTCCGAGCGCGGCCCTCAGCTTCTTCGCGTGCTCTTCCAGCACTTCCGGTTTTTCGTGATAGCTCGCGGGCGGCTTCAGCGCGACTCCTTCTTTGCGCGGAATGACGTGAACGTGGAGATGAAAGATGACCTGGCCGCCGGCCGGCTCGTTGAATTGCTGCACGGTGATGCCGTCGGCATCGAACGCCTTCATGCCGGCATTCGCGACCATTTGCGTGACCTTCATTACATGCGCGAGCTCGTCGATGGGCACGTCGAAGAGATTGCGCGACGGATGCTTCGGAATCACCAGCGTATGCCCGGGCGCGCGCGGCATGATGTCGAGAAAGGCGACCGTCTTGTCGTCCTCGTAAACCTTGTAGGCGGGAAGGGCGCCTTTGATGATTTTCGCGAAAATGTTTTCGGGATCGTATGCGGCCATCGGTTTTTCCTTTCAATCGATTGTAGCGGCTCTCCGCTCAAATCAAAACTCGGCTTCCTGCTTTTCCCCTTTCCGGAAGGGCGCAAGCTGCGAAAGCTCCTCGGATTCCGCCTCAACATATTCGCGTTCACGCTCGAGATAGTCGGCGACCGCACGGCGAAACGAGGAATTGGCGATGTAATGCGCGGAATAGGTCGGGACGGGGCGATAGCCGCGCGCGAGCTTGTGCGCACCTTGCGCGCCGGCTTCGACGACTTTCAGTCCATGCTCGATCGCGTAGTCGATCGCCTGATAATAGCAAACTTCAAAATGCAGAAAGGCTTGGTGCTCGACCGCGCCCCAGTAGCGGCCGTAGATCGTATCGCTTCCGAGAAAATTCAGCGCCCCGGCGATGTAGCGGCCCGCGCGCTTCGCCATCACGAGCACGATCTTGTCGTGCATGCGCTCTCCGACGATCGAGAAAAAACGCCGGTTGAGATAGGGCGATCCCCATTTGCGCGAGCCGGTGTCCATGTAGAAGGCAAAGAACGCGTCCCACGCGGCTTCTGTGAGATCGCGCCCTGTAAGACGCACGATACTGACGCCATCCGCGAGGGCTTCCCGCCGTTCGCGCGAGATCATCTTGCGCTTGCGTGAGGAAAGCGCCGCGAGAAAACCCCGAAATGTCGAATAGCCTTCATTGCGCCAGTGGAATTGCCGGTCGGTGCGGGCGAGGAAACCGAGCCCGGCAAGATACTTCCATTCCGACTCGGTGGGGAACGTGATGTGCAGCGAGGATGCATGCTCACGCTTCACGATTTCCAGCGCGCCGGCGATGAGCGCCTCGCGCGCGGCGTTCGCCGAATGTCCGGGCCGGAGCAAAAGGCGAGGGCCGGTCACGGGCGTGAAGGGAACGCAAACCTGCAGCTTCGGATAGTAATCGCCCCCCGCGCGCTCGAAGGCCTCGGCCCAGCCCTGGTCGAAAACATATTCGCCGCGCGAGTGATTTTTCAGATAGGCGGGCATCGCGGCGAGCGTGGCACCCGTCTCGTCCTCGACCAGAAGGTGCCGGCCTGCCCAGCCGGTACGCGCTGTGGCCGCGCCCGACTCTTCGAGCGAGAGCAAAAAGTCGTGCGTTACGAATGGGTTAATGGCGGTAGCGGAAGAGGCGTCAGGATTCGCGAGTCCTTTGAGTCGCTTCACGCCGGCATCTCCAGTTTGGATTCCTCCGGCGCAGGCGTCCCAAATCTCCTTCGGGATCGATTTGATCGAAGGCTCAACACGGACTCGAAGGGCAGGGCCGTTCATGGTGAATATTTAGGGACGAAAGCCCTCGAAAATCATCTGATCCGCCCAACGCCGCGCGCGGGCGCGCTCCGTATCGGTGCGAATGGTCCAGGTGAGAAGCGGCATGCCAAGCACATTGCGCGCGAAAAGCGGCGCGAATGCGGGGAGATCGCGTATCCAGTAAGCGATGAAGTGGGGTCTCGTCTGCGAAATATGCATGAGGTTGCCAAGCCCGAATTTTTGCTGCGGCGAAAGCGCCGTCCAGTCAGGGTCGTCATAATAGCGCTCTGCGACAATACCGCGCGTGAGATTGGGCGCGATCAGCCGCAGCGCACGCACGAGCCAGGGATCGAAGCTCATCAGCGCAGAAGAGCCTCGATAGCCGGCGGCGATGCGAGCCGTTTTTTCCGCAAGTTCGCCGCTTCCATCCCAGCGGCTTTTCAGCTCAATCACAACCGGTACACGGCTGGACACGCAGGCGAGAAATTCCTGCAGCGTCGGGATCCGGCTCGCGCAATGCTTGAATTTCACTTCGCGCAAGGCCGCGAGCTTCATATCGCGCAGCGCACCTTTCGCGGTGGTCAGACGATCCAGTGTGTCGTCGTGAAAAACCACAACCTCGCCGTCGCCCGTGAGTTGCACGTCGCACTCGATGCCGTAGCCTGCGGCCGCCGCCGCCTCGGCGGCCTCCATCGTATTCTCGACGATCGCGCCGCCGGCCGCGCTGTCATGCAGCCCCCGGTGCGCGATCGGCTTTGCCGTCAGCCAGCGGAGGTCGCTCATTCCACTTCGAAAATCGCCTCGACTTCCGCCGAAGCGTCGAACGGAAGCTCGGCAACGCCTACAGTCGTGCGCGCGTGGCGGCCGGCATCGCCAAAGACTTCGACCATGAGATCGGAGGCGCCGTTCATCACCTTCGGCAGTTCGCCGAAGGTCGGCACTGCATTGATGAAGCCGCCGAGGCGGACGCAGCGCTTGATCTTGTCGAGATCGCCGAGCGCGGTTTTGGCGTGCGCGAGCACGTTGATCAGTGCAATGCGTGCTGCGGTCTGGCCTCGCTCGGGCGACGTTTCCGCGCCGACCTTGCCCTTGATGAACTCGCCGCCGGGTGCGGCCGAGACCTGACCGGAGCAGAACAGGAGATTGCCGGTGCGGACCGTCGGCACATAGTTCGCCGAAGGAGGAGGTGCGGCCGGGAGCGTAATTCCGAGGCCCGCGAGTCTCTTTTCGATATTCCCAGCCATTGCTTGTCCTCACGCTTTTGCCCAAATTGAAGGGCCTGTTTGTTGACGAAGGAAGTCTTGGCCGATTGATCGCAAGCGCGCAAGGCGCGTTTCTTCGGCTAAACTTTCCATTCTATGGTGAGTTGATTCCAGAATGAGGGTTCGATGGTGAAAGCCTTATCTACCGCTGTTTTTAGCGCGGCGTTGTTTTTCACCGCTAGTCAGACCACCGCCGCGCAGGGAATATCGCTCGCCGCGCATCGGGCGATTTACGAACTCTCACTTGATCCCGAAAAGAATTCGACGCGTGTCGACAGCGCGCGCGGGAGAATCGCTTATGAGATGCGCGGGAACGCGTGCGAAGGCTATTCCGTGAATCTCCGGCAAGTCACCGAGCTCAATACCGGGGAGGGGGCGAAGACCACGAGCGATCTTCGAAGCGCTACTTGGGAAGACGGGACTGCAAAGAACTTTCGCTTCAAGAACCAGAACTTCATCAATCAGGAGCTCAAGGACGAAGTGGACGGGACGGCGAGCCGGAACGATGACGGCAGCCTTTTGGTGAAGCTCGGAAAATCGAAGAATGGGCCGCTCAAATTTGGCGGACCGATTTTGCTGCCGACCGAGCAGATCGTGAAAATCATCCAGGCTGGTAAAAGCGGAGGGCATTTTCTGGAAGCGCGCGTCTTTGATGGTTCGCCCGACGGCAAGAAGGCATATCAAACGCTTTCGGTGATCGGCGGCGAGCGCACAGGTGACAGCGCGGACGTGGAAATGGCGGCGCGTATTCCGGCGCTTTCCTCGCTGAAGCGATACCCGGTGACGGTGAGTTATTTCGACAAGGAATCGGAAAAAGGCGAACAGACGCCGGCTTATACGCTCGGCTTCGAGCTTTATGAGAACGGTGTCAGCCGTGCGCTGCGGCTCGATTATGGAAATTTCGCGCTCAAGGGTGAGCTGAAGAGTATAGAGTTTTTCAAACAGACACCCTGCGAGAAAAATAATCGCCAATAAAAAAGCCCGGCTCGCGCCGGGCTTTTCATCCTTGAAAGGGATTAATTCCACACGCAGCGGCCTTGCCAGCGCGACCAGTGACGGTGACGGCCGCAGCCATCGCGTACCGTAAGCACCTGATCGGATTGCTGCGCAGCCTGGCCGACGACCGTGCCATTTGCTGCGGCGGCGTTGGCGCTAGAAGTTCCCGTCAGCGCGAAACCGGCGGCAACGAGCACCGCGAAAAGAATCGTTCGCATCGTTTCTCTCCTAAGTTCATTATATACCCCCGCAGAAAATTACCTGATTTTCCCCGTCGGAAAAAAGTGAAAAAACGAAGTCTAAAGCCGATTTAATTTTGGCGTACCAAAAACTTATTCAGCGTTTGTTCATGTTGGCGGTTAGCAGCCGCACACTCGGAGAATGAAGACTCGAATCATTAGGAGGACGATTCGGAATTCGCACCGGGCAGAAGGCGCCGTGCGATGCCGACATGTTTCGGATCGATGCCAAGCTGTGCGGCAAAGTCGAGAAGGTCGGCTTCGTGCGCCAGAATGAAGTCGAGGACAGCCGGGAGAAAAGAGGGATCGGCCGCGGCACGGCGGATCGTATCGGGGCCAAGACCGCTTTCGGCGAGGAAGCGTCCAAGCCGTGTGCTGTCGCCTGCAATGAAGCCGAGCGCCTGGGCGGCGATCGTCTCCGCAGCTTCTTTGCTGAAATCGCGGCTTTTGCGGGCATTCATGGCATTTTCTCTTCCGTAACGAATGCCGAGTACCGTTACCATGGTACGGCATAGAAAACGCGGATGCCGAATTTACGAAGGAGAAACCATTGCTCCGCCGTCATTCCGACAGAAATTATTAAAGCCTTGGCATTACATCATGATTCCAGAATTTCGATCGAAGAGCTGGCGGGATGCGGCCCAAAGCTTAGGGTCAAGGTCCACGCGGCAGGGTGAATGCGCGCGGGCCCAAGGGACAGACCGTATGCCGAAGACTGTACTCATCGTGGAGGACAACGAGCTCAACATGAAGCTCTTTCACGATCTCCTCCAGGCGAACGGATACGATACCATCGAAACCCGCAACGGTATCGAAGCACTTGATCTCGCGCGCAAGCATAAGCCCGATCTCATTCTGATGGACATTCAACTGCCGGAAGTCTCCGGGCTCGAAGTCACGAAATGGATTAAGGAAGACGACGAGCTGAAGTCGATTCCAGTGATTGCCGTGACAGCTTTTGCCATGAAAGGCGACGAGGAACGAATCCGGGAGGGGGGCTGTGAGGCCTATCTTTCGAAGCCGATTTCAGTCGCGAAGTTTCTGGAAACCGTCCGGCATTTCGTGAAGCAGGATTGATCGCGCCATGAGTGCTCGCGTCCTTGTCGTCGACGATAATCAAGCCAATCTGAAGCTTCTGAAGGTTCGGCTCTCCGCGGAGTATTTTGAAGTCGTACTCGCATCGAGCGGGCAAGAAGCGCTCGATATCTGCGCCAGTTCACAATGCGACATCGTGCTGCTCGACGTGATGATGCCCGGCATCGACGGCTTCGAAGTCGCGCGCCGTCTGAAATCGAATCCGGCGACACATCATATTCCAATCATCATGGTCACCGCGCTCGACCAGACGGCGGATCGCGTACGGGGGCTTGAAGCCGGCGCCGACGATTTTCTCACGAAACCGATCGACGACATTGCGCTCGTCGCGCGTGTGCGTTCGCTCGCGCGCCTCAAAATGGCGACCGACGAGATGCGGATGAGGGTCGTGACCTCGCGGCAGATCGGCGTTCCCGATCCCGCCGAGAACGCGATCCACGACGAGGGGGTGAACGGGCGTATTCTTGTGGTCGAGGATCACGCGCCGACCGCCGACCGGATCGCGGCCGCGCTTGCACGCCAGCATACGGTCGGCATTTCGCCGGATCCGCAGGACGCGTTGTTTCGCGCGGCAGAAGGCAAATTCGATCTTATGATCCTAAGCCTCGACTTGCAGCATTACGATGCACTGCGGCTGATCGGCCAAATTCGCTCGCTCGAGCGCACGCGTTACTTGCCGATCTTGCTCGTTGCCGCCGCAGAACAAAAAGCGCGTCTCCTGCGTGCGCTCGATCTCGGCGCGAACGATTATTTGCTGCGGAATGCCGACAAAAACGAAATCAGCGCACGGGTGAAAACGCAGGTGCGCCGCCGCCGTTTCGCCGACCGGCTGCGCGACAATGTCACGCAGTCGATGGAACTTGCGATCACCGATCCGCTCACTGGGCTCTATAACCGGCGCTATATGGAAAGCCATACTAGCCTGCTGGTGACACGTGCGCTTGAGCGCGAAAAACCGCTATCCATCCTGATCACCGATATCGACCACTTCAAATCAATCAACGATACTTACGGCCACGATGCCGGCGATGAGGTTTTGCGCGAATTCGCCGATCGTCTGCGAAGCTGCATTCGCGGCGTGGATCTCGCCTGCCGTTTCGGGGGCGAGGAATTCGTCGTCGTGATGCCCGATACCGATCTTGGGATCGCGAGCCGGGTCGCCGAACGCATCCGTCGCCGGATCGCGGGGGAGCCCTTCCAAATCGATCGGGGCGAGCGCTCGATCGAGGTCACAATTTCTATCGGGTTGGCGGCTCTGCACGGGGCGGAGGACTTGCCTGCCACGATCCTGAAACGGGCGGACGAGGCGCTCTATCGGGCCAAGAGAAGCGGCCGGAACCGGGTCGTTTCCGAGGCGGCTTAACCACTTGCCGCGCCCGGTAAGGTTACAATTTTACGTATTTTCTAAGTTCTCTTGCATAACGGCCTAGAATCGTTTGATTCCCGCGCGCCTTGGGTTAGCGTCCCCATCTGGGCCGCGCGGCGGGATCGGCCTTTCCCACCAGTTTCGCAGCGGCCTTCGAGCTAACCCTACGGAGTGCTCAGGTCCGCCGCATCTCCTGGGTCCGTGGGGTTCGGCCGGCGCGTATGCGGCGAGAATGGCCTCTTTAGCTGCCTACCGCCGGCCACCTGTTTCCCGAAAATGCGAAGGGCGCCCGCGGAGGCGCCCTTTTCATATTCACCGATAGGACTGAGCCTACTTGATCTTGCTTTCCTTGAACTCGACGTGCTTGCGCGCGATCGGGTCGTATTTTTTCTTGGTCAGCTTCTCGGTCATGGTGCGCGAATTCTTCTTGGTGACGTAATAGAAGCCGGTGTCCGCGCTCGACACGAGCTTGATCTTCAGGGTGACTGCTTTCGCCATGATCGGTTTCCTTGGAAATTTGCGCGCAACCTAGCCATCGAAGCCGGGAAGTCAAGGCAGGCTTTCAGGCAAGCTCCCCGCGGTGGAATTGCCCGTTTCTGAAATAAAAGAACGACGCCGGCACGCTTTCCGGAAAGCCCGCTTTCAGCCGCATTTCGACTTCCTCGACGATCACTTTGGTGATGGCGGGCGTATTGGTGCTTCTAGCCTCGGCGCAGGTCAGCCACTTTAGCTCAACGAATTCGCTATCGGGTCCGGCGACACCGCCGCGTTCGATTTTCGCGTCGCGCCGGTCGGCGACGAAAAAGCGCGTGTCGAAGCGGCGCGGGCGGCCGGGCGGCGTGATTGCGCGCGCGAAAAAAGTGAGCGCGCCCAAGTTCGGCGTGAGCTTTGCGTCGGCGAAAGGCTGCCAGCCGGAAGAGGGCGCCGCGAAAGGCTCGCTTGCTTCGCTGCCGACAAGAATGCCGGTCTCCTCGCAGGTCTCGCGGATCGCGGCGAGCGCGAGCGCGTTGATCCGGGCCTTGCTTGTCTTCGGTGAGCCCGCGAGCAGGCGGCGTTCGCTCACCGGATCGAGCGCGCCCGTGTATTTCATCCGGCGATCCTCCGGATCGAGACGGCCGCCGGGAAACACGAACATGCCGGGCATGAAGACATGGCCCTCATGCCGCTTGCCGAGTAGGAGTTTCGGCTCGGCGCCGGAGCGGTCGAGCAGAATGAGCGTCGCGGCGTCGCGCGGGCGCCGGTAGGGGCCTTTTGTCTTGGCCTTCGGCTCGCTGCGAGTGAGATATTTCGCGAGTTCGGAAAATTCGCTCATGAAAGATCTTCGGCGTGGTTCGGATCGAAACCGTGCATGCGGTAGGCCCATTGCAAACCGACAATCGCGCCCTTGACCGGTTGCAGCAGCACAAGCGCCAGCAACAGCGTGAGCGGCAGCCAGAACGCGAAGGTGAACCACCACGGCGGCCAGAAGGCGACTTCGACCGTGAAGGCGAGCGCAACGACAACGTGCCCGACGATCGCGATCACGAAATAAGCCGGCGCGTCGTCGGCGCGATGATGGTGCAATTCCTCGCCGCACACTTCGCAGCGGTCGGCGACTTTGAGAAACTTGCGAAACATTTTGCCCCGGCCGCAATTCGGACAGCGCCCAAGAAAGCCGCGCCAGATCGACTGGAGAAGCGGCCGCTCCGTTGCAACCGGAAATTTAAAGGTGTCGTGCGCATTCATTTTCGTTTTCCGTGCGGGCGCTTGTGGCGATGCTTTCCTTTATGCCGGTGCGGCGGGGGCGGCAATGCCGACTTTCTGCGAGGGCCGATATCGTAGCGCCCTTCAGATAGGAGCTCGAAGCGCAAAGCGCCAGCAACGGGAATAGCCTCGACAAGTTTCACTTCGACGCGGTCGCCGAGACGATAGGCTTCCTTGGTGCGTTCGCCGATCATCGCATGATGGCGTTCGTCGAAGCGGTAGAAATCGGCGCCGATCGTGCGCGCGGGAACGAACCCGTCCGCGCCCGTGTCGTCGAGCTTCACGAAGAGACCCGCGCGCGTCACACCCGATATGCGCCCGCGGAATGTCGCGCCGACACGGTCGGCGAGGAAGTGTGCGATCAGGCGATCAACGGTCTCGCGCTCGGCGGCCATGGCGCGGCGTTCGGCCGCCGAGATTTGCGCGCCGATTTCGGCCAGCGTCTCCGATTCCATATCGGGCAATCCGTCATGTCCCAGATTCAACGCGCGGATGATCGCGCGATGCACGATCAAGTCGGCATAGCGGCGGATGGGCGAAGTGAAATGCGCGTAGCGTTTGAGCTGCAGGCCGAAGTGACCGTAGTTGATCGCGGCATATTCCGCCTGCGCCTGGCTGCGCAGGACGACTTCGTGCACCAGCCGCTCGGTGTCCTTGCCCTTGAAGCGGTCGAGGATGCGGTTGAAGTCGCCGGGGCGAAGCACGTTCGATTTCGAAAGGCTCTGCCCGATGGTTTGCAAAAATTCGCGCAGCGCGGCGATTTTTTCCTGCGCCGGCGCGTCGTGCACGCGATAGAGGAGCGGGATGCGGCGATGCTCGCACGTCTCGGCCGCAGCCACGTTCGCGAGAATCATGAATTCCTCGATCAGCTTCTGCGTTTCGATGCGCTCGGGCGAGATCACGCGATCGAGCGTGCCGTCGGGCTTGAGGATCAATTTTCGCTCGGGGATGTCGAGTGCGAGCGGCTGGCGCGCGTCGCGGGCTTTGGCGAGCGCCTGATAGGCTTTGAATAACGGATTCAACACGCGATCCATCAGCGGGCCTGCCGTATTGTCCGGCTTGCCCTCGAGCGCGTCTTGCGCCTCCTGGTAGGAGAGCCGTGCGGCGGAGCGCATCATCACGCGGTGGAAGGTGTGGCGGAGCTTGCGGCCGTTCGCGCTAATCACCATGCGGACGGCGAGTGCCGGACGATCCACTTTCGCGCGCAGCGAGCAGAGATCGTTCGAAATCGCTTCCGGCAGCATCGGCACGACGCGATCCGGAAAGTAAACCGAGTTGCCGCGCTCGAGCGCGGAGCGGTCGAGCGCGGAACCCGGCGTCACGTAATGCGCGACGTCGGCGATGGCGACCGTGACAATGTGGCCGCCCTTGTTGTTGGCGTCCGTGTCCGGTTCGGCGAACACCGCGTCGTCGTGATCCTTGGCGTCGGGCGGATCGATGGTGACGAGCGGAATGTCGCGCCAGTCCTCGCGGCCTTTCATGGTGGCGGGGCCCGCGCGCTGGGATTCCGCGAGCGCTTCGCGCGAGAAGGCGTTCGGAATGCCGTGCGCGTGAATGGCGATCAGGCTCACCGCGCGCTCGGACTTGAGCGAGCCGAGCTTTTCGCGCACGCGTGCTTGCGGCAGGCCATAGGCGCGCTGTTTCGACAGTTCCGCCGTAACGAGATCGCCGTCCTGCGCGCCGCTTTCCGCTCCGCGGATGATTTCGATCTCTCGGCCAAGGCTCTTTTTATCGACCGGCACGATGCGCGCGCCGCCATCGGGCCGAGCGCGGAAAATACCAAGCACCTGCATGCGCGCCTTGTCGACGAGCTTCAGCACGTTGCCCTCGTGGGCGATGCCATCGGAAATTTCCGATGCCCTATGGGTGCGAAGAAGGACGCGGTCGCCGACGCCGGGGGCGGGGCCAGCCCTCGCGCGGCGATTGAAGACGAGACGGATTTTCGGCGGGGAGCCGTGATCGGCGCGATCCCATTCGGCGGGCTCGGCGATCAGGTCGCCGTCTTCGTCGCGGCCGGTGATTTCGGCGAGCACGACGTTGGGGAGATGACCTGCGACATTGAAGCGGCGCCGGCGATGGCTGACTTCGCCTTCCTCGCGTAGCGACCGGAGCGCGCTTTTCAGCTCGGCCTTGCCGACGGCGTCAAGGCGAAAGGCACGCACGATGTCGCGCTTCGAGACGCGGCCGCCGCGGTCGCGGATGAAGGCAATCAGTTCGTCGCGGCTCGGTGCCGCGGATTGTTTCGGTTTTTTGGGATTTTTGGTCACTAAGAATTTCCGTTGGGTGTAGGTAAGCACTTCGAGGGTGGATTTCAAAGGCGGGGAATTGTTCTGTCATTCCGGGGCGCCGCGCAGCTGCGCCCGGAATGACGAACGGAGGGGCGAACGCCATCA
>JAJPHK010000103.1 GCA_021325315.1 Alphaproteobacteria bacterium
CGCAAGATAGCCGTCGAGCGCCGTGTGCATATGCTTCATGTGCTCGGGGGGAAGATCGGCGGAAATCCTGTAGATCGCGGCAAGCGCGCCCGCCTCCTGCGAGACCACGTTTTCGGCGTCGTTGTATTTCTGCCAGACCACCACCACGACGAAGGCGAGCAGCACCGCGTAGAGCACACCGACGGTCGCGAATTTGAAGCCGGCGACTTCGTTGTTGGTTTGGAGCCTCTCGAGCCGCACGAAACGGCGCACGGCGAACGGCCCCGTGACCGCAATCAGCGTCGGCAGCACCACAACAACGATCGCCGCCTGCCAGGTCGGTAGTGTGGTCAGGAACATGGGAATCCCCCCGCACATGGATAGCGCAGACGGAGACGCGGCAAAAGAACGCGATTTTCCGCGTGGTTTCTTTTTCTTGTCATGGCCCAGCCGTCTTAACCCGGCCATCTTGGCGCGCCGTGCGCGCCGCGGTTTCGGCAGTTTCGTGGCGGGAGTTCCAGCGGAACGCCGCTCGCTTTCGCACGTTTTCGTATTCGGAGCGGGGGAATAATCATCCATCCAAAGGGAGACGCTTCCATGAGAAAGATTACATTTGTGCTGGGCGCTGCGGCGCTGCTTGCGGCGCCCGCCGCCGCGAACGCCCAGAGCGACATCGCCGTCGGCGCAGGAACGGGCGCGGCGACCGGCGCGATCGTCGCCGGTCCTTTCGGTGCGGCGGTCGGCGCCGGCGTCGGCGCGATCGTGGGCGGAATTTCCGACGCGACCCGTCCTCGTTTCCGCGAATATGTCGTGCACGAGCGTCCGCCTTCGTACTATTATGAAGGCGACGTTGAGGTGGGCGCCGTATTGCCGCCCGACCGTGTCACCTATTACGAAGTGCCGCGCGAATACGGCGTCGCTCCCCGATATCGCTATACGGTGGTGAACGACCGCACCGTGCTCGTCGATCCGCGCTCGGGACGCGTGGTGCAGATCGTCGATTGACGAAGAAAGCCCCGCCTTCAAGGCGGGGCTTTTTTCATGGCTGCGATTATGCCTCGGCTAGGAACCCATCAGCAGGACATAAAAAGCAGCAACGATGCCCGTAAAAATGAACAAGCCGAAACAGGCGAGATATGTGTCCGAAGGCGGAAACTCGTAAGCTTCGTAACGCACGGGCGCTTGATCTTGCTCGGGGTTTCGCATGGCTGGCCTCCGTCTTTCTGGAAAACGGCGCGCGTCGGGGGATGTTCCTTCCGGAAACCGGAAGCTTGCGGCTCCGGTAAAAGAACTTTACGCTTTGTTTCATGCGCTCTCGCGGCCTTATTCTTTTTCTTGCCGTCATATTGATAAGCGGCGGCTTGATTCGCGCCGCGGCCGCAGGCCAGCCTTGTCTCAACCAGTCGCCGATCGCGGCCGCGCACGAAAACCATGGCGCGCATCATCATTCCGGCGGCGCGCCCGCCGAAAAAGCGGACGTGAAATGCTGCGGCCTGTGCGTCGTCGCCTCGGTGGCGATCATGCCGGTTTGCGTCGAGGTTGCAGCAGCGCGCATCGTGCAAGCCGATTATCTGAGCGCGCCGCAAACAATTCGCGGGCACCTCGCCTCCCTCGACCCCGGAATTCCAAAACGGCCGATCTGAACCGCAGCGCGATTTCGCGCTGCCCGTGATCGTCCTCGCGCCGTGCGAACGGCGCGAGCCGAGTGCCGTTTCAATTCAAGGGGTACACGATGCATTTCCGTAACCTATGTGCGGGCGCGGGGCGCCTGGTGCTTGCCGCTTTCCTCGCCGCCTGCGTAATTCATTCTGCCCGCGCCGAGGACATGAATGACATGGACCATTCCCAGATGAAGGGCATGGATCACTCCCAACACGAAGAAGCCGCTCCAAAGAAAGATTCGAAGCCGAAGAAATCGTCCGGCAAGAAATCCGGCGAGCACGCAAACCACCCCGGTCATGCCGAAAAGAAATCCAGCGCCGGGATGCAACACGGCGGCATGGATCAATCGGGCCATGCCGGGATGACGCAGCACGACATGGCCGGATTCTTCGGCCCCTATTCCATCACCCGCGAAGGCTCGGGCACGAGCTGGCTCCCGGACGCAACGCCACACGAGGGAATCCACACGAGCGCGAACGGCTGGATGTTCATGACCCATGCGCTGATCAACGGGGTCTATGACAGCCAGGGCGGGCCGCGCGGCGGCGACAAGTTCTTCGTCCCCGGCATGATCATGGGCATAGCGCAAAAAGAGGCCGACAACAGCACCATCGGCTTCCGCGCGATGCTCTCGCCCGATCCGTTCATGGGCGCGAACGGCTATCCGCTCCTGCTCGCTACCGGCGAGACCGCGGACGGCAGGACGCATCTGATCGACCGCCAGCATCCGCACGATCTCTTCATGGAGCTCTCGACCACTTACAGCTACAAGTTCTCGCCGAATTCGAGCTTCTTTGTGTATGCCGGTCTTCCGGGCGAGCCCGCGCTCGGTCCGTCCGCCTTCATGCACCGCACGAGCGGCATGGACATTCCCGAGGCTCCGATCACCCATCATTGGCTCGACAGCACGCACATCACCTTCGGCGTCGTCACCGCGGGCGTCGTGCTGGACAACGTGAAGCTCGAGGCTTCCGCCTTCAAGGGACGCGAGCCCGACCAGCACCGCTATGACATCGAGTCGCCGAAGCTAGACAGCTATTCCGCGCGCGCAACCTGGAATCCGACCAAAGAACTCTCAATGCAGGTCTCGTGGGGGCACATCACCTCGCCCGAAAGCCTCGACCCGAATACGGACGAAAACCGCCTCACGGCGTCAGCGACTTACACCACGAAATTCGCGGGCAACAATATTTGGAGCACGACCTTCGCGTGGGGCCGCAAGATGCTGAAACCGGGGCCGACGCTCGACGGCTTTCTCCTGGAGAGCGAAGTGATTTTGAAGAACAACTGGACCTTCTTCACGCGCGCCGAGCGGGTAAAAGAGAACGAGCTGCTCGACGATATCCCCGCTTTCGTAACGCCACCGATCTTCTACGTGAACAAGATTTCCGTCGGCGGCATCTATGATTGGCCGATCATGGATCACCTGAAGTTTGGCATCGGCGCGCTGGTGAGCCGCTATGGGATTCCGGACGTCGCCAAGCCCTTTTACGGCGATCCGACGAGCTACATGGTCTTCTTTCGGCTGAAAGTGTCGTGATGCGGTACGAACGTTTCTTGCAAGGAATCGCGGTTGCAGGCGGACTTTTGCTTGGCGCATCCGCGGACGCGCACGATCCTGGACACCCCACGCATCTTTCGTTTTCTGCCGGCGAGCCCGGCGATCCCCTCAAGCCGTCACGGACAATCGAGATCGTCATGAGCCGGCAGGTGCCGAAAATGTACTACCGGCCGGATACGATCGAAGTCCGCCGCGGAGAGCAAATTCGTTTCGTGCTGAAAAACGCCGACAATCTGAAAGACCACGAATTCGTGCTCGCCACGGCAAAAGAGAACCATGACCATGCCGAAGCAATGAAAGCCAACCCGAACATGGAGCACAACGAGCCGAATGCGAAACGGCTGCGCTCGAAGCAGACCGGGGAGCTGCTCTGGCGTTTCACGAAGGAAGGCGAGTTCGAATTCTCCTGCAACATCCCCGGCCACCGCGAGGCGGGCATGGTGGGGAAAGTGGTCGTGAAGTGACGATAGGAGGCCCCGCCCGCCCGAGAGGGCTTCCTTTTTGGCTCAGGCGAATTCTCCCCTGAAGCGGCAGAAAAAGGCACTTGGCCGAATTGATAAGTACCAGCGCCGGTATTTCGATCCCGGCTGGCGCGGTTTGCCTCCTTTACGCCCATATATCCTCTGCCCTAGCCTCGCGCTCCGCGCAGGCGATTCCGCCGCGCTCAGGGAGAGGTCATCCATGAAAGCCATTCTGATCGCTGCCGCCCTTGTGTTTGCCGCCAGCGGCGCGGCGCAAGCCGAGTCCTGCAAGGCCGCCGCTGCGGCGAAGAAACTGTCGGGCGCCGCGGAATCCAGCTTCGTCAAGAAATGCGAGAAGGACGCCGCCGCTGCTTGCGACAAGCAGGCCGCCGAGAAGAAACTTTCGGGCGCCGCGAAAACGTCCTTCACCAAGAAGTGCGTCAGCGACGCCGCCGGCTGATTCGATTTCGACAAAACGAGAAACCCGGCGTCTTTCGGCGCCGGGTTTTCCGCATCTTCGCGGCGAGCGGACCGCTCGCCGTTTATCTCAAACGGACTTCAGGTTCGCTGCCGCCGTCTTGCCGCGCTCGGTGACGATTTCGAAGGACACTTTCTGTCCTTCGCTGAGCGTGTGCATGCCGGAGCGCTCGACAGCCGAGACGTGCACGAACACGTCCTTGCCGCCGTCTTCCGGCTGGATGAATCCGTAGCCCTTCTGGGTGTTGAAGAACTTCACGGTTCCTACAGGCATTTGGTCTTCCTCGTTTCCAATTAATCGTCCGTCCCGCGACTATCGCCGAAACGGGCGCATCCGCGTTTTGGAAGTTGTCATGAGCATCGCAGGCCGGAAAGCCGGAAGTCAGGAAGCAAGCAGCCGAAACCAGATCTCGCTCGCGGAATAGACCGAAATTCCCGGAATCGGTCAAGGCAAAGGAATGGGCAGAATGTGACGACTGTCACATTTCGGCAAAGAAAATCCGATCGTCGCGCGGAGCAGAATTCATGCGAGGGATTGCACGTAAGTGAATAGTTTTGCGCTTGGAATACGAAGTTTTGTGTCAATTCCAAACAATTCAGGACGCCATTGTTTCTTTTACCGCCGCGACCAAATCCTTGAGCGAGAACGGTTTGGGCAAAAAGGTGAAGCGCTCGCCTTCCGGCAAGTTCTTTTTGAACGCTTCTTCGGCATAGCCTGAGATAAAAATAACCTTCATGTCCGGCCGCTTCTGCCGCAGCTCGCGCAATAGAGTCGGCCCGTCCATTTCCGGCATCACCACGTCCGAGACGACGAGATCGACCTCGCCGCCGTTCCTCTCGATCGCCGACAGAGCTTCGACGCCGCTCCCCGCCTCGACAACCTGATACCCGCGGGAGGCGAGCGCGCGGGCGGCAAAGGCGCGCACCGCCACTTCGTCTTCCACGAGAAGCACCGTGCCGCGTCCGGTAAGATCCGCACGCGGCTCGGCTTCCTGCGGCTTTTTCGCAGCTTCCGCCGCCGGGATATGCCGCGGCAGGAAGATGCGGAAGACCGAGCCCTCGCCCACGGTGGAATCCGCGAAAATATAGCCGCCGGTTTGCTTCACAATGCCGTAGACCGTCGAGAGCCCGAGGCCCGTGCCTTTGCCGACTTCCTTTGTGGTGAAGAACGGCTCGAAGATTTTGTCGAGCACGTTCGGCGGAATGCCTTCGCCGGTGTCGCGCACTTCGACCAGCACATATTCGGCGGGCGCCAGGAGCTTCTCGCCGAACTCGGCGCAATCTTCTTCCGTGATGTTCCGTGTGCTGATCGAGAGCTTGCCGCCGTTCGGCATCGCGTCGCGGGCATTCACCGCGAGATTCACGATCACCTGCTCGAACTGGTTGAGGTCGGCCTTGACCGGCCACAGGTCGCGGCCGTGTTTCACCTCGAGCGATACGGTTTCGCCGATAATGCGCTTCAGGAGACCCGTGGAAAGATCGGAAAGCACGTCGCCGAGCTGAAGCATTTGCGGCCGCATCGTCTGGCGGCGCGAGAACGCGAGGAGCTGGCGTACGAGACCCGCCGCGCGGTTCGCGTTTTGCTTGATCTGCATCAAGTCCTGGAACGACGGATCGGTCGGGCGGTGATTGGCGAGCAAAAGATCCGAGTAGCCGATGATGGCGGTCAGCACGTTATTGAAGTCGTGCGCCACCCCGCCCGCGAGTTGGCCCACCGCCTGCATCTTCTGCGACTGCGCGAATTGCGCTTCCAGCACCCGCTGCGAGGTGGTATCGATCGCGTGCACAATCGCGGCCTCGCCTTCCTGCGCCTCGACCGGCGTGATGTAGAAGCGCGCCGAGCGCGGCTCGTCGCCGGCAAGCGAAACTTCGACCTCGCGCATGCCCCGCTTGCTGTCGAGTGCGCCGCGCACTTCGTTCTCGAACTTAGCCCGGTCGGCGTCGGCGACGACGGAGAAGATCGAATGCTCTCCGCCCTCGCCCGTGCCGAACAGGCGCACGAAGCTTGCATTCATCGAGCCGATCGTTCCGTCGAGTGCGATTGTCGCGATCGCGACCGGCGTGTTGTGGAAGAAGCGCGCGAAGCGCACCTCCGCGTCGCGCAAGGGATCGCCGCTCTCGCGCGTACGCGAGATCACGAGCGTGCGCGACGCGCCCGGCGTGCCGTCGCCGGCGAAGGCGACCTTATGCAGCAGGCGGACGGGAAGCGATTCCCCGTTCTTCTTGCGGAGATCGATGTCGAAGATTTCGGTTTTCACTTCGCCCGGTGCGGGAGCGATGCTGGTGAGAAGCGCCGCGCTCGGCCCCTGCACAAGATCGGTGAGCCTCAGGCCGCCCGGCGGAACCTCCGCGAGATCGAAGCCGAGCCAGCCCGCGAGCGTCGCGTTGAGATAGACGATCTTACCGGACGCATCCGCCGAGAAGAAACCCGAAGGCGCATGATCGAGGAAGTCGATCGCATGCTGCAGTTCGAGGAAGGTGTTTTCCTGCCGGTCGCGTTCGCGCGAGATGTCGGAGATTCCCCACATCGCGATTTTCGAGAGCCGCCCGCTTTTCGCGAGCGGCCGCACGCGAAGGCGCACCCAGCGCGGCGGCGCTTCGGGCGAACCGGAGAGGCGGATTTCCTCCTGCTGCGCCTTTCCTTCGTGTACGGCTTGCGCGAGGCGGTAGATCGCTTCCGAAACTTCCGGATCGCTGGTGAAGAGCCGCTCCAACGGGCGCACGTCGTCAGGTCCGTCGGCGCCGGTGAGATCGAGATAGGAGCGATTGGCGTAGAGCACCCGGCCCGAGGCATCGACCACGGAAATCCCCTCGGAGGACGTGTCGATCACCGCGCGGGTGAGATCGTTCCTTCCTGCGCGCCCGGCGAATTCGACGATTCCCGCCGCGCCCGCGAACAGCGCGAACACGCCGACAACCGCGAGCGCCGCCAGCACCGCGACGATATAGGGCTCGGCCTGATCACGGCCGACAAAGAGAAGAAAGACCGCCGCGCCCACCAAGACCAGTGCGACCAGAAGCACGAGGCCGATTGAGCCGGTGGCATGGCTGCGGTCGACCGGGGCGTTTGGCGCGTCCTCAACGGCCATTTCGAAGATCTCCTGCACGAGCCCGCGCGAAGCGGCGCCCGTCATCCCGGTTTGCCCGACAAACCCGCCGTTCCGCAAGTTCCACCCCTATTTTATTCAGTGCCGGACCATGCGGCGAAGGCGCATGACATAGCCAATCACCTCCGCCACCGCCCTATAGTGTTCGGGCGGAACCTCCTGGTCGATATCCACGGTTTTGTGCAACGCGCGGGCAAGCGGCGGGTTCTCCACAAGCGGAATACGGTGGTCTTCCGCGATTTCGCGGATTTTCAGAGCGATCAAATCCATGCCTTTCGCGACGCAGACGGGGGCGTTCATGCCGGGCTCATATTGCAGCGCCACCGCATAGTGGGTGGGGTTGGTCACCACCACCGTGGCCTTCGGCACGTTGTTCATCATGTTCTTGCGAAGCCGCATGCGGCGTACCTGCCGGAGCTTCGCCTTCACCGTCGGGTCGCCTTCCGATTGCTTGAGCTCCTCCCGGATTTCGCGGAGGGTCATGCGGTGTTTTTCGTACCAGGTGTGGCGCGTCCACCACCAATCCACCGCCGCGATCGCCCCCATGGCCGCACAGACCCCGAACATCACCCGGAGCATGAGCTTCAGGAGAAGCGGCATCGTATGCGTGACGTCGCTGCTTGCGAGCAGCTTGATGCTCGGAAATTCCGGATAGATGACAAGGAAAATGACGGTGCCGACCGCCGCGAATTTCGCGATGCTCTTCGCTAGCTGAATCAGGCCCTGTTTGGAAAAGATGCGTTTCGCGCCGGTGAGCGGCGAGAGGCGGTCAGGCTTCAGGGAAAGCGCCTCGATCGTCCAGAGCGGGCCGTGCTGCACATAGTTCCCGGCAAGGGCAGCGACGATCAGAATGCCGAGCAAGGGCGAGATCGCTATCAGCGTATCCAAGAGCAGGTTTCCGGCGAAACGCAGATAGGAAAAACCGCTTCCGCTGAGTTGCCCGATACTGCCGAGGAGATCGCGCAGGATAATCGCAAGCTTTACGATCGAGTGGCTGCCAAAGACCGCGATCGCAAGCGTCGCGCCCGCGAGCATGAACCAGGTATTGACCTCCTGGCTCTTCGCGACGTCGCCCTGCTTGATCGCTTCTTCCAGCCGCTTTGCGGTTGGGTCTTCTGTCTTGTCGGTATCGTCGTTCTCGGCCACCGCGTTTCTCCGTTACCGCAGCGCAAGGTCGCCGAGCAGCGATCCGACGTGATTGAGGAACACCGCCATCACCGCGCCGAGCACGAGCGTCAGCAGCAAGAGCCCGAGCATGATCGAAGCGGGCAGCCCGATGAAGAAAATCTGGATTTGCGGCATGAGCCGCGCGAGCACGCCAAGCCCGACATTGAACAGAAGCCCGAAGACGAGAAAGGGCGCCGCGATCTGCGCGCCGACTTTGAACGCGCCCGCAGTCGTGATCAGAATGAGCTGGGTGAAATCGTCGGCCGGCAGCGCCGCCCCCGGCGAGAAGATGCGATAGCTCTGCTCGAGCGCGCCGATCACGAGGTGATGGAGGTCGGTCGCGAAAATAAGCGCAATTCCCGCCATGGTGAGGAAGCTGCTCACGACGACGCCCTGCTCGTGCTGGCTCGGATCGACGGTGCTGGCGAAAGCGAGCCCCAGCTCCTGCGCGATCACCACGCCCGCGACCTGCAGCGCCGAAATCGTGATCCGGCCCGCGAGACCGAGCACGACGCCGATAATGACCTCCTTGATGAGAAGCCCGACGACCGGCGCAAATCCTTGCGTGAGGTCGGGCGCATAGGCGGCCTGATGCAGCGGCAGCATCACAAGCGTAAGCATCACGGCGATCACCAGCCGAATGCGCACCGGAATGCCCTGCTCGCCGAAGCCGGGCATCAGCATCACCATCGCCCCTAACCGCGCGAACATCAGCATGAACACGGCGGCAAGCGACGGCAGGAAACTGAGATTGACGGTCATATGGCCGCTCTTGCCGCCACTTTCCTTAGCCCGGAGAAATGATGCGCTCGGCGATCCGCGTCATATAGCTCTGCAACACGTCGCCCATGAACGGCAGCGTGAGGAGAAGCGTCACGAACATGGCGAGAATTTTCGGGATGAAGGCGAGCGTCATTTCCTGGATTTGCGTAAGCGCCTGCAGGAGCGAGATCGCCACGCCGATAATGAGCGCCACCACCATCATCGGCGCCGCGAGAATGAGCACCGTCCAGATTGTGTCGCGCGCGACATCGAGAACATCGGCTCCGGTCATGGGAATTCCTCAGATCGGCATCTTCATGATGTCTTCGTAAGCCGCAATCATCTTGTCGCGCACCGAGACGAGCGTTTGCACCGCGACCTCTGAGTCGGCAACCGCGGTGACGACGTCGATGAGGTCCCCCTTCCCTGCCACGAGTTGCTGCGCCTTCAAGTCCGCCGTGTGCCCTTGCGCGACGAACTTCTCGATCGCGCCTTCCAGCATCGCGCCGAAGCTAGAGCCCCCCTCCTTCGGCGCGAGCGCGTTTTTCACGAGCGAGTTTTGCGGCGGATTCGGCGAAATTTTTTGCAGCATCGAATAGGCGTTCGCGGCTACGGAAGGAACGGTCATGCGGTAAAGCTCCCCGGTTCAGGCTTTCAAAAGGTCGAGCGTGCGCGAGATCATCCGGCGCGTGGCGCCGATGACGTTGAGGTTGGCTTCGTAGGAGCGCTGCGCCTCGCGCATGTCGACGGTTTCGATCAGCGGATTCACGTTCGGATATTTGACGTTGCCGGCGGCGTCGGCCGCCGGATTTCCCGGCTCGTTCTTCATGATGAAGTCGGACTTGTCGGTCTGGATCTTGCCGAGCTGCACGACATTCGCCTGCAATTCCCTGTCGAAGGCGGAGCGGAACGTGGGAATGCGCCGGCGGTAGGGATCGGTTTTCGAATCGGCCGCGGTCGAGTCGGCGTTCGCGATATTCTCGGAGATGATGCGCATGCGGTCGGATTGCGCGCGCAGGCCGGAGGCCGCAATCATCATGGTGCGGATGAAATCCATGACCGTGCTCCGTCAGCCTTTGCCGAGCGCGGTTTTGATCATGCCGATGCCGCGCTGATAGAGCGAAATCGCCGTCTGGTGGTCGAGCTGGGTCTGCGCGACCTTCATCATCTCGTCTTCGAGCACGACGGAATTCTGGCTGGGGCTCGTCTCGAAGCCGCCGCCCGGCGCCTGATCGAAGCCGCGCGTGCCGGTCGAGCCGGCGATATGGCCGGGCTGCGTGACCGCAAGGCCGGAACTCGCGGGCGCAAGCGAAGCTTCGAGCTCAGACCGGAAATCGAGCTGCTTCAGGTCGCGCGCGCGATAATTGGGTGTATTGGCATTCGCTACGTTTTCCGCAAGCAGCTTCTGGCGCTCTTCGAGCCAGCGCATGCGGGTTTTCAACATGGAAAATAGCGGCAAGTCGGTGACGGCCATGCTAGTGCTCCCCAAAGGCCGTCGCTCCCCAGCGCGCCTTTGTAGGCAATTCTTGCCGGGTTTATAGTTAAAGCGCGGTTAACGGGATCAAACGGC
>JAJPHK010000099.1 GCA_021325315.1 Alphaproteobacteria bacterium
ATGATGGAGCTCGGCATACACGAACAGTCTTCATGGATTACCGGGTCTCGTCCGCGCCACGGCTCGCGTTCCGCTCGCCTGGCGCGACGGCCCGGTAATGACAAAAAGTCAAACTGAGACACTGACATCGTGCGGGAATGGGACATCTGGCGCTGAAATTTTTGCCGAATCCGTTTGTTATCTAGCCGACATTCGCGTTTGCGATTTCAGTTGCAAATCGGAAGAAATGGGTTCCATCATAAATTTGAATGGGGGGGGGCACCCGCGGTTGTCTGATCCCTGCCGCCATCGTGCTGCGTGCGGGAGAACTGCCGTTCCATGAGTTCTGCGGCTCCAAGCCCTAAGGGTGCGTCCTATCCGGCGGCCGCTTATCTTGCGCTCTATGGTCTCGCGGTCGCGCTTCCGCTGCTGCTGTTGCTCGGCGCCCTCCTGTATCGCTCTGCTGTTCAGGAAAGGGAGCGGCTGGAACAGCGCCTGCTGCAGAACGTCGATGCTCTGACCAACGACCTCGATCGCGATCTGGATCGTGATCTTGCAATCCTGCGCACGGCCGCAACGTTCCAGTCGCTCAAGGACGAGAACTGGCCGGCGTTCTACACGCAGGCGAAAGCGGCGCTGCAAGGACGCGCCTATCTCATCCTGGTCGATGCGAGCGGCCGCCAGCTTGTAAACACCTATGTGCCTTACGGCGAGCAGCCGCCGATGACCGGCGATCCCGAAACGATCAAACGCATGGCGGAGATGAAGGCGCCGGTCGTTTCGAATCTGTTCGTGAGCCTGGTGGTCAAAAAACCGGTCTACAATGTCTCGATCCCCATCTTCGACGACGGCCGGGTTCGCTTTGTGATGAGCCTGGGCTTGCTTCCGGCCGATCTGGCTTCGCTCGTCGCGGGCCGGGATTTCGGGCCGGAATGGGTGGCCACGATATGGGATGCGAACGGGGCGATCCTGATGCGCTCTCGCGACATGGATCGCGTTGTCGGGAAAATCGTGCCCGATCAAATGCGGGCACACGGCCAGCGCGCCGTTTTCAGGACGACCAATCTGGACAACACCGACGTCTTGCAGGCGAACGTCCGCTCGCGGATTGCCGATTGGACGGTTGCGGTGAACGTACCCTACAGTCTCATCGTTCAGAATTGGCGAACACCGCTGCTCATCTGGGTGGCGGCGACGATTTTGGCGGTCGCATTTGCGTTAATTTCCGGCGCCCTGTTCGCGCGCCTGATCACAAAACCGCTGTCAGCCGCCTCCGGCGCCGCCGCGGCCCTTGGCCGCGGAGAGCCCGTTCCCCTTGCGTCTTCCCGCCTTCGGGAGGCGGCGGCCTTTCTCCGGGCGCTGGCGACGGCACAGTTCGAGCTTGCCGATCGCACGGCGCAATTGCGTGAGAGCGAGGCGCGGCTCGCGGCCATGCTGGATCAGATGCCCTGCGGGGTTGGTCTGATGGATCGCGAAGGGCGATGGATTCTTGCCAATGCGCTCATGCGGCGGTTCATCCCGCAGCAAATTCCTTCGCACAATCCGCAGAGCCGTCCGCGATGGCGCGCCTTCGATGCCGAGGGTCATCCGGTCGATCCCATCCGCTGGCCGAGCACACGCGCGCTGCGCGGAGGAAACGCGAACAACTTGGATTTTGTTTACACGGACGATGAAGGCAAGGAATTCTGGGTCCGGAAGTCCGCCGCGCCGTTCCGCAATACGGACGGCAAGGTCGTTGGCGCGGTTCTGGTGATGGAAGACGTCACTGAGGAGAAGCTCGCCGCGGACCGGGAAAAAATGCTGACGCGCGAGCTCATCCACCGCAGCAACAATCTGCTGGCCGTCGTCCAGGCCATGGCGCAACGCAGCTTGTCGGATGCGGATACGGTCGCCGAGGCCAAAGTTAAGTTCGACGCGCGCCTGCAAGCGCTGGCGCGCGCGTACCGGCGACTGCGCGCCTCGGATTGGACGGGCGTAAGCCTCGGCGAGATCGTTCACTCCGAACTGGAGCCTTATGCCGCGCACGCTACCATCGAGGGACCGGAAGTTCGCCTGAACCCGCAGCAGGTGCAGAATATCTCGCTCGCCGTACACGAGCTTGCCACCAATGCAGCGAAATACGGCGCGCTGTCGAAGCCGGGCGGAAAGGTCAACGTGTCCTGGCGGCTTGGCGAGAACGGCGGATTGAAACTCCGGTGGCAGGAGCGTGGAGGGCCTCCGGTCACGGCGCCGGCGCGCCAGGGCTTCGGCACGACTCTGCTCAAGAGACTCGTGGGCGAAACCCGGCTCGTTTACGCACCCGAAGGGGTCATCTGCGAAATCGACCTTCCTCCCGATATGTCGGTTGGGCCCGAGCGCGTCGAGATCGCCTCCTGAGCAAGTATGCAGTCTGGCATTGGCGATCCTGCCATTTGTCAGTATAGACCATCTATATTGTCAGTATTGCCACTCGCTGATACGCCCGAAGCACGGCAGTTTTCCGCGCCTGCAACCAACAGGAGTGAGACACATGAAGCGTTACGTAATCGAGCGTGATCTTCCGGGCGTCGGCAAGATGAGCGGCAAGGAGCTCAAGGGCGCGGCCGAAACTTCGAACGATGCGCTCGCGAAGCTCGCGGGCAAGGTGCAGTGGGTGCATTCCTATGTCGCGGAC
>JAJPHK010000144.1 GCA_021325315.1 Alphaproteobacteria bacterium
CGAACTGGAGCGCCGTGAGGTGCCCGTCTCCCGGAAACGGGAGACTACGGAAGGCCCGATTGCGCCCAGCGGCGCTCCGGTCCCTCACCGCGCTTGGCGCTTGCGCCAATCGCGGAAAGAAAATGCTCCGGACGGGTGAAAACCCGGGCGCGGAGTTGATGGCGTTTGTCTTTCCGCGCGTCATCCCGGAAGCCGCGAAGCGGCTGTCCGGGATCCAGAAACACCGGCGATTATGGATCCCGGGACCTCGCGCTTCGCGCTCGCCCGGAATGACGATGGAAGGTTTCCAGAACAACGAATGGAAGAAACAGTGCTTGAAAAATTCAATCCGCGTTTTTCAGCCCGATCTCTTCCGGCGTGAAAACGTATCGCCTGCCGCAGAATTCGCACTTCACGCTGATATGGCCGTTTTCGACCATACCGGCGCGCTCTTCCGCGGAAAAATTCTTCAGGATCGACAACAGCCGCTCGCGCGAGCAACGGCATTCGGCCGAAACTTTGTGGGCTTTAAATACTTTTACGCCGCGCTCGTTGAAAAGCCGCCACAAGAGCCGCTCGCTGGATAGCGACGGATCGATCAGCTCCACATCTTCGATGGTGCCGACCAGGGATTGCGCCTCGATCCAGGCGTCGTCCGGTTTTATCTCATGGGGTTTCGTTCCTTCCGGCGAGTCGCCCGGGTGGAGATCGGCCTGCTTTGCCCGCGCGGTATCCCGCGGCAGGAACTGCACGAGCAATCCGCCGGCACGCCAGTTCGAGCCTTTCCCCGCCTGCATTTCCTCGGCGACCGCGAGCCGCACGCGCGTCGGAATTTGCTCGGACTGCATGAAATACTGGTGCGCGGCATCCTCCAGATTGCCGCCCTCGAGCGCGACGATGCCTTGATAGCGGTTGGTGTCGCCGGGCTGCTCGATGGTCATGGCGAGATGGCCTTTGCCCATCAATTCGCCCGCGTCGTAGCGATCGCCGGTTTCCGCCACACGCACGGCGTCGAAATTCGCATAGGCGCGCATCTTCCCCGGCGCCTGGATGTCGACGACCAGTATCGAAACCGGACCGTCGGTTTGGGTCTGCAGCGTGAAACGACCGGCAAATTTCAACGACGACGCAAGAAGCGCTCCGAGCGCTGCCGCTTCGGCGACAAGCCGCGAAACAAGTTTCGGATAACCGTGGTTCGCCAAGAGTTCGTCAAGCGAATGTCCGAGCCTCACAACGCGGCCGCGCACGTCGAGCGCTTCGACCGCGAAGGGCAGAACGGAGTCGTCCTCTGGGTTTGGATGCGGACGGCGCTGCGGCGCGTTCACATCGCCTCCGGTTCGAGACACCAGGCCAGAATGCCCTTCTGGGCATGCAGGCGGTTTTCGGCTTCGTCAAAGACGACCGATTGCGGGCCGTCGATCACTTCGTCGGTGACTTCCTCGCCGCGATGGGCAGGCAGGCAGTGCATGAAGATCGCGTCTTTCTTCGCGAGCCGCATGAGCGAGGCATTCACCTGATAGGGCTTGAAGACATTATGGCGCTTCTTGCCGTCCTTGTCCCCCATCGACACCCAAACGTCGGTCATGACGCAATCCGCGTTCGAGACCGCATCTTCCGGGTCGCTCATGAACTGAATGACGGCGCCCGACTGCTTCGCCCATTCGCGCAGCGCCGGTTTCGGCCCGTGCTGTTTCGGCGTAGCGACGCGCAGCGAGAAATCGAAGCGCGCCGCGGCATGCACCAGAGAGGTGAGCACGTTGTTTGCATCGCCGGTCCAGGCCACGGTGCGGCCGCGGATCGAGCCCTTGCGCTCCTCGAAGGTGAAAACATCGGCCATCACCTGACAGGGGTGTGAAACCCTTGTCAGACCGTTGATCACCGGCACGGTCGCGTACTGCGCGAATTCCGTGACCATGTCGCTGTCGAGCGTTCGGATCACGACCGCGTCTACATAGCGCGAAAGCACGCGCGCGGTGTCGCCGATGGTTTCGCCGCGGCCAAGTTGCAGTTCCTCACCCGTGAGTGTGATGACATTGCCGCCGAGTTCGCGCATTGCGACATAAAACGAGACACGCGTTCTCGTCGAAGGCTTGTCGAAAATCATCGCGAGCGTGCGGCCCTCCAAGGGCTTCTTCGGGGGCATGACGGTCGAGCGGCGGCTCTTCTTGAACGTGCGCGCAAGTTCGATCATCCGCCGCAATTCCTTGGAGGGAATGTCGGACAAATCGAGGAAATGCTTGATTGCAGGTGCATTCGTACTCATTACGCGGCTCCCCTCGCCGGAGCGTTTGACGGAGTTTCCTTCTGTGCAGCTTCAACCCTGGTGCAGGCGGCATCCAGTTTCTTGACTGCCTCGGCGATTTCGAAATCGCCGACAATCAAGGGCGGCAAGAGCCGGATGACATTCTCGCCGGCCGCGGCCGTGAGCAATCCCTCTTCGCGCGCGGCGGCGATCACGTCCGCCTGCGGAGCGACGCAACGAACGCCGACAAGCAAGCCTTCGCCGCGGATTTCGGCGATCACATGCGGATGCTTGTCCTTCAATTCCGCGAGCCGCTGTTTCATCAGAAGTCCGTGCTCGCGCACGCGCTCCAGAAATCCCGGCGCGAGAATGACATCGAGCACGGCATTACCCACCGCCATCGCAAGCGGATTGCCGCCGAAAGTGGAGCCGTGCGTTCCCGCGGTCATGCCTTTCGCGGCTTCCCCGGTTGCGAGTGTCGCGCCGATCGGGAAGCCGCCGCCCAGCCCCTTCGCGGTGCCAAGAACGTCCGGTTTGATGCCCGACCACTCGTAAGCGAAAAATTTTCCGGTGCGGCCCATGCCGGTTTGCACTTCGTCGAGCACGAGCAAGAGTCCGTGCTGGTCGCAAAGTTCGCGCAAGCCTCGCAGGAAAGAAGGCGGCGGCACGCGAATGCCGCTCTCGCCTTGAATCGGCTCGACGAGGATCGCGGCGGTTTCGGGCGTGATCGCTTTTTTCGCGGCATCTAGGTCGCCGTATTTGACGTGATCGAAACCGGGGGCCGGCGCGCCGAAGCCGTCGAGATATTTTTGCACGCCAGCCGCCGCGAGCGTCGCGAGTGTGCGGCCGTGAAAAGCGCTCTCGAAAGTGACGATCCGAGTCTTTTCGGGATGTCCCGACACCGCATGATATTTGCGCGCGGTTTTGATCGCACCTTCGATCGCTTCGGCGCCGGAATTCGAGAAGAAAACGGTGTCGGCAAAGGTTGCTTCAATGAGCCGCTTCGCGAGACGCTCGGCTTCGGGAATCCGGAACAAATTCGAGACATGCCAGACTTTCTGCGCCTGCTCGGTGAGCGCTTTTACGAGCGCAGGATGCGCGTGACCGAGCGCGTTCACCGCGACACCGCCGGAGAAGTCGAGATATTTCTTGCCGTCCGTCGACGTGAGCCAAGCGCCTTCGCCCCGCTCGAAGGCGAGGTCGGCACGTGCGTAGGTCGGCATCAAGGGGGCGATCACGATCCCTCCAGAACCGCGGAGGGCCGCGGAAAACAAATAAATGGTGCCGCCCGGAGGTACGAGCGGCACGTTCTGCAATGTAATTCAGCCACTTGGCTCAATCAACCGACCGCTGCCTAACCAGCGGATTCCGAAAAGCCCCGGTTTCAGGGGAAAACTTCGCGCAAATTGGGGAAAAACGCCCAGTTTTTGCACGGACTCTTGAATCCGCGAGTCTGCCTATTGTAGCGTTATTTTTGTCGAATACGACATCTCGTTACGGCGAATTTCCTTAGCGTTGCGTACAGGCCATCCAAGTTGGAGCGGGTTCACGCCCGATTCCGGCAACCCGAAGGGATTCCGCCGAGGCCAACGAGAAATGCGGCAACGAATTCAGGGGTAAGGAGCGTCGGCCATGACGACGATTAACTGGACGGATGAACGGGTTGAAATGCTGAAGAAGCTCTGGGCGGACGGGCTCTCGGCAAGTCAGATCGCCGGAGAACTCGGCGGCGTCACAAGGAACGCCGTCATCGGCAAGGTCCACCGCCTGGGCCTCTCGGGCCGGGCGAAGAGCCCCTCCTCGGCGGTTCCGCGCCAGCGCAAGGTGCGCACGGCTTCCCTCCGTCCGCGCATGCGCTTCAACGGCAACACGGCGCTCGCGCCCGCCTTCGACACAGACTACGAGCCGGAGATCGATCCGCTCGCCAATATCGTGCCGATGGGCCCGCGCGTTTCCATCACGCAGCTTTCGGAAGCGACCTGCCGGTGGCCGTTCGGCGATCCGACGTCGGAGGAATTCGCCTATTGCGGCTCGCCGGTGAAAACCGGGGCGCCCTATTGCCCCTATCACGCGCGCGTCGCTTACCAGCCGCTCGCCGACCGCCGCCGCGAGCGGCGGGCGATGCGCTAGTTCTCGGCGCGCTCGGCGAAGCGCTCGTTGAAGGCGTAACCCGCGCCGCGTACGGTGCGGATCGGGTCCGCCTCGCGCCCGCGCGTGAGCGCCTTGCGCAAGCGGCCAACGTGAACGTCGACGGTGCGCTCGTCGATATAGACATCGCGGCCCCAGATCCCGTCGAGTAACTGCTCGCGCGAGAACACGCGGCCGGGGCTCATCATCAGAAATTCCAGAAGCCGGTATTCCGTCGGGCCGAGATCGATGTCGCGGCCGGCGCGCGAAACCCTTTTTTTCTCGCGATCGATTTCGAGCTCGCCCGCCTTGAGAGATGACGCGACATGCTCGGGCTTGGCGCGGCGGAGGAGCGCCTGCACCCGCGCGATCAGCTCGGGCACCAAAAACGGTTTCACCACATAATCGTCGGCGCCGGTCGAAAGCCCGCGTACGCGTTCGGCTTCCTCACCGCGCGCGGTGAGAATGATGATGGGGAGCGATGCAGTCTCGGGACGCGCGCGCAGACGGCGCGTGAGTTCAATGCCGGAAAATCCCGGCAGCATCCAGTCGAGAATGGCGAGATCGGGGAGTTGCTCTTTCAAGCGGAGATCCGCATCGTCTCCCCGGCCGACGGTTTCGACGTCGTATCCCGCCTTTTCGAGATTGTAGCGAAGAAGCGTCGCGAGCGCCTCTTCGTCCTCGGCGATCAGAATACGCGGCTTCATGCGAAACGGCCCGTTCATCGGGAAAACCCGAATTTCTTGTTGAGATTATCGGGCAGGAGACTTTCCTCGACAACCGGTTCCCCGACGACAAGATAATGAACGGTTTCTGCGATATTTTGCGCGTGATCGCCGATCCGCTCGATGTTCTTCGCGGCGAACAGAAGATGCGTGCAGAGCGTGATGCTGCGCGGATCTTCCATCATGTAGGTCAAGAGCTCGCGGAAGAGCGAGGTATAGATCGCATCGATCTCGCCGTCGCGCCGCCACACCGCGAGCGCCTTCGCATCGTCGCGATTGGTATAGGCATCGAGCACCGCTTTCAGCTGCTCCAGTGCGATTTCGCCCATATGCTCGACCCCGCGGAGCTGCTTCTGCGCCATAAATTCCCCGTCGAGCGCCAGCGTCCGCTTCGCCGTGTTCTTGGCATGGTCGGCGATGCGCTCAAGGTCGATCGCCACGCGAATCGAGGAGATCACCTCGCGCAGGTCGTCGGCGATCGGCTGGCGAAGCGCGATCATGGTAACGGCGGCGTTCTCAATTTCGTGCTGGAGTGCGTTCACCTTGCGGTCAGCGATAATGACTTTTTCCGCAAGCGAGACGTCGCGCTTCAAGAGCGCCGTCATCGAATCGGCGACGAGGCGCTCCACCTGGCCGCCCATCTCGGCGATCTTGCGGCCGAGTTCGCGAAGCTCTTTTTCGTAGGAGGCAACGATATGCTGGGTCATCGCCATCTCCTCAGCCGAAACGCCCGGTGATGTAATCGAGCGTGCGGCGGTCCTTCGGGTTGGAGAACATCTGGCTCGTCGGCCCTTCCTCGATCAGCTTGCCGAGATAAAAGAACGCCGTGCGGTCGGCGACGCGCGCCGCCTGCTGCATGTTGTGCGTTACGATCACAATGGTGAAATCCCGCTTCAGTTCGTCGATAAGCTGCTCAACCTTCGCGGTCGAAATCGGATCGAGCGCGGAAGTCGGCTCGTCCAGCAAGATTACTTCCGGCTTCACGGCGATCGTGCGAGCGATGCAGAGCCGCTGTTGCTGGCCGCCGGAAAGGCCCAGCGCCGAGGTGCCGAGCCGGTCCTTCACTTCGTCCCACAGCGCAGCGCGGGTCAGCGCCCGCTCCACGCGTTCGTCCATTTCGCTGCGATTCAGGTTTTCGTAGAGCCGCACCCCAAAGGCGATATTTTCGTAAATCGACATCGGGAACGGCGTCGGCTTCTGGAACACCATGCCGACTTTCGCGCGCAAGAGGTTCACGTCCTGACTGTTATCGAGAATGTTCTCGCCGTCGAGCCAGACCTCGCCTTCGGCGCGCTGGTTGGGATAAAGCGCATAGATGCGGTTCAAAACGCGCAAGAGCGTAGACTTCCCGCAGCCGGAGGGGCCGATCAGCGCCGAAACCTGCCGTTCGTAAGCAGTGAGGTCGATATTGTGCAGCGCCTTGTTCTCTCCGTAGAAAAACGAGAGATCCCGGATCGCGACTTTTTCGCGCGTGTTCGGCATATCCTGTGTTGCACGCACGGTGAGGGCATTCATCGCTCTACTCCTTTGGCGGTCAACGCGCGGGCGAGGATGGAGAGGCTCAGCACCGCGACCGTAATGATGAGCGCACCAGTCCAGGCGAGCCGCTGCCAGTCCTCATAGGGGCTGAGCGCGAACTGGAAGATCACGACCGGCAGGCTCGGCATCGGGGCATTCAGATTCACGTTCCAGAACTGGTTGTTCAACGCCGTGAACAGGAGCGGCGCCGTCTCGCCCGAAATGCGCGCGACCGCGAGCAGGATGCCTGTGATGATGCCGGCGCGCGCCGCGCGGTAAATCACGCGCTGGATCAGGAAGGAGCGCGGCGAGCCAAGCGCCGCCGCGGCTTCCCGCATCGTGTTGGGGACAAGGAGCAGCATGTCTTCCGTTGTGCGGACCACGACCGGGATCACAATCACCGCAAGCGCGATCGCGCCCGCAAAGCCGGAGAAATGGCCCATCGGAACGACGATAATTTCGTAGATGAAGAGACCCACGATGATCGAAGGCGCGGACAGGAGGATGTCATTGATGAAGCGCACGATGAAGGTGAGCCTCGCATAGCGCCCGTATTCGGCCATGTAGGTGCCGGCGAGAACGCCGACCGGCGTTCCGATCAGGATCGCCAGCACGGTCATGATCAGGCTGCCGATAATCGGATTCAGAAGTCCGCCGGTGCCGCCGGGTGGCGGCGTCATGCGGGTGAAAACCGTCACATCGAGCCCCGCGACGCCGTTCCAGATCAGCGTGCCGAGAATGAGCACCAGCCACAGAAGACCAAAGGCCGCAGCGCCCATGGAGAGGCCGAGCCAGATGCGGTTTTTGGTGAGGCGGCGCGTATACATCGTCATCGCATCACCTCGTCTTTACTTCGAGGCGCGAGAGCATGTAGCGCGCGATCGCGAGCACGATGAACGTGATCACGAACAGGATGAATCCGAGCGCGATCAGCGCCGAGGTATAGAGATCGCCGACCGCTTCGGTGAATTCGTTGGCGATCGTAGCCGAGATCGTCGTTCCCGGCGCCATGATGGAAGCGGCGATCTTGTGCGCGTTACCGATCACGAAGGTGACGGCCATCGTCTCGCCGAGCGCGCGGCCGAGCCCGAGCATCACGCCGCCCAATACGCCCGCACGGCTATAGGGCAGCACCACATTCCAGATCACTTCCCAAGTGGTCGCGCCGAGCGCGTAGGTGGATTCTTTCAGCACACTCGGCGTCGTCTCGAACACATCGCGCGAAATCGAACTGATGAACGGGATTACCATGATCGCGAGGATCAGCCCCGCCGTGAACATGCCGATGCCGTAAGGCGGACCGGCGAAAAGGTCGTTCAGAAACGGAACACCCGAGAACAGGCTGATGATCGCGGGCTGCACGTGGCTCTGCAGAAACGGCGCGAAAACGAACAGGCCCCAGATGCCGTAGATGATGCTCGGGATGCCGGCCAAAAGCTCGATCGCGATTGCGATCGGCTTCCGAAGCGACGGCGGACAAAGCTCGGTAATGAAAATCGCGATCCCGATGCCGACCGGAACGGCAATTCCCATCGCGATCAGGGAAGTCACGATCGTGCCGTAGATCGGCGCAAGCGCGCCGAACTTTTCGGTAACGGGGTTCCAGCTTTGCGAGGTCAGAAATTCGAGGCCGAAAGTTTGAAAGGCGGGCCAGGCGCCGATGATGAGCGAAAGGAAAACGCCGAACAGGATGGAAAGGACGAGAAGTGCTGCGGCGAAAGTGAGGTTCTTGAAAACCGCGTCCTTGACGATGAATCGCTTGAGGCTCGTCGAGCGTTCCTGAAAAGTCGCGGTCTCCAGCGTCAGTATCGCCATTTTAACTTTCACCCGTCACCAAACTTCGATTTCGAATTTAAAGGAGGCCGGTGGCGGCACCGGCCCCCTCTCGCTATGCAAACGCTACGCAACAGGTCTCCTCACGCTTACATCGTGCCGGAGAACAGCGACTTGCCGTTTCCGTCCTTCACTTCGTTCGCCCAGGTCTTTTCGATCAGTTTCTTCACGGAAACCGGCATCGGGACGTAGTCGAGTTCGGAAGCAGCGGCATCGCCGTTCTTGTAGGCCCAGGCGAAGAACTTGAGCGCCTCGGCCGCTGCGGCGGCGTCAGTCGGTTGCTTGGGAAGCAGAATGAAGGTCGCGCCGGCGATCGGCCATGAACCCGCACCCGCCTCATCGGTCAGAATCTGGTAGTAACCGGGCGCTTTCTCCCAATCGGCGCCGGCCGCGGCGGCCTGAATCGACGCGCCGTCCGCGGCGACGGCTTTGCCGTCCTTGTTGATCATTTTCATCGTGGTCAGCTTGTTCTGCTTCGCATAGGCGGTTTCGACATAACCGATCGCGCCTTTGGTCTGCATCACGTTGTTGGCGACGCCTTCATTGCCCTTGGCGCCGATGCCGCCCGGCCATTCGACAGAGGTGTTATTGCCGACCTTCGATTGCCAATCCGCACTCACCTTCGAGAGATAGTTGGTGAAGATGAAGGTGGTGCCCGAGCCGTCGGAGCGGTGCACGAGCGCGATCGCCTGCGAAGGAAGCTTCGCTTTGGGGTTCAGCTTCTTGATTGCCGGATCGTCCCAGGTCTTGATCTCGCCGAGGAAGATCTTGGCGAGGGTCGGGCCGTCGATCGTGAGTTCGTTCGAAGCGATCCCATCGAGATTCACGACCGGGACGATGCCGCCCATGACAGTCGGAAACTGAATGAGGCCCGCTTTTTCGAGCTGATCGGGCTTGAGCGGCATGTCGGACGCGCCGAACGTGACGGTGCGCGCGGTGATCTGCTTGATCCCGCCGCCGGAGCCGATCGACTGATAGTTGAGACCCGTGCCGGTCTCCTTCTTATAGGCATCCGCCCACTTCGCGTAGATCGGATACGGAAAGGTCGCGCCGGCACCGGAGATGTCGGCGGCGCGCGTCTCACCCGCGAGCATGACGCCCGCGATTACGAAA
>JAJPHK010000048.1 GCA_021325315.1 Alphaproteobacteria bacterium
CGGCGCAGAATCTATGAAGGCAAGGCGAAGATCCTTTACGAAGGACCGGAGCCTGCGACCCTTGTCCAGCACTTCAAGGACGACGCCACCGCCTTCAACGCCAAAAAACATGACGTCCTCGACGGCAAGGGCGTGCTGAACAACCGCATCTCGGAATATATCTTCCAGCGGCTGAACGAGATTGGCGTGCCGACACATTTCATTCGCCGGCTCAACATGCGCGAGCAATTGATCCGTGAGGTCGAGATCATCCCGCTTGAAGTGGTGGTCCGAAACGTCGCCGCCGGCTCCATGGCGCAGCGCCTTGGGCTCGAGGAAGGCACCCAGCTCCCGCGTTCGATCATCGAATTCTACTACAAGAACGACAAGCTGAACGATCCGATGGTGTGCGAGGAGCACATTACGGCGTTCGGCTGGGCCAATACGCAGGAGATCGACGACATCATGGCGCTCGCCATTCGCGTCAACGATTTCCTGAGCGGCCTTTTCCTCGGCATCGGCATTCGCCTGGTCGATTTCAAGATGGAATGCGGCCGGCTGTGGGAAAATGACATGCTGCGCATTGTCGTCGCCGACGAGATCAGTCCGGATACTTGCCGGCTGTGGGACATCAAGACCAACGACAAGCTGGACAAGGATCGCTTCCGCCGCGATCTTGGCGGCTTGATCGAGGCCTATACGGAAGTGGCAAAACGCCTCGGTATCATTGCCGAAGGCGAGCCGCCGCAGGGCCGCGGTCCCGTTCTGGTGCAATGAGCATCCGCTGGTGTGACGCGTTTTAGCGGGGGCTTGTCGCCCCCGCCTCTATTTGGAGCTTTGAGCGAATGAAAGCGCGCGTGATCGTAACCCTGAAGCCGGGCATTCTCGATCCGCAGGGAAAAGCCATCGAAAACGCGCTGCACTCGCTCGGCGTCGAAGGCGTCGACACTGTGCGTCAGGGAAAAATATTCGAGATCGAGCTCGCCGCGGCCGATAAAGCCAAAGCGGAAGCAAAGCTGAAGGAAGCCGCCGAAAAGCTGCTCTCTAACACGGTGATCGAGAATTATCGGGTCGAAATTCTATGAAGGCCGCCGTCCTTGTCTTTCCCGGCATCAATCGCGAGCGCGACATGGCGCGCAGCCTTCAACTCGTATCGGGAAAAGAAGCGGCTATGGTCTGGCACACGGATCGCGAGCTACCGAAGGGCACTGATCTCGTCGTCATTCCCGGAGGCTTTTCTTACGGCGATTATCTTCGCTGCGGCGCAATCGCGGCACGCTCACCGGTCATGGAAGCGGTGCGCAAGCACGCCGATAAAGGCGGACTGGTTCTCGCGGTTTGCAACGGCTTCCAGATCGCCTGTGAGGCAGGCCTTTTGCCGGGCGTTCTGATGCGAAATGCCAGGATGAAGTTCATGTGCAAGGAAGTGCATATGCGCGTCGAGCGCTCCGATACACCCTTCACGCGCCGCTATAACGCTGGAAGCGTCATCCGCGTGCCGGTTGCCCATGGCGAAGGCAATTATGTCGCGGACGCAGAAACCCTTGCCCGGCTCGAGGGCGAGAATCTCGTCGCCTTCCGCTACGCTTCCGCTGATGGCGTGGTCGATCCGCATTTCAACGGCTCGATGAACGCGATCGCCGGCATTCTGTCGGAAAAACTGAACGTTCTCGGCCTGATGCCGCATCCTGAAAACCACGTCGATCCCATTGTCGGCCCCACCGACGGCCGCCGCCTGTTCGAAAGCCTGATCGAGACGCTCGAAGCCGCCTGAGATGATCCCCAACGAACCGAAGATCACGCCGGAGCTTGTGGCCGAGCACGGGCTGAAACCAGACGAATACGAGCGCTTTCGCAAGCTGATCGGACGCGAGCCGAGTTTTACCGAGCTCGGCATCGTCTCGGCTATGTGGAACGAGCACTGCTCCTACAAATCCTCGAAGGTGCATCTGCGCGGTCTGCCTACGAAGGCGCCTTGGGTGATCCAGGGGCCGGGCGAAAACGCGGGCGTCATCGATATCGGCGATGGTCTGGCATGCGTCTTCAAGATGGAGAGCCATAACCACCCCTCCTTCATCGAGCCGTATCAAGGAGCCGCAACTGGCGTCGGCGGTATTTTGCGCGACGTCTTCACCATGGGTGCCCGCCCGATTGCCTGCCTCAACGCATTGCGCTTCGGCGATCCGAAACATCCGAGGACGCGCTCGCTCGTATCCGGCGTGGTTGCCGGGATCGGCGGCTACGGCAACTCCTTCGGTGTGCCGACGGTCGGCGGCTCGGTCGGATTCCATCCTCGCTACGACGGCAACATTCTCGTGAACGCGATGGCTGTGGGTCTCGCGGAGAAAGACAAAATTTTCTACGCAAAAGCGACAGGCGTAGGCAGGCCTGTTGTCTATCTTGGATCGAAGACCGGCAGAGACGGCATCCACGGCGCCACCATGGCATCCGCCGAATTCGGCGAGAATTCCGACGAGAAGCGCCCGACCGTCCAAGTGGGCGACCCGTTTGCCGAGAAGCTCCTGCTCGAAGCTTCGCTCGAAATCATGGCGAAGGGTTGTGTGATCGCAATCCAGGACATGGGCGCGGCCGGCCTCACCTGCTCCGCCGTCGAAATGGGCGCAAAGGGCGATCTCGGAGTCACGCTCGATCTCGATTCGGTGCCGACGCGCGAAGCCGCCATGACCGCCTATGAGATGATGCTCTCCGAAAGTCAGGAGCGCATGCTCATGGTGCTGAAACCCGAAAAAGAAAAAGAAGCCGAGGAAATTTTCAAGAAATGGGGGCTCGATTTCGCCATCGTCGGCAAGACGACCGACACTTCGCGCTTCATCGTGCGCTACCACGGCGACGTCATGGCCGATCTGCCAATTAAGGAACTCGGCGACCAGGCGCCGGAATATAACCGGCCCTACGCCGAGCCGAAGAAACTTCCGGTGCTCGATCCACAATCCGTTCCCTGTCCGGTTTCAATCGTAGAGGCGCTACAAAAGCTGATCGGCTCGCCTGACCTTTGCTCCAAGCGCTGGGTGTGGGAGCAGTACGACCACATCATTCTCAACAACACCATTCAGCGCCCGGGCGGCGACGCAGCGGTCGTGCGTGTCGAGGACGGACCGAAGGCGCTCGCCATGACCACCGACGTCACGCCCCGCTATTGCGAGGCCGATCCGTTCGAAGGCGGCAAGCAGGCGGTCGCGGAAGCCTGGCGGAATCTGACGGCAGTCGGTGCACGGCCGCTTGCCATCACCGATAACCTCAACTTCGGCAATCCCGAACGGCCGGAGATCATGGGCCAGTTCGTCTATTGCGTGCGCGGCATCGCGGAAGCTTGCAAGGTTCTCGACTTCCCGGTCGTGTCCGGCAATGTCTCGCTCTATAACGAAACGAATGGCCGCGGCATTCTTCCGACACCGACAATCGGCGGCGTAGGCGTGCTCGACGACCTCTCCAAAAGCGCAACCCTCGTTTTCAAAAGCGAGGGTGAGGAAATTTTGCTCGTCGGCGACACGAAGGGCTGGCTAGGACAGTCGTCGTTTCTCGCCACAGTGCTCGGCCGCGAAGAAGGCGCGCCGCCCCCGGTCGACCTTGCGCTTGAGAAGAAAAACGGAGACTTCGTCCGCAGTCTGATCGGCCAAGGCCTGACCACCGCTGTACACGATCTTTCGGATGGCGGCCTTCTGGTAGCACTTGCCGAAATGGCCATGGCATCGGGTATTGGGGCGGTTCTGAAAGCTTCTCCCGCCGGGATTTCACCCCATGCCTACTGGTTCGGTGAAGATCAGGCTCGCTACCTCATCACGATGAAATCCGCAGATCTGCCCAAAGCCGTAGCGGCGGCTTCGAAAGCAGGCGTCCTCCTGCGGCATCTGGGAACAACCGGCGGGCGCCAATTGACGCTGCCCGGCTGCGACCCAATATTGGTCTCAAGCTTGCATAAGCTGCATGAGTCGTGGCTGCCCTCCTATATGGCGGGCGAGCTCGCCGTGTGAGACAGGAGACCGCTGATGGCCATGGATGCCCGGGAGATCGAGCGCCTGATCAAGGAATCGATCCCTGACGCAGAGGTTGAAATCCGCGATCTCGCGGGCGATGGCGACCATTATGCCGCCACGGTCATCGCCGAGAGCTTTCGTGGAAAGAGCCGTGTGCAGCAGCATCAGATGGTCTATGCTGCCCTGAAAGGTTCCATGGGCGGCGCGCTGCACGCGCTCGCGCTGCAAACCGCGACCCCGCAAGGACGCTGAGGAAGAAAGAATATGAGTGCACTGGAATTTATCGATCAACAGGTCAAATCGAACGACGTTGTGCTTTTCATGAAGGGCACGCCGCAATTTCCGCAATGCGGATTTTCCGGCCAGGTCGTCCAAATTCTCGATTATCTTGGCGTACCCTATAAGGGCGTGAACGTGCTCGACTCCGACGAGCTACGCCAAGGCATCAAGACTTATTCCAACTGGCCGACGATTCCACAGCTATACGTGAAGGGCGAATTCGTCGGCGGCTGCGACATCATCCGTGAGATGTTTCAGGCGGGCGAATTGCAGAGCAGCCTGAAAGAAAAAGGCATCACATTACGCGCTCCCGCGCAGGCCTGATCCTCTGCTTTTTAAAAGAAAAGGCCGCTCCTCGGAGCGGCCTTTTCTTATTTTTCAGCTAAAAACTTAGCGCGAGTAATATTCGACCACGAGGTGCGGCTCCATCTGCACCGGATAAGGCACTTCAGTGAGCGCCGGAATGCGGGTGAGCTTCGCTGTCTTCTTGCTTTCGTCCACTTCGACGTAATCCGGAACTTCGCGCTCGGTCGACTGCGAGGCTTCGATCACGAGCGCAAGATCTTTCGCACGGTCCTTCAATTCGACGACATCGCCAACATTCAATCGATAGCTCGGCACGGTGACGCGCTTGCCGTTGACTTTCACGTGCCCGTGAGAAATGAGCTGCCGCGCGGAAAACACCGTCGGCACGAACTTCGCGCGATAGACGACCGCATCCAGCCGGCGCTCCAGAAGGCCGATCAAAATCGCGCCGGTATCGCCGCGCCGGCGCGCCGCTTCCTTATAGATGTTGTAGAACTGCCGCTCGGTGATGTTGGCGTAATAGCCGCGCAACTTCTGCTTCGCGCGGAGCTGCACGCCGAAATCCGAAAGCTTGCCCTTGCGGCGCTGGCCGTGCTGGCCCGGTCCATATTCGCGGCGGTTGACGGGGCTCTTCGGGCGGCCCCAGATATTTTCACCCATGCGGCGATCGAGCTTGTGCTTCGCCGATAAACGCTTTGACATCGCAGATCCCTTCTTCTCTCACAGGTTGGATCGCGCCCTCCTCTGCCGGAACTTCCGGCCGACAGACGGAATACCGTGCGCCGGTATCCATCGCGGGTGCTGGAAAAGCCAAGCGGGCCCAAAGGCCCGCCG
>JAJPHK010000203.1 GCA_021325315.1 Alphaproteobacteria bacterium
AAAGTCATCATGGATTACCGGGTCTCGTCGCGCCAAGCGGCTCGCTTTCGCTCGCCGGGCGCGACGGCCCGGTAATGACGAAGAAAACACAAAACTGAGACACTACTAATCACAGGCAGTGTCTTGTCATGCCCGCAACAAGTGCGGGCATGACAACCGATAGGACTGAGCAAAATCGCCGGCGTTTGGCTTGTGTGCTTTACGAGAAGTTCGAGGCGTAGCAGAATACTACCGCAATGCCTCCCGCAAGCGTGCACAGCCCCAGCCCAAGCCACAACAACCAGCGTGCGGGCGCCCGGGCCACGGCCTCCGCAATTCGCTGCGCCCACGACATCGAGGCGTATTTCTTCAGGAGCGCCACTTTTCGCTTTTGGACTTCCTCCAAAACCGAATCGTCGCGCCGGGATGCGAGATAGCGCTCGTCGGGGTAGCCGCGCGCCTGCAACCGGTATTCCGTGTAAGCCGCATGCCGTTGCAGCCGTTCCAGAAAATTCCGGAGCGCGATCGCGCCTTCTTCCGCCGTGCGCGCGGCCCGTTCGCCCGTTTGCCAGCCGATCTCGCTTTCGATCCGCGCGAAGGTCTCGGCAATTTTACCGTCGGTATAGCGGCGGATGGCCGCCCAATAGGCATGCTCGGTGATAGGATCGAAAGCCGTCGAAGGCGCCCGCAGCAAGCCGCCGCGAAAGTCGTCAACCTCGACCGGCTCGCCGCGCGCAAGCTCATGCCATTTCAGGTACCAGTCGTTCGCAAGCCGCGTGAATTCCGCGTCGAATTCTCCGGCGAGCTTTTTGCCGAAAGAGGCCATACTTCTCTCGCGCTAAGGATGGCCGGACATACGGCCATGGCGGAAAAAGAATGACTTTCGATTCGTGACAAATTTCGACAAATCTTCGGGATCGCGCCTCCGTTGGGACAAAGAAAACCCCGGCGGCTGGCAAGGCCGTCCGGGGAATTTGAAAAGTCGTCGGGTCGCAGAGAAAAACCCGAAGTGTTCGAACGATAGGAGACAAGTCTTGCGTCACCGTAAATTCGAAGACCAGGAATTTCGCTTCGCTGGGGAAATTTTAACTACGAGCGCGTTGCCGATCCGGCCGTTTCCTGAAAGAGCGGTATTTAGGGCTGAAGATGCGCCCGCGCTTACCTCCGATCGTCTGCTAAATTGCTCAGCGGCTTGAATTTTTTATTGCAGCGGCGTAAGTGCCGCCGCTTTTCCGCCGGGAACCGGGGTCATGAGTCTGCGTTAGTGTTTGTTTGCCATATCTTGTTTCGGCGAGACGGGAGCGTGGAAAATGTCATTGCTGTTCACGATTGCGCGCATTTTGTTTTCGGTGATCTTCATCGTCTCGGGCACGCTGAAGCTGATGAACATTTCGGGCACGGCCGCCTATATTGCGTCCAAAGTCGCAATCCCGACCCAACTCGCCGATCTCGTGGCGCAGGCCGAAAATGCGACCGGCATGCAGGCGCCGCAGCTGATCGCGATCGGTACCGGACTCGTCGAGCTCGTCTTCGGTTTGCTGCTGGCTTTCGGCGTGGCGGTGCGGGTCGCTTCCGTCGTGCTCGCGATTTTCACGCTGACGGCCACGTTTTACTTCCACGATTTCTGGAATCAGGTCGATCCCGACCGCACGAACAACCTCATTCAGGCGGAAAAGAACCTGTCGATTTTTGCGGGCCTTCTTGTGTTTTTTGTGCTCGGCTCCTGGCGTCCCCCGGCTGCGGCGGAAGCCGACGAATATTATTCGCGTCCCGCTCCGAGCGACGAGATCAAGCGAGACCCTTTGTCACCGGGATGAAATTTTAACACCGCGCCCTTGGCTTTGCGCGCTTCCATCCTATCTGACGGGAGCGTTTTGTTGGGCGAGGGGATCTCCATGCGGTTAATCGGGACTGTTTTTGCGTTCTGCATTGGCGCGTTCGCGCTTGCAGCGTCCGCTTGGGCGGCGGACGAGCCGGACCTGATCTTCCGGCGCTCAACCGTCTTCAAGTTTCTGTCGCCGAACGACAAGCTCGGCACCTATGGCATCGACGACCCGATGGTCGAAGGCGTCGCTTGCCATTTCACCGTGCCGGAGAAGGGCGGCTGGAAAGGCTGGCTCGGGATCGCCGAGCAGGTTTCCGACATATCGCTTGCCTGCCGCCAGATCGGGCCGATCCGGATAAAGCAGAAATTCGTGCAAGGGGAAGACATATTCGTCCAGCGGCGTTCGCTCTTCTTCAAGAAAATGCAGATCGTGCGCGGCTGCGACAAGAAGCGGAACGTGCTCATCTACATGGTTTATTCCGATCGCCTGATCGAAGGCTCGCCGCAAAATTCGACTTCCTCTGTGCCGATCATGCCGTGGGGCGCGAACGACCAGATTCAAAAATGCGCCGACTGGGTGAAGGACTGAACGTTACAGCTTGTGTTTGCCGTCGAAGAATTGCGGCGAAAGCGCCTTCACATCGATATCGTCGAGGCAGCGCACATTCACCATCACCATCTCGGTTCCGTCAGGCCTTCTGCCGCGCGCGAAAGATTGCGTACCGCAAGTCGAGCAGAAGAGGTGGTGAATGTTGTATTTGTTGAATTGATAGTCGACGAGATTGTTTTCGCCCGAAAGCAGCTTGAATTTATCGGCGGTGGCCGCGGTCAGGATCGAGCCGCGCTTGGTGCAGATGGAACAGTTGCATTCGATGGTGCGGTCGAGATCGACCGCCGCTTCGAATCTGACTTTTCCGCAGTGACAGCCGCCCGTATGTGTCGCCTCGGCCATTCTTCCAATCTCCGTCTTCCCTTGTAGATGCATGTAGGCATCTATTATCAGCACTTCGCCCGTAATGTGGCAGGAGACGTTGGAGATCGGAAATAGGCGTCGTGCTTGCGATCCCTTCGCGAAGGCTCTTGTTTTTTCGTCAAAGGGGCGGGCGTTACGTTTGCGCTAAATCAGCGCGTTCAACGCCTGCGCGATCGTATCCACGGTACTCTTGACCGCGCTCGTCGCGCCATTGAGCGCCGAATTTACGCTGCCTGCGATGCCGGTGTCAGCGGCCGCACCCACCGGCTTCACGTCGGAGGAGACGGTGACGCCGCTTGTCGCTCCATACGCCGCCGCCCATTCCTCCGCGGAAACGATGCCGTCCTTATTCGTGTCGAGCGCGCTGAAGGTGGCGCCCGGGTTCGCCTGACGCGCGCCGGACGGGCCATGGTGGCGGTGGCGCTGCTGGCTGTCCACGCCGCTGGCCTGTTCCTGCAATTTCAGAAGCGCGTTTTGCGTCCGCTCGCGAGCCGCGCGATATGCTGCCCATTCCTCTTTCGAGATGACGCCGTCGCCATTGGTGTCGATTTTCTGAAAAAGATTTCTGTTCTTGAAACCGGTATTGCTTGCACCCGGCAAATTTTGCCCGAAGGCGGACAATTCATCCGGCGAAATTTGCCCATCGCCATTCGCGTCGATTTGCGAAAACAGATCCTGCTGCTGCGGCATATAGGCCGAAGACAGGAGCGCGGCGGTTATTGCAGAGGACGTGGCCATGGTTTGCTCACGAGGGGCGGAGCAACTCTTGTGCCACCTCACACGCGGCGCATTCGCGCAGGAAATCGATAAAAATCGCGCAAGTGACCGTCCATTCCGGACGGGCTAATTTATCGATGACGGCAACAGGAGGCGTTCATGGCCAAGGCAGCTGTGCGTACAAGCGCGAGACTGAAAATCGGCGGGAAAGATCAGGCGCATCATTGGTGGTGGTTTGCGCTGCTCGGCATAGTGCTGATCGCAGGCGGCACCTTCATGCTCGGCAACCTCGCCGCCGCGACGGTCGTCAGCACAATTTTTATCGGCGCGACCTTCTTGGTGCTTGGCGCGTTCCAGATTGTGAAAGCTTTCAGCACCAAGGAATGGAGCGGCACGCTGCTCTCGGCGGCGTTGGGTGTGCTTTATGCGCTCGCCGGTTTTGTGCTGTGGGCCGATCCGCTCAAGGGGGCAGTCACGCTCACCTTTCTGATCGCGGCGATGCTCGTGGCCTCCGGCGCGGTACGGTTGTGGCTCGCCTACCAGCACTGGCACACAATGGGAGGATTATTGACTCTTTCCGGCATCATCGCAATCCTCGCGGGTATTGTGATTTTTGCAGGCTGGCCCGGAAGCGGCGTCTGGGTGCTCGGGCTTTTCCTTGCGATCGACGTACTATTCCAGGGCTTCGCCTGGCTCATGTTCGGCTTCGCGCTTCGCCCGCGTTAGGAACAAGATGGCATTCCGTGAGTTTGCCTAGCAATTCGAGCGTCATCGCTGGGTTTTTCGTGAACGGAGTATGGCGCTCGCAAGGAGGCTAGAGACAAACAGTCGCCATCATGAATGGCTAATGTTTTCGGGCTGGAGGGCGCAAACTCGAAGGAGCTCCTTCCATGTGTGACTATAGTCTGGAAAGAGTGGCTTCGCGTCCCGCAAGGGTAGGCGACAAACTCGTAACGACCACATTCAGCAACTCCTTTACCCGCGGCTTTGCCGCGGTGGATGAGCCCGATGTGGCCGTATGCCTGCTCCCGGGCACGGAGCTTGCGTTTGAATCCGATGTTGCGCACAAATCGCGCTTCGGATTCTTCCTCGACAAGAAGGTCCACCAAGGCGTGGCCCGCTTCCGCCGGATCAATCCCGATCAGCCCTTCGCACATCACGACGCACTCGAATTTCCCAACGGAGAAGTCGTGCTGTTGACGCGGCTGGTCGAGGGTCAACATGCAACCGTGTTGCAACTACCCGTCACGGCGGAAGGCAGCCAAGCTTCTCACGACCACGAGCACGAGAAAAAAGAAGAAATTCGGCCAAGGCAGTCGATTCTGGCGGGCTGACGCTTGAAGCCGGCTGATTGAAGGGGGGCGGGTCGTCCGCCGCCCTTCTTTTTGTGTTTTATGAACACTTGACCTTGATGGCGCGGGGGCGCATCAGCTAGCGCATTCGCAAGGCAAGAGGGCAAGGAATGCCGGAAGTCGTCGTTTATCTCGCCGAGGGCAGGAGCCTCGATCAGAAGCGGGGGCTCGTGAAGGACATCACCGATGCGGTTGTGAAGAATTGCGCGGTCGAGCCCGAAGTCGTCACCGTCTCGATCATGGAGACAGCGAAGACCAACAAGGCCAAGGGCGGCATTCTGTTCAGCGAGATGCCGGCGAAGAAGTAGCCGGTACAGCTTGGCGTCGTCCACTCACAATCGGAAACACAGATTTCGAGATCGCATAAGGAGTCGATCCGATTCGGCAGCGCATTGCATGCGTGCTACGGGATCCAGATCCCGTAATTTGGGTACAAAGCGCCTACAGTCACGGAGATTTTTCCGGCATTCGATCGGTTCGATAAATTTCTGACGGTTGACCGATCGCTAACGCTCGCTTGACTGTGTGGCGCCCTTTTTCGAAAACGACAACACTATCGTAAAAATGCATGGAAAGCGTAGTGTGCGTGAAATCAGTTGGCTTTATCGCCGCTCTCGTGTGATCCGCGTTGAGTTCATCGATCAAGGACTTACATTTTTCGATAAAAGTGCCCTCGCGTCTTACCCCTCCGCCGAATTCTTCCCAATAGGAAGTATGCATATCCTCGACCAGATAGACGCCATTTCGTGATACACGCGGATATAAAAAGGAAAAGGACTTGTTAACGTGCTCCATGACGTGACTTCCATCGTCAATAACGATGTCAGGAGCTCCGGTAGTATTGATAATTTTCTGGAGGAAATCGCAATCGGACTGATCCCCAATGGCTATGGCAATTTGATCTTCCTCAAAGGATCGACAGGCGGGATTGATGTCGATACCCAATATGCGCGCGTGTGGTCCAAGAAAACGTTTCCACAGCTGAAGCGAACCACCCCCCCCGCAGCCAATTTCAAACAAGACGACGTCTTGATTCGTGAATCGTGACAAATGATGTTCGTAAATTGGAAAATAATGCTTCCATTTATGAATTAGTTTTTTGTCGTTTGTGAGAAAGTCACGCCAGAGGGTCATTAAGCGCTTTCCTTTTCAAATTCGAATTGTTTTTGGACGCGAATAAAAAAATGCGCCGCAATTCGTCGGCTGCGGGATCGTTTGGGTTCGCGAGCCGCGCCATAACATCCATCGCATGCTGTTTTATATTCGGCGCTTGCAGCCTATTTGATGCCGGCAGCCCCATCGCGCCAAAGCCACGGTACAGCAAATGGATTATGCCATCCTCGATAGCCGTTTCTTCGATTGCAATATTCCTTGCAGTACATGCCTCGACAAGGGCGTCCCGAAAGGCGCCCACCCGCTGATGAAAGCGGGGAGACAAAATCAGATAGGGAAAATGATCGGGCGAGCGCTCTTCCACCAGTTTGTGAGACCATTTTCCGAGATGCCGTTCGCGAACGTAGTGCAGTTCGTCAACGAACGAAAATGGCCCTTCGATTGCCGTCACGCAACTTTCCAGATATTGCCAAAACTGAACGTCGGGACAGCGCGAAACCGCAAACGTCATGCTGTTTATAAATTCGTCCCGGCGGCGAAGCGCATATAGCGCGGAGGAAAAATTCTCAAGCTGGGCAATCAGCCTGTCGAACGGCTTTGGCTGGTCTAAACCAACCTTCGGAATGGGTTTTACGTCGGGCGGCGCAAACACGACATGAATGTTTACTCCCATGGCTGCAGCACAACGCGGGTCAGCGTCCATTTTGCCGATGAGGACGTGTAATGTCGGGCGTACCAGGAAATCGTCGTCGGCATGAAGGTGAACATACGGCGTGACAGCCCTATGGGCGCAATCCGCCAGCCGCTCCAGAAAATGCATCCCGGCAGGATGCACGAGCAATGTTGCATCAAGACCGTCAGTTTGCCGGATGATATCCGAAATAATCCCGGAACATTCGGCTGGGCTGTGGTCGCTGACGACAATTGGGCTCTTGAAGCCGGCCGATTGAAGGTAGCGCAAGGTCCTTGCAAAAAGTGTGGCGCGATGGTGGACCGTGGGTATGATCAAGGTAACCGACCGGTCTAATGACATGCTGTCTGTGTCCATCGCGTCGACATTGGAAAGCGAAAATATCCCAACCGATCACTCTTGACTTGCGGCCGGACGACCCGAACAACGATTTCGCAAGTCCGGGAACCATAGCAACAGAATGCAAAAACAAATAGTCGATCCGCACGGTTATATCGAGCTGGCAAGTCGTCTGATGCCGGGCGAAGATTATCTACATACGTTGCGGCGGCTGCACGAGTTTCTCAAACCGGCCAACTATCTTGAAATCGGGGTCAATACCGGAAAATCGTTTGCGCTGGCGTCCCCTCCGACGATTGCGATCGGTATCGATCCCGAGCCGAATTTGCGATGGCCTCCAAGAACGAAGTATGCAATCCATAAGCTGACCAGCGACGAGTATTTTTTGAATCGCGATTGCCGCAAGGATATCGAAAGTTCCACGATCGATTTTGCATTTATTGACGGGCTTCACGTTTTTGAGCAGGCGCTTCGCGACTTTATCAATATCGAGAAGTTTGCGGGCCCGCGGACGGTCGTCGCCATCCATGACTGCTTGCCGATAGATTCGATCAGCGCGAGCCCGGTGCGGTCGACTGTTTTCTGGTCTGGCGATGTCTGGAAGATTGTGATTTGCCTGCGCGAAACCCGGCCCGATCTCGACGTGTTTACGATCGCCTCGCCTCCTACGGGCCTTGCGATCGTCGCCGGATTTGGAGAGCCGCACTCGGGTTGGGCCGAAGACTTCCCCGCCTTAGCCGAGCGCTTTCGCAACGTGGAACTGGGCGACGATCACGACAGCATTCGCGAATCGGTAGCAGCGGTTCCAAATCATTGGCTGGATGTCGCTGATCGTATTCGCTCGCGATTTCCTGGGTAGCGCGGAAAGGTGAAAACCTTTTATTGCGCCCATCAAGTGTGATGTCTCCCTCAGCGGCTTTTCGATCCAATCGATCGTACACCGTTCTTTGGTAAAACTGTATCGACGCGCCATTTTGTCATACGGCTTGGCGTCAAGAATATGAAGCGCTTTCCATGACGTTTCGATTTGAACGCCGGGGATTTAGTTGCTTGTATTGTTCAAGATTGATCTGCATAGAAAAAATCACCCAAAATCGAATGGGCGATAATGGCATAAATAGTTGCCAAGGGGGCATTTTTGCTTTTTTCTGTTTGGTGTAGCCTAAAAAAGAGCAACGACAGGGAGAGCCTTTGGTCGGGCGTATGGAAATGGCAGCCAGCTACGAATTGCAATTGTGTTATACGGTAGGAAACGCGCCGATTAGCCTTTTTCCCTTTGCGCACTGCTACGTTCCGAACGTATTCCCAGCTGAGTTTTACGCCGAGCTGCAGCGGAATCTCCCCGATCCGCAGACGATGACTTCGCTCGCGGAAACCGGCCGCGTCACGCCGGGCGCTTATAAGGAGCGATTCATCCTTCCGCTGAATGACGAAGGTCTGCACAAGCTCCAGGATGGCCAGAAAAAGTTCTGGCAGGACTCAATGAAGTGGCTGTTGGGCGGTCGCCTGGGGCAAGTCATGCTACGAAAATTCGGTCCTATCGTTCATGAGCGCTTTAAGAATGCACCCGGCGTGCAATTTTACAACGAAGGATTGCTGGTCAATGACGTAACGAACTACGCGCTCGGCCCCCATGCCGATTCGCCGCGCAAGGTAATCACCATGCTTTTCTATTTGCCTGGGGACGAGTCGCAGAAACACCTGGGAACATCGATCTATGTCCCAAAGGATCCGTCGTTCGCTTCGAGCACTGGGGAGCACTACAAAGCTAAAGATTTCGACTTGGTCGCGACCATGCCATTTCTGCCGAACTCGCTTTTCGCCTTTGCTAGAACGGATACGTCTTTTCATGGCGTCGAGCCGGTGACCGATCCGAATACACGGCGCTGGCTGCTGCTGTTCGACATTTACGCCAAGCAGCCGAAGACGCAGGGGCAGAACGCCGCGTCTCCGGCGAGCGTCAACGCGTGATGTCAAACTCTCGTTAAGACACGGGCGATCACTGAACCGGCGCGGTTCCCGAGGACTTCTTCTTTTTCGCCTTCGGCGCGGGGCCGTCGCCGGCGGCCATGCACTTCCGGATGAACGCCTTTTCTTCCGCGCCGCTGAGCTTCTGGTCCTGCGCGCCGAATTTGCAGGTTTCCATCTTTTCCTTCGAGGTGACCGCGCGGGCGGGGCTGTTGAAGACGAACGCGGCGAAAAGGGCGAAAGCAAAAACGCGAAGGAACATCCGGCGACTCCTCGATCGTGAGAATGGCCCGCCTGTCTAGCACGGCCCGCACGCCGCCGTCATCGGGCGTAAGCGCGCGGGTGGTATCGCGGAACGCCCGTATCCGGACGCATTTCGGGTAGGCTCCGCCGGGCGAGGGGATTTTCCGTGGGAATCAGCCGCAAGGCATTCAAGGTCTGGTTGAGCTGTACGATCCTCTACTGGATCGCGATCGGTATCGTGATCAACGCCGGCGGATTTTTCCCCGCCCGTTATCAAGCGAATTTTCCGCTCAAGCCCAATCTTCCCGCATGGCAGAAGGAAGCAGGCTGGCAGGTCGACGATCCGCTACGGCTGCCGCTTTACGAAATCATCCGTTCCCCTTCCGCCGAAAAGCTTCCCATCCAGTTTCAGTGGCTCGGCTATCAGGGGCCGATCTGGAATCAGCATATTCATTCGCGCAAGACCGAGCGCTTCGAGTTCTGGAGCGGCGAGACACTCGATCTCCCCAAGGGGCTCACCGAAGCCGACCGCCAATATGTGAAAGACGAGTTTTGGCGTCAGCGCTGGGCGCGCTGGCGGGAGATTTTTATGCCCTATTTGCAGAATGCGATCCTCGTTCCGCTCGCCGCACTCGCCGCGATCTGGGGCATTCGCCGGTTCCGCATTTCGGTGCTGGGCTGGGAACCTCCGCCGGAAAAGCCGCGCCTCCCGTATTCACCGCAAATGCAGCGGCTCCGCAAAATCACGATCTATGCCAGCAGCGCGGAGCTCTTGTTCTGGGTTGTGTTCGCGATCGCAAGCAACAGGAGCGACCCGCAGCCTTTTATGAGCATTGTCTGGGCCATGCTGCCGGGTTATTTGGCGCCGCTTGCCGCCTTCGTGATGAGTCTCCTCTGGCGCGGTCCGATTTCGGCGGCACTTCTCGCGGCTTTTGGATTCTATCTCTTGTTCCCGCTGCTCGTTGTTCCGCTCGTGCCGCAAAGCTGGCTCCCGCAATGAGACAATGGAACAAAGTGACAG
>JAJPHK010000078.1 GCA_021325315.1 Alphaproteobacteria bacterium
AGCCTTACCTCTGCGCTTCGAGCCGCTGCAGGAGTTCCACGGTGGGATAGGAGTCCGCAGGCAACCGCTGCTTGATCTGCGCGGCCTTGATCGCCGTGCGGGTCTCCATGCCGAGCTTGCCGTCAATGTCGCCCTTGTAACCGAAGGCGCGCAGTTTCTGTTGCAGCTCTTTCGCCTGTTCGAAGCTCAAAGGCGGCGGCGGCGTTCCGGAACCCTTGTCCATCGCGGGCGCGCCATCGAGCCGGGTCGCGTAATAGGCGGCCGTGAGCGAATAGACGAGCGATTGATTCCATTTCAAATAAACTTGGAAGTTCGGATAGACGAGAAACGCGGGCCCGAAGCGCCCCATCGGCAGCACGAGCGACGCGGGCAGATCCGAAGGAAGCGGCTTGCCGTCCGCCGACGTCACGCCCCACTTCGCCCACTGCGATCCGGGATGCTGGATCGAAAGATCGGCCTGCTCCCATGGCACATTCGGCCCGACGCGCACATTCCGGATCCACGGCTCGCCCGAGCGCCAGCCGAGGCTCTGAATGTAATTCCCCGCCGACGCGATAATGTCCGGCACGCTTTTCAGCAAATTGCGATGGCCGTCGCCGTCGAAATCGACAGCGTATTTATTGTACTCGGTCGGCATCATCTGAATCTGACCGACCTCACCCGCCCATGAGCCGATCATCTCGCCGGCGGAAAGGTCGCCGCGCTCGATCAGCCGCAACGCGTCCACGAGCTGTCCGCGGAAAAAATCGCCGCGCCGGCAATCGTAAGCGAGCGTCGTCAGCGCCTTGAGCGAAGGCTCCTTGCCCATATTCCCGCCGAAATCGCTCTCGAGCCCCCAAAACGCGACGATCACCGGCCCGGGCACACCGTATTGCTTTTCGATGCGCGAAAATTCGGAAGCGTGCTGCTTGAGGAGCTGCAGGCCTTTTTGCAGGCGATAGGCGGGAATGAGATGGTTGGAAAATTCGAGAAAGGTCTTGTTGAAGACCTTCTGCCCGCGGTCGATGCCGACAATCCGCGAATCGTACACCATATAGGGTGCCGCTTCAGCAAGCGTGCGCTGGGAAATTCCTTGTGCTTGCGCTTCCTGGCGAAAATTCGAGAGCCAGCTTTCGAAACTTCCGCTGTTGCGGCATGCGGCGGCGAAGGCGGGCGATGCCGCATGCAGGCAAATGGCGCTCGCGAACCCGATCGAGATCTTGCGCTTCAATGGATTCCCCCACGGATGGAATATCGGCCGAGTGAATCAGCCGACGATCTTCGTCATTATTTCTCTCTTTGTCATCACCGGGCCGCAGCGGTCCGCGAGCATGGCGAGCGGATGCCGCTGCGAGACCCGGTGAACCATGTTGAATCTCAGCATGCTCTGAAGGTCATCATGGATTACCGGGTCTCGTCGCGCCGAACGGCTCGCATTCGCTTGCCGGGCGCGACGGCCCGGTAATGACAAGTAGTGAGGGCGTTTTGGAGGCGGGAGAAAAGAGCCTGTTACGGGCTTATTCCGCTGCGACGGCGGGCGTTTCCGCGAACGGCAGGCCGAGCTTGCGCCACACCGTGGAAAGCGCGCGCACAAGCTCCGCGATCATTTCATCGGTGTGATGCGGTGTCGGCGTCACGCGCAGCCGCTCGGTGCCCTTCGGCACGGTCGGCGCGTTGATCGGCTGCAAGTAGATGCCGTGATCGAAAAGCAGCATGTCGCTCGCTGCCTTGCACAGGCCCGCATCGCCCACCATCACCGGGATGATGTGCGTGTCGGCCGGCAGCATCGGAATGCCCGCCGCGGAAAGCGCCTTCCGCGTCTTGCGCACCTGCGTTTGATGCAGCTCGCGCTCGCCGCCGTTCGAGTTCTTCAGATGCCGAACCGAGGCCGCCGCCGCCGCGGCCAGCGCCGGGCACATCGCGGTGGTGAAAATAAATCCGGGCGCATAGGAGCGAACCGCGTCGATCGCAGCGCGCTTGCCGGCAATATAGCCGCCGATCACGCCGAAGGCCTTCGCGAGCGTGCCTTCGACGATGTCGATCTTGTCCATCAATCCTTCGCGCTCGGCGATGCCGCCGCCGCGCGGGCCGTACATGCCGACCGCATGCACTTCGTCGAGATAGGTCATCGCGCCGTATTTTTCCGCGAGCTCGCAAATCTTCGCCATCGGCGCCACATCGCCGTCCATGGAGTAGAGGCTTTCAAACGCGATGAATTTCGGCCGATTGCCCGCCGCGCGCAACAACTCTTCGAGATGCGCGACGTCGTTGTGGCGGAAGATCACCTTATCCTGGCCCGACTGCCGGACGCCCTCGATGATCGAATTGTGATTCATCTGATCCGAAAGGATCACGCAGCCCGGAAGCAGTTTCGCGAGCGTCGAGATGCCGGTCTCGTTGGAAACGTAGCCCGAGGAAAAAACCAGCGCCGCTTCCTTGCGGTGCAAGTCCGCGATCTCCGCTTCGAGCTCGACGATCGCACTCGAATTCCCGGAAATATTGCGCGTGCCGCCCGCGCCGACGCCCATCCGCCGCGCCGCGTCGCGTAGCGTCTCGATCACAACCGGATGGCTGCCCATGCCGAGATAATCGTTCGAACACCAGATCACGATGTCGCGCGGACCGTTCGGCGCGTTCCAGCGCGCGCGCGGAAAGTGTTCCGCGTTCTTCTCGATCTCGGTGAAGATGCGGTAGCGGCGTTCGTGCTTCAGCTTATCGAGCGCGTGCACAAAAATCTGTTCGTAGTCCATGTGCGCCAACTCTCGGCGGGCCGCGTGAAAAATCGAAGTTTAGAACCATTCCCATTTTCGGCCACGAAATACCAGTGTCGAATGTGCCTGCACCCGTGCAAAGCCTGCACGGCTCGTTGGTTGGAAAAAAACTAGTCCAATCAGGTGCTTATCTGCCCTTATAATGGTATTATAATACCTAAAATTGTCCTTAGCCTAATTCCCAATGATTTGACCTGCCCGCGAAAGCTTGGAGTCCAGCCTTTATGACCTTCCGGGAGTAAAGGCCCCGCCACTTCAAGGCGTTAACGGTTTCGCAACCATGAACCGGGAAATTATTGCCTAGTTGCCTCGGCTTTCCGCTTTGCGCGTGAAGGCGGTGCGGGAGGACCGGCGTGAATGGACTGATTGAATTCGTCAAAACCCTGGGGGCGGCCCGCCTAGCGGCCATGGGCGCGGTCACCGCGCTACTGATCGGGTTCTTCGCGCTGGTGATCTTGCGCATTTCCACCCCGGCGATGGCCCCGCTATTCACCGAGCTCTCGCTCGACGATTCGGCCCGCATCGCCAAGGAACTCGATGCGCAAGGCATCAGCTTCGAGCTGCGCGCCGACGGCTCCACTATACTCGTGCCGAAGCCGGACGTGACGCGGCTTCGCATGAGGCTCGCCGAATCCGGCATGCCGCGCGGGGGCTCCGTCGGCTACGAGATTTTCGACAAATCGGACGCGCTCGGCACCACGTCCTTCGTGCAGAACGTCAATCACCTGCGCGCGCTTGAAGGCGAACTCGCCCGCACCATCCGCTCGATCGACCGCGTCGCGAGCGCCCGCGTGCATCTCGTCATCCCCGAGCGGCAACTTTTCGCGCGCGACAAGCAAGATCCGTCGGCGGCGATCGTGCTGAAATTGCGCGGCACCCTCGATCAGAGCCAGGTGCGTGCGATCCGCCACCTGATCGCCTCCGCCGTGCGCGGGTTGAAGCCGGAAAAAATCTCGATCGTGGACGAGCGTGGCAAGCTGCTCGCCGACGGCTCGGGCAACGAAGGCGATCCGGTTGCCTCCGGCCTCGAAGATCGCCACGCCGCTTACGAAAAGCGGCTCAAGGATCAGGTCGAATCCATCATCTCGAATGTCGTCGGGCCGGAACGCGCGCGTGTGCAAGTATCCGCCGACATCGACTACAGCCGCATCCAGCAGACCTCCGACACCTTCGATCCGGAAAGCAAGGTGGCGCGCTCGACGCAATCGCGCGAGGAAACGAGCGGCACGGCGAGCAGCGATCAGGGTGTCACTGTCGGCAACGAAATCCCGAACGTGACCGCGCGCGGCCTGCCGCCGCAGAACCCCGCCCCCGTGCAGCGCGACCAGAGCAAGAAGACCGAGGAAATCGTCAATTACGAAATCTCGCGCACCACGCGCTCGGAGACGATCGAGGCGGGCCGCGTGAAACGCATCTCGGTCGCCGTCCTCGTCGACGGCAGCTATGTCAAATCCGACAAGGGCGACATGACCTACCAGCCGCGCTCGAAAGAGGAACTCGACCGCATCACCGCGCTGGTGAAGAGCGCGATCGGCTTCGAGCAGAAACGCGGGGACCAGGTGGAAGTGGTGAACCTGCGCTTTGCCGACAGCCCTGTCGTGCAGGTCGCCGAGGAGCAAAGCGGCATGTTCTCCTCGCTCCGCTTCACCACCGACGACATTTTCCAGGCTGTCCAGATTCTCGTGATCGTCGTGCTTTCCGGTCTCGTGCTGCTCTTCGTGATCCGCCCGCTCGTCCGCCGCATCATCACGCCCGACGAGGCGGCGAAGGCGCGCGCAACCGCCGCGCCGGCGCCCGACGCCGCGCTTCCGGCCGTCGCCGCACCGGCGCTCGCCGCGCCCGACAATCCGGCCGCGCGGCTGATCGAAGTCGCCCAGATTCAGGGCGAGGTAGCGGCGCAATCGGTGCAGAAGGTCGGCGAGCTCGCCGACCGCAACCCGCACGAAACGGTATCGATTCTGCGCCAGTGGATGCATGAGAAAACGGCTTGAACTGAACCATGGCAAACGCAGCCACCGCTTTTATGGACTCGCTTTTCTCGCTGAAGCCGAAGGCGAAAGCGGCCGATGAACCCGCGCCCAAGCTACAGCCCGCAACGTCGGCCAAACAAAAGACGCTCACCGGCCTCGAGCGCGCGTCGATTCTGTTGCTCGCCCTCGGCGAAAAATATGGCGGAAGCATCTGGAAGCTCCTCGACGACGAGGAAATCCGGATGATCTCGCTCACCATGTCAAGCCTCGGAACGATCGACGCGGAGCAGGTCGAAAGGCTCCTGATGGATTTCGTAAGCCAGCTTTCGACCACCGGCGCGCTGATGGGCGACACGATCGCGACCGAGCGGCTCTTGTCGGAATTCTTGCCGACCGACCGCGTCAATCTCATCATGGAAGAAATTCGCGGCCCCGCCGGCCGCAACATGTGGGAAAAGCTCTCGAACGTGCAGGAAGAGGTGCTCGCGAGCTATCTCAAGAACGAATATCCGCAGACCGTCGCCGTCGTGCTTTCCAAGATCCGCCCCGAGCACGCTGCGCGCGTGCTTTCCATTCTGCCGGAAGAGCTCGCGCTCGATGTCGTGAACCGGCTGCTGCGCATGGAATCGGTGCAGAAGGAGGTGCTCGAGCGCGTCGAACAGACGTTGCGCACCGAATTCATGTCCAACCTATCGCAGACGAGCCGCCGCGATCCGCACGAAGCGATCGCCGAGGTGTTCAACTTCTTCGACCGCCAGACCGAAACCCGTTTCATGACCGCGCTCGAAGAGACCAACCGCGAATCAGCGGAGCGCATCAAGACCCTGATGTTCACCTTCGACGATCTCGTGAAGCTCGAGCCGGGCGCCGCGCAGACGCTTCTGCGCCAGGTCGACAAGGACAAGCTCGCGATCGCGCTCAAGGGCGCGACCGAAACCGTGCGCAATTTCTTCATCTCCAACATGTCCCAGCGCGGCGGAAAGATGATGGCCGACGACATCGCCACGATGGGGCCGGTGCGCATGCGCGACATCGACGAAGCACAATCGCTGATGGTCAACCTCGCGAAAGACCTCGCCGCGAAAGGCGAGATCGTGATCGCGAAGGGCCGCGGCGCCGAAGACGAATTGATTTACTGAGGGCCGCATGACGAGCGCGACCACGCGACCGGCGCAGGAAAAACCGGGCAAAAGCCCGGTGAAGTTCCTGTTCGACGACGAATTCGGAACGGACGGGCGCGGCAAGCGCTCGAGGCTCACCGTCGCCGAACACGAAACGATGCTCGCGAGCGCCCAGGAAGAAAGCTTCCGCAAGGGCTTCGCCGCGGCCAAGGCCGAGATGCAGGCGGCCGATCAGCACCGCATCGCGGCGGCATCCGAAAAAATCGCCGACGCCATGGAGATGATCGCGCATCAGCTCCTTTCGCTCGAACAGCGGCTGGAAGCCGAAGCCGTCGAAGTCGCGGTTTCGGTAGCGCGGAAACTCGCCCCCGCCCTGATCGAGCGCGAACCGCTCGCCGAAATCGAACGCCTCGTGATCGATGTCTTCGGCGAACTCCGCTCGGCGCCGCATGTCGCCGTTCGCCTTCCGAAGCAGCTTGTCGACGAAGCGAGCGCGCATTTGCTCAGGCTCGCCGACGAGCGCGGCTATACCGGGCGGCTCGTTCTATTGCCCGATCCCGATCTCGGTCCCGACGATTGCCGCATCGAATGGGCCGACGGCGGCGTGCTCCGCGACCGCGCTGCCATCGAAAACCGTATCGCCGAGGCGGTGAGCCGCTATCTCGGCCGCAAGGAACGCACCGATCATTTGGAGAGTGAGCGATGAGCGACCCCGCCAATCCCGGCAATCCGGGCCAGCCGGACAAAAATCCGCCTCTGCC
>JAJPHK010000130.1 GCA_021325315.1 Alphaproteobacteria bacterium
ACATTCTTCACCCAAGCCGCGAGGATGATCGAGCCCGCGCAGCCGAAGATGATCCATACCCCAGTCGCTGTGCCGTGGCCGCTACTAGTGTGCGGGGGAACTCGCGCCGTGCCCGCGTCGGCGGTGACAGTCGAAACAGCGAGCAATGCGCTCGCGGCCAGACTCACGAGACGAGAAGCTTTCATCGACGCACTCCTTTTTGCTTTCTTGCTACGGCGCGTTGGTAGAGTGTTTTCCGGTGAACGCAATTCACGCTATTGATCTTCGAAAATACAACTCTAGCAAATGCGTCCTTCCGCCGAGACGGTATGCACGGAATAAATTTAAGGTGTGGGCGGAATAACACAGCGGCGGTATCCGAAGGTGGATGACCGCGCAGGAATGGCGTGAATGCTGGATTGTCGAGATCCGACTCGGCCGAGTCCGCCCGCCGCAGTCGTGGGCGCGCAGCTTTGCCCGAAGTGCGATTCGGCGGGTGAACGCGAGCGGGCGGAGAATCCGCAGCTCTGGGAAGGTGGTATAGTGATCGAATGGTGGAGTGGTTGCGCACGAACGGCGAAAACGTGGGGTTTGTCGCCTATTTGCTCTGCCTCGCGCTCTTTGCGGTGATCGAGTGGAAGCTTCCGGCTTTCCGCGCGGACGCGCGGCGGCATGATCGCTGGCCGACGAATTTCGGCATCGGCATTTTCAACTTCGGGCTGGCGATGATCGTGCCGGTGACGGCCATCCTCGCCGCGCAATGGGCGAAATCGAACGGCATCGGCCTTCTGAATGTCTGGCACGCGCCGTTCTGGCTCGCGGCGCCAGCCACGCTTCTGCTCGGCAGTCTTGCCGGTTATCTCTTTCACGTCACGGAACACAAGGTGCGGACGCTTTGGCGCTTTCACCGCATCCACCATTGCGACACGTATCTCGACGTTTCGACGAGCCTGCGTCATCACCCGCTTGAATTGCTCGCGCTGCTTTGCGTGACCGTGCCATGGGCCGTCATTTTCGGCCTCGATCCCTGGATGGTCGCCGCCTACGATCTCGCGGAAACCTTGAGCAATATCTTCGTGCACGCGAATCTGCGCCTGCCGGAGAAGATTGATCGTCGGCTGCGATGGGTTTTCGTGACGCCCAACATGCATTGCCTGCATCACACGGCCTACCAGCCGCACACCGACAGTAACTACGGCCAGGTGTTTTCGTTCTGGGACCGGATCTTCGGCACATATTCCGCGGCGCCCCGCGCCGGCTATGACGCGATCCAGATCGGCCTGAAGGAAATCGATGCCGAGCAGGCGGCCGACATTGTCTGGCAGATGAAATTGCCGGCGTTGCCGAGCGACTTGCGCGCTAGAGCAGCGTCCCCTTCAGGAAAATCAGCGCAACCGTGAAATAGATCACGAGCCCGGAAACGTCGACCAGCGTTGCGACGAACGGAGCCGACGCGCTTGCAGGGTCGAAGCCGAGGCGTTTCAAAACGAAAGGCAGCATCGCGCCCACGAGCGAGCCGAAGGTGACGATGCCGACGAGCGCGCCCGCCACGGTGGCCGCGATCAGCCGCCAGTGCTCGCCGTAATCGAAGAGGCCGGCCTCCTGCCAGACCGCAATACGGATTGTGCCGATGATTCCGAGAATCGCGCCCAGCACCAGCCCCATGGGCAGCTCGCGCAGGATCACCCGCCACCAGTCGGAGAGCTTCACGTCGCGGAGCGCCAGCGAGCGGATCAGGAGCGAAGTTGCTTGCGATCCGGAATTGCCGCCCGAGCTCATGATGAGCGGGATGAAAAGGGTGAGCACCACGGCTTTTTCCAGCTCGTCTGAAAAATGCTGCATGGCGCTTGCGGTGAGCATCTCGCTCAGGAACAGGACGGAGAGCCAGCCCGCGCGCTTTTTGATCATCTCGAAAAAGCCGATGTGCAAATAAGGCTCGTCCATCGCCTCGACGCCGCCGAATTTTTGCACGTCCTCGGTGCCTTCTTCGATAATCGCGTCGATGATGTCGTCGACGGTGACGATGCCGAGCACGTGGTTCTTGTCGTCGACGACGGGCACTGCGAGGAGGTCGTATTTTGTGATGATGCGCGCTACATCCTCGCGGTCGACCAGCGGCTTCGTGGTGATCGGGTCGCGTCCGACGGAAACGATCGAGGCGTTCGGATCGCCCGCCACCAGCCGGCGCAGCGTCACGACCTGTTGCAGCGTGCGCCGGTAGGGATCGAGAACGTAAATCGCGTAAATCGTCTCGCGTGTGTGCTCAACCACGCGGACATGCTGCAGCGTCTGCCCGATCGTCCAGGTTGAGGGTACGCTCACGAATTCGGTGGTCATCAGCGCACCCGCGGTATTCGGCGGGTAGATGAGCAGGCTTTCGATCGGCCCGCGGTTTTCCGGCGCGAGCAGGGACAGGAGCCGCGTGCGGTCGACGGGCGGAAGCTGCTGGAAAATGTCGGTCGCGCGGTCGGCGGAAAGGCCGTTGAGCACGGCCTTCGCCTGTTCTTCGGGGATTTGCGTAATCAGCCCCGCCGGGTCGTTCAGCTCCTGCTCTTCGAACAGCTCGACCGCGCGTTCGGCGGGAAGCCGGCCAAGCACGCTTGCCGCGTCCTGCGGCTCGAGCTGATTGAGCGCCTCGACGATGTCGGCGGCGTATTTTTTGGCGGCGAGTTGAGCGGCGATCGCGGCGGGATCGCGCACGGCGTCGTCGGAGAGAAGCGTTTCCTGCATGGCTCACCTGAAATCCGCCGGCCGGACAGGGGTGAGCCGATCCTCGATCAGGCCATCCGCGCCGCTACCGGCTTCAATATTCGACTAGGGCCTTCGTCGGGCATGATATTCCTTTCGCTGCGAAAACACGCAGCTCTGTGCAATGAACCCGCTCGGCGAGAGAAGTCAAGCGAACGGGACCGTTTCGGATTCCGCCAGTGCTAAAGCCCTCGAAACACCACGCCGATGACGAGGAGCACATAGGCGATGGTCATCAGGCCGAAGGCGCTGAGGCCTGAGATCGGAATCCGTACCCCGCCGTGGGCCGCAAGAGCCGCGATAATCGCGACAATCACGGAGATCAGAAAAATCACGTAACTAGGCGGAGTCAGGACAAAGCCGACCCTGATTCCCCCGCCAACACCGTGGCCCACCGCGCCTCGCCGCGCGAATAGTCCGAGGATGAGCAGAAGAATAAGCGCGCCGATCACCGCAACGATGATCTGCGCGACAAGGCCCGTGCCAATCCGAATGCCTAGCTTCGGCAACAGCCAGCTTCCGATAAACGCGCCGACGATGCCGAGCGCGATATCGGCGACAAGACCGAAGCCGGTGCCCTTTACGATCAGCCCTGCGATCCAGCCCGCGATCGCGCCAACCAGAAGAATAATGAGAAGACTTTCAGCCGAAAGCGTCATGGTATCCCTCGCATGAAATTAAAATGTTTCACAACAAGCTGCTTCCGAACGCGCGAACGCGGCGTAGGTTCCCAGCCGACTCTCTGCGCACCCTCGGCAATTAAACAAAAAGCGTGCCGTTTTGTAAGCGGAGCTGGTCGCGATTTTTTGCATAGCGCTTTACGAATGGCGAGAGAAAAATGCGTACCACGATCATCGCAGCCGCCGCTTTCGGCGCGCTGCTCGCAGGTTCGCTCCCGGCCTCGGCGCAGCAGGAAGGCCGTTATTGCGCCGAGATGAAAAACGGCACCAGCAGCGCCGGAAAGCCGAGCTGCCTCTATCGGACGATGGAGCAATGCCAGGAAGCGGTGAAAGGCAATCAAGGGATCTGCGTCGAAAAACAACCAGTAGCCGCATCGGCGAAACGGGTTCCACGCCCCTGCAGCTTCGGCGAATCATGTGCTTGAAAAGTCCGCCGTGCGGCCGGATTGATCTTGCAAAAAATATGGCGGGCCGCGACCATGGACAGCGCGGCCGATTCGCCAGCATTCGGACGCGTGAAAATCAGAGGCGTTCTGATGCTATTCGATCTGCGGGTCGTATTGGCCGCATGTCTGGCGACCCTGTTGTTCGTGGCCGCCGGGGTTGGCTTGATTGCGTCCTCGCGCTCGCCATTCAAGGTACCGGCCGGTTATGCCCGTAATGAAGGGCCGGGGCTGGCAGGCCCCGGCTTGCCGAAGAGCAGGCCCTTGCCGGTTTTGGAGGGAGCAAAGCCGGAAGTGACCGGCACGATCCCGGAAGCGGCGCCCGAGCTAGAGGCCAAATCTGAGCCAGCGCCGCTTGCGCCGGCAAAGGCCGCTAAAGAAAAAGGGAAACCCACACCGCAGCTCTCGGCGAAAAAGCAGAGCATCACGTCGTTGATTGAAGAAGACAAGGCGCAGCAGGAAAGCGCCGCGCCAGCCGAGGCGGCGAAAAAAGCCGAGGAAAAAAAGAAGAAGCCGGTTCGCCATGTCCGGCATCGCGCGAAGCAGCCGCCGAAGCAGAACAATCCGTTCTCGCTGTTTACGAATAACAATACGGCGACCACCACACGATAAAAGCGCCGATCACGCCGCCGGGAGCGCCGAGGGGTATCTGCCGACGAAGCCGTGAGATGCGCCCGTGTCCGAACCGTGCGACATTCCGGAGATCCACGGGGGGAGGCTTTTCATGAAAAAGCGCATCAAGGTCCGTACGGGCATGCCGGATGTGCAGCTCTCGAAAGCGGAATTCACCCGGCGCCTCAAGGAGCGATTCTACGATCCGGTGTTCGACAACATGCCCGAGATCGACACTATCATCGACAAGGCCTGGTTCGTTTACGACGATTATCACAAGAGCCCGCGCACGCGCCCGGCCGGCAAGGGCTTTCACGATCCGAAATACGAGCTCCCCGACGAGTGGCGCGCGAGCCGCGAAGCCGTGATTGCGGCGGAGAAGAAGCACAGCGATCCGAAAACGCGCCCGCGCATTCTCGTCATCAACGGCTCGTCGCGCTCGGACCAGACCTGCCCCGGTGAAATGTCGAAGACGTTTCGCCTCACGCAGATCGCGATCGACGTCATCCGGAAAGAGCGCGGTTTCGATATCGATTTCCTCGATTTGAGCCTGCTCGCCTCGCAATATGGCCGCATCATTTATCCCTGCAAGGCTTGCGTTTCGACAGCGCAACCGCTCTGCCACTGGCCGTGCTCCTGCTATCCGAACCATGCGCTCGGGCAGGTGAACGACTGGATGGCGGAAATCTATCCGATGTGGGTCGCTGCCCACGGCATCATGATCGTCTGTCCGGTGAACTGGTACCAGGCGCCGAGCTCCTTGAAGCTGATGATCGACCGCCTCGTTTGCGCCGACGGCGGCAACCCCGATCCGACCGCGACCCACGGCAAGGATCCGAAGGCGGCAAAAGAGCTAGAGTTGAAGGGATGGCCTTATCCGCGCCATCTCGCGGGCCGCGTCTTTTCCGTTATCGTTCACGGCGACGCCGCCGGAACCGAGAACCTGCGGCGCATCCTCACCGATTGGCTTCGCGATATGGGCCTTACGCCGGCTGGCAGCCACGCTCTGATCGACCAGTATGTCGGCTATCTCACGCCTTACGCGACGAGCCACGACGATCTCGACGACGACAAGTCCTTTCAGCAGGACGTGCGGACGGCGGCGCGCGCGCTGATCGAGGCGGTGAAATTGCGCCGCGCCGGAAAATTGCCGCAGCCGGACGCGGGGCTGCACGAAGCGCGGCCGAAATAAATCAGAACCGGGTGGTGAGATTCACGAGCCAGTCGGGCGCAAGATCGACCAGCGTCGCTTCGAGCAGCTTGTCAAATCCCGTGAGGATCGAAACGCCGAGCATAAGAAACAGCGCGCCCGCGATTTGTTTCGCATACGGCGCGATTTTGGCGAGCCGTGCTCGCCGCTCCGCGACGATCGCGCGCGAGCCGAAAGCGAGCAGGATAAGAATGCTCGCGGCGCCGAGGCCGAACACGAAAAGCCAGAGTGCGGCTTGCGGCACGCCGCCTGCCTGCGCTGCAAGCGCAATAGCGGCGCCGAGCGTGGGGCCCGAACAGGGCGACCACACCGCGCCGAGCAAAAGCCCGACCGCGAATTGACCCGCTATGCCGAAGCCGCTCGCGCGGCTCGCAAGCTCAGCGCTTCCGGATCCCACACGCGCGAACAGCGCCGAAAATTGCCGCTCGAATACGGGAACGGCGAGCGCAATCCCGATCAAGGCGAACAGCACGGCCGCGATAATGCGCAGCATACGCTCGTCGAGGCCGAGGAAACTGCCGCCTGCCGCGACCGCTACGCCCACAAGGGTGAAGCTTGCGACCAGCCCTGCGGCCAGTGCCGCGGGTCCGAATCTTCCGCTCGCAAGCGCCGACGCGAACACAATGGGCAGAAGCGGCAGAACGCAGGGATTGATCGTGGTGAGCGCGCCCGCGAGGAACGCGAGGAAAAGCGCGTCCATCCGGCGTCAGAGGGCGGAGTCGACCGTGCGCTTGATATGCGCGGGGTCGGTGTCGAGCGCAAGCCGCGAAACTTCCTTGCCGCCCTTGAAGACGAGGATGGTGGCGCGGCTCGTCACCTTGTTCGCTTTCTGGAATTCCGTGTCCTTGTCGTAATCGACGCGCACTGCTTGAATTTTGGAATAGCGCGGATCCTTCAGCATATCGTTCAGGATCGTTTCCTGCCGCTTGCAGGTCGAGCACCAGGTCGCGTGCACATGCGCGATTACCGGCGCGCCCGATTGCACGAGTGAGTCGAACTTCGCCTTGTCATAGGGAGCAAAGCCCGAAAAGGCGAGGGCGGCGCTGGCGAGGGTGAAAAAGGCGAAAGCGGCAAGCAGCAGTCGGCGCATGAGTGTTCTCCCGATGACGAAAGATTCCGTTCAATCTATCCCGGGAAAAAAGTGCCGCCGATCAACAAGCGATCACAAGAAGGAGAGCGGCTGGCTGCGATCAGCCTTCCCAGGCGCGCGGACGGTAGAAGGTATGCACGCCGATTCGGTCGATCTTCCGCATCTCGCGCACCCAGATCGGATGCACCCAGTAGGCATGGTAATGCGTCGCCTTGCCGATCTCGTCGAGCCACAGCTTGCCGTCGAGCATGTCACGGGAAATTTCCGTCGCCTGCTTCCACATGTCGGGCTCGTCGACAATGAGCTTCTTGCCTTCGCAGGCGAAGGTGAACTGGCAAGCGAGATAGCGATTGGCGTTCTGATAGACGACGCCGCAAATGTCGCTCGGATAGAAGCCGGAGAAGGCGCGGTTGATGACGACCTGCGCGACCGCGATCTGACCCTTCTTCACTTCGCCGCGGCTTTCGAAATAGATCGCGTCGGCGAGGCACTTCTGCGCTTTCGCGAGCGCCGCGCCCTTGAGGCCGAGCCGCTCGGCGGGGCTCCGGGGCTGCGCTTCGTCGCCGGTGACAAGACCCTTGCTCGCAAGCGTTGTCGAGCCCGCGTCGGGAAGCGCCCCGAGCGAAGCGAGCACGACTTCGCGATGCTGGAAGGGAAGCGCCGGCAGCACGGCCGCATCGTTATTGAAGAAGAGCCCGCCGATATGAATCATTGTTCCGCTCATCGGCGCGATCGGCTCGGAAAGTTTCGCGAGCGTACCGGCATGATCGGCGCGCGGCTCGTTTTCTTCGGCCGCTTGCGGGGCGTTTTCGAGAGGCGGCAGATCCTGGCGGATCGCGGTCGCCGCGTCATTGTTCGAGAGCGAAACCGTGCGCGCGGCCACCGCCGCGACCTGAACCGGCTTCGTCAAACGGTCGCCCTTGGCCGCGCGATTGATGACGGTGGTTTGCGGCTCCTCGTATTCGCTCGCGTCGGACAGCGGAAAAGAGCGGCCGACCGAAGCATTTGAGATCGAGCCGGTAATTTCGGAATCGTCGGCGCGAACCTCACGCGGCCGCAAGCCTTCCGGCAAATCGGGAATCGCGAAAGCCGCAGGCCGCGGCAGCGAGAAGGTCGCCATCTTGAGCGCGGAGAAGGAAAGGAAAATGCCGTGACCCTGCGGCAGAGGAGAATGAAAGGTGAGAAGGCTTGCGAGATCCTGCTGGGCGATCTGGCCGGGCATGGCCGCATAAAGCGCGAGCACAAATCCGAACTGAGCGGCAAAGCGATGCCGCAGCATACGCAACGCAACCATTGAACGCTCACCCCACCATTACGCAGTACAAACCAGACGCTCTCCACTCCTCCCCGGATTGGAGAGCAACGCGTTCAAAGTTATCGCTGGCTTAACCTTGCTTTCAGGTTAACGGGGCCCGTGGCGGTTTCAGGGCAAGGAAATAAAAGAGTTTTTGCGCATCGCCTTAAAAAAGCCGTGCGGGCGATTCGGTGAAAAACACGATCGCAAAGGCGGCCAAGAAAAAGCCCCGCCGGAGCGGGGCCTTTGAAGATCATGCCGCGAGTGCTCAGAAACTCAAGCCCTTCTCTTTGTAATATTTGATCGCGCCTGGATGAAACGGCACCGGCGAATTCGACGCCTTCTGGTTTTCCAGCTGGAAGCTGTTCGCCTCCCGGTGCACGGCGACGAGCTCCGGCTTGTGATCCATAATCAGCTTTACGAGATCGTAGGCGGTCTGGTCGCTCATCTTGTCGTTGGTGACAAGAATATTCCAGACGTCGGCATTGGCGTTGTCCTTGTCCTGGCCCGGATACGAGCCGGCCTTGATGATGCCCTTGGAATAGAGATTGCCGTACTTCTGGTTCATCTTGTCGACATACGCAGCGTGATCGACGAGCTTCAGCTTCACGCCCGGCGTCGCGGCAAGGTCGGTCACCGCCGAAGTCGGGATGCCGCCAACCCAGAAGAAGGCGTCGATCTTGCGGTCCTTGATGGCGTTGACGGACTCGGCGGCGCCGAGCCGTTCGCGCTTCATATCCTTGTCCTTGTCGAGTCCTGCGGCTTCGATCAGACGGAAGGCCATCACTTCGGTGGCGCTCCCCGGCGAACCGGTGGAAACGCGTTTGCCTTTCAGGTCCTCCATCTTCTCGATGCCCGTGCCGTCGATCGTCACGACATGCATGCGGTTCGGATAAAGGACCATGAGGGCGCGGAGCGGAATCTTTCCGCTCTTGAATTTGTCTTCGCCCTTGTAGGCGTCGAGCGCCGCGTCGGCCATGGTGAAGCCGACCTCGCTTTTCTCGGCGCCGATGAGCTTCAGATTGTCGACCGAGCCGCCGGTGACTTCGGCAGTCGCCTGCACGCCCATATATTTCGAGATCACGTTCGCGAGGCCGCCGCCGAGCGGGTAGTAGACGCCGCCGGTGCCGCCGGTGCCGATCGCCATCGTCTTCTGCTGGGCGCTGGCGGCAAGCAATCCGCCGCCCAGCAGCAGCGCGGCGGCCGCCACGACTTTGGTGAATTTATTCATCGATAATCCTCCCTTATTGGCTCACTTCTTTTAGCGGAGTATGCCAATACTTCTGCTTTAGCAGCAATGCCGCCGTGATCGCCAGTCCAAGCGGCGCAGGCGACGGCAGGTTGTAGCCGGTGATCGCCTCCGCTAACGCTTCCAGGAGACTCGGGAAAACGAGCAGCAGACCTGCAAACAGCCACATCACGCGCTCGGGCATTGCCGTGCGATGCAGCGCCCAGTTCTGCGCCGCGACACCGAGCGCCGCGAGGCCGATCGCCGCCTTGGCCGTGATCCAGACGATGCTCCAGACCGATCCGCCCGCCGGAATTTTCATCAATAGGCCAACTCCGTCCGGATCGAGCACGAAAACGAACGGAACGAGGAAAGCGGGCAGCGTGTACTTCCACGCTTGCATGGTCGTCTTATATGGGTCGCCGCCGGTGATCGCCGCGGCCGCGAACGGCGAGAGCGCCGTCGGCGGCGAAACTTCCGAGAGCACCGCGTAGTAGAAGATGAACATATGCGCGGCGAAATCGGGAACGCCGAGTTTCGTAAGTGCGGGTGCCGCGATCACGGCGCAGATGATGTAGGACGCCGTCACCGGCACCGCGAGGCCGATCACCCAGACGATGAGCGAAGTGTAAATCGCGGTGAGCAGCAAGCTACCGCCGGCATAGTCGATCACGATCGACGAGAATTTGAGGCCGAGGCCCGTGAGCGTCACGATGCCGACGATGATGCCGGCGGAGGCGCAGGTCGTGGCCGCGGTGAGCACGCCGATCGAGCCGTCGGCGAGCGTCTTGATCAGCTTTCTCGGCCACAACGCGGTTTCGGGCGTGAGGAAACTCGTCAGGAAAACGAGAACCGTCGACCAGAATACTGCGAGCGTCGACGAATAGCCCATCAACATGAACGCGATGATCATGATGAGCGACGAGAAGTGGAACCAGTAGCGCCGGCACATCGCACCGAGCGCCATCTCCGGCGTGTACGGCACCATGCGCGCACCGAAGCGCTTCGCGTCGAGCTCGACCATGATGAGGAGCGAGAAATAGTAGAGACAGGTCGGGATGGTCGCCATCCAGATCACGTCGAGATAGCTGATCTTCAGGAACTCGGCGATGATGAAAGCAGCGGCGCCCAGGACCGGCGGCGACAGAATCGCGCCGAGGCCGCCTGCGGCAAGCAGGCCGCCCGCCGCGTTTTTCTCGAAACCCGCGCGCGCCATCATCGGATAGGCCACGGCGCCGATCGTGACGGTGGTTGCGACACCGGAGCCGGAAGGCCCGCCGAGCAGGAACGACGACATCACCACGGTGCGCCCCGCGCTGTTCGGCTTGTTGCCGAGGACGCCGAGCGAGAAATCGATGAAGAATTTTCCCGCGCCCGAATTCGAGAGAAATGCGCCGTAAATCGTGAACAGGATGATCAGCGTCGCGGAAACGTCGACGGGCGAGCCGAAAATGCCCTCTAACGTGATGAATAGATGCCCGACAATGCGCGAGAAATCATAGGAACGGTGCGTCCAGGGCGCCGGAAGATAGGGCCCGAATATCGCGTAGAGGATGAACAGCACGCAGATGATCGGCACGATAATGCCGGTCGTGCGCCGCGTCGCTTCCAGAAGAATGACGATGAAGATCACGCCGAGGACGGTGTCTGTCTGGTTCGGCACCGCGGCGCGGTCGAGGAAATCGTCGCCTCCCTGCAACGCGTAAATCAGGATGCCAACCGCCGTAAGCCCGATCAGGATGTCCCACCAGCGGATCTTGTTGCGGAAGCGCTGCGCCATCGGGAACAGGAGGAAGCAGAGCATCATCACGAAGCCGACATGGATGTAGCGGAGCTCCTGCGTCGGCACGATGTCGTAGGCGGCATAGAGGTGGAAGAGCGTCATGACGACGGCGATCGTCGTCACGATCGTGCCCGCCCAGCCCGAGAGCCGGTTGGCTGCACCTTCTTCTTCCTCGATGAAGGCCTCGGCCTTCTTCAGCTGCTCTTCGGAGATAACGCTAGTGTCTGTCGGCCCACCTTCGGAGGTGAGCTTTGGCGTTTCGTTCATTGGCTGTTTCCCCACCCTGCGAACCAAGGGATATTTTGTTTTTGCGGCTTGCCGCCGCTTTCATCCGGCTGCGACACTAACGCCCGCTATCTCAAAAGGCAAAATGTCGCGGCGATATTTCGGCGCAGTGCGGAATCGTGCGGTGCGGAATTCGAAGCGCTTGCGCGATTGCACAATCGTGCGGCGGCAGAACCGGCGGCAGCGCTTCTAATTCTTTCGTAGGCCCTTTTGCTACGCAGTCGTCGCGAGCGATTTACCGAGCGCCGCTTGCGCCGCAGCAAGGCGTGCAATCGGTACGCGGAAGGGCGAGCAAGAGACGTAGTCGAGTTTCGCCGCCGCGCAGAAGGCGACCGAGGCGGGATCGCCGCCATGCTCGCCGCAGATGCCGATTTTCAGATTCTTCCGCACTTTGCGCCCGCGCTCGAGCCCGATCTTTACGAGCTCGCCTACACCTTCTTGGTCGATCGAGACGAACGGATCGATTGGAAGAATTCCTTTCGACGTATAGGCGCCGAGGAAGCTCGCGGCATCGTCGCGCGAGATGCCGAAAGTCGTCTGCGTAGGGTCGTTCGTTCCGAACGAGAAGAATTCGGCGGCTTCCGCGATCTCGGCCGCTCGCAAGGCCGCGCGCGGCAATTCGATCATGGTGCCAACCTGATATTTGATCTTCGAGCCGGTCTCGTTCATCACGGCTTCGGCCATCGCATCGATACGCGCCTTCACGAGATCGAATTCAACCTTGGTCGCGATCAAGGGCACCATGACTTCCGGCACGACCGGTTTTTTGGTGCGCCTTGCGGCCTCGACCGCCGCCTCAAAGATGGCGCGCGCCTGCATCTCGGCTATTTCCGGGAAGGCGATCGCGATTCTGCAGCCGCGGAATCCGAGCATCGGGTTGAATTCGGAAAGCTCCTGCGCGCGATGTTTCAGTTTTTCCGCGGAAACGCCGGTCGATTGTGCGACTTCCAGAATCTCCGCGTCGGTGTGCGGCAGGAATTCGTGCAGCGGCGGGTCGAGAAGACGAATCGTGACCGGCAGCCCCTGCATGATTTCGAAGAGCTCGACGAAATCCTGACGTTGCACCGGGAGGAGTTTTGCGAGTGCGGCGCGGCGGCCTTGCTCGTCATCGGCGAGGATCATCTCGCGCACGGCGAGGATGCGGTCTTCGTCGAAGAACATGTGCTCGGTGCGGCAGAGGCCGATGCCTTCGGCGCCGAAATTGCGCGCCATGCGCGCGTCGGCGGGCGTGTCGGCATTCGCGCGCACGCCGAGCTTGCGCTTGGCGTCGGCCCAGCCCATCAGCGTCGCGAACTCGCCGGATAATTCCGGCTCGATCATCTTGGCTTCGCCCAGGAGCACCTGGCCCTTGGCGCCGTCGATGGTGATGACGTCGCCCGCTCTCAGCACATGCGGACCGGCCTGCATCGTGCCTTTCGTGTAATCGATCCGCAGCATGCCCGCGCCGGAGACGCAGGGCTTGCCCATACCGCGAGCGACCACCGCCGCGTGCGAGGTCATGCCGCCGCGTGTCGTGAGAATTCCCTGCGCTGCGTGCATGCCGTGAATGTCCTCGGGGCTCGTTTCGACGCGCACGAGGATGACCTTCTTGCCCTGACCCTTGAGCTGTTCCGCCTCGTCGGCGGAAAACACGATCTCGCCCGAAGCCGCGCCTGGCGAAGCGGGGAGGCCGGTCGCGATCACCTTGCGCTCGGCCTTCGGATCGATCGTCGGATGCAGCAGCTGTTCGAGCGAAGCCGGATCGATCCGTGCTACGGCTTCGTCCTTCGAGATCATTTTCTCCTTCGCCATCTCGACCGCGATCTTGAGCGCGGCTTTTGCCGTGCGCTTGCCCGAGCGGGTCTGCAGCATCCAGAGCTTGCCCTTCTCGACGGTGAATTCGAGATCCTGCATGTCGCGATAGTGCTTTTCCAACTTCTGGTAGATGCGCGAAAGTTCCTTGAACGCGACCGGAAGCGCCTTTTCCATCGAAGGCTTGTCGGAGCCTGCCTCGACCCGCGCGGCTTCGGTAATTTCCTGCGGCGTGCGGATGCCGGCGACCACGTCCTCGCCCTGCGCATTGATGAGGAACTCGCCGTAGAGCCGCTTCTCGCCGGTCGACGGATTGCGTGTGAACGCGACGCCGGTCGCGCAATCGTCGCCCTGGTTGCCGAACACCATGGCCTGCACGTTCACGGCAGTGCCCCAGCTTTCGGGGATGTTGTGGAGCCTGCGGTAGGTGACGGCGCGCGCGGTCATCCAGCTTCCGAACACGGCGCCGATCGCGCCCCACAGCTGTTCGTTCGGATTTTGCGGGAAGGGCTTGCCGGTTTCCTCCTCGACGCGCGCCTTGTAGCGCTTGATCACTTCTGTCCAGTCGTCGGCGGAGAGCTCGGTGTCGAGATCGAGCCCGCGTTCGTCCTTGTAGCCGCCTAGGATCTCTTCGAAGTCGTGGCCGTCGACGCCGAGCACCACGTCGGAATACATCTGGATGAAGCGGCGATAGCTGTCATAGGCGAAGCGGCGATCGTTGGAATTCTTCGCGAGCGCTTCCACCGTCTCGTCGTTGAGGCCGAGGTTCAGGACCGTATCCATCATCCCCGGCATCGAGGCGCGCGCGCCGGAGCGCACCGAGACGAGCAGGGGATTTTTCCGGTCGCCGAACTTCTTGCCGGTGATCTTGGCGATATGTGCGAGGCCCTTCTCGACCTGCTTCTTCAGATCCTTCGGATAACTCTTCTTGTTTTCGTAAAAATGCGTGCAGACGGCGGTGGTGATCGTAAAGCCGGGCGGAACCGGGAGGCCGAGATTGGACATTTCGGCAAGGTTCGCGCCCTTGCCGCCCAAAAGATTCCGCATCTTCGCTTTGCCTTCGGCCTTGCCGTCGCCAAAGCTGTAAACCCATTTCGCCATGACTGCTTCCGGAAGAGAGTTTTGAGGTGAGGGTGCGGGATGCTTAGCTCTTGCAGCGCGATGCCGCAACGCCGCATTCAGCGCTGTGTGTTTTTCGTCTATGAAGATGGAAGTGATTTCCGCCGAAATGAGGGACGCCCATGATCAAGCTCAAAACGCCCAGCCAGCCGGTGTTTCTCATTGCGCTGGCGTTCCTCGTACTTGCCATGGTCGGCAATTTCGCAACAGTGCCCTTCATTTCGAACTACCCGTTCTGGCTTGCGGTCGGCGGTTATGTGGTGCTGGCGCTCGGATCGGTTCTCTAGGCTTGGGGAAAACGGGCGCAATTCGCCGGTTCCCGTTTCTCCGGCCTGGGGCGGGCGCATACTCGCGGCGTTTCTTTCCAACCGGGGAGGAGGGACGTCATGAGACTGAACGCTCCGACGCAAATGGTGTTCCTGATTTCGCTTGCGCTCGCCGTGCTTGCGCTGATCGGGCACTTCGTTTCGGTTCCGTATCTCACCGCGTATCAGTTCTGGATCGCGATCGTGGCCTACGCCGTGCTCGCGGCGGCATGCGTGCTGAAGGGGGTGTGACCGCGCTCCTCACCCGGCTCGCGGCGTTGCCGCTCGCCACCCTCTCCCCGCTTGCGGGGAGAGGGAAGAGCGCGCCAAAGGCGCGCGAAGGGTGAGGGGGGAATTATCCGCCGATCTTCGAGAAATCCGCCACCGTCCGCGTCGCGGCGCGGATGCGGTTGAGTAACTTCAGGCGGTTTTCCCGGAGTGCCTTGTCGTCGGCGTTCACGGTTACCTTGTCGAAGAAGGAATCGACGGGAGCGCGCAGTTTCGAGATCGCGGCCATCGCGCCCTCGAAATCCTCTTTTTTCAGCGCAGCCGCGACTTCGCCTTCGACCTTTTGGATCGCGTCCGCGAGGGTCTTTTCCTCCGGCTGCTGAAGAAGCTTCGCATCCGGTTCGCCGGTATAGCTTTTCTTGTCCTTCTTCTCCTCGATGCCGACGATATTCGCCACGCGTTTGTAGCCGGCAAGCAGGTTTCTGCCGTTGTCGGTGCTGAGGAACTTGCCCAACGCCTCGACGCGGCGGACGATCATCAGGAGATCGTCCTGGCCTTCGAGTGAAAAGACAGCGTCGACGAGATCATGCCGCGCGCCCTGATCGCGCAGGTGTACTTTCAGGCGGTCAGCGAAGAAAGCGAGAAGGTCGTTCGCCTCACTGAAATTCTTACGTGCTTTTGCGAAAGCTCCGAGAAGCGGCAGGCGAATCTTGTTATCGACAACAAGGCGGATAACCCCCAGCGCTGCTCTCCGCAGAGCGTAAGGGTCCTTCGATCCCGTCGGTTTTTCATCGATCGCCCAGAAACCCACAAGCGTGTCGATCTTGTCCGCGAGCGCCACTGCGACGGAAACCGGCGAGGTGGGCACGCGATCGTTCGGCCCCTGCGGCTTGTAATGTTCTTCAAGCGCCGCGGCGATCTCGGGCTCGATGCCCTCGGCAAGCGCGTAATATTTGCCCATCAGGCCCTGCAATTCGGGAAATTCACCGACCATCTCGGTGACGAGGTCGAGTTTCGCGAGCCGCGCCGCGCGTTCGGCCTTGGCCGGATCGGCTTTCACAATCGGCACGAGTTCCTTCGCCAAGCGCGCGATGCGTTCGATCCGCTCCGCCTGCGTTCCTAATTTCTCGTGGAACGTGATTCCGGAAAATTTCGGCAGCCGCGCTTCCAGCTTGGTCTTTCGGTCCTGATCCCAGAAGAATTTTGCGTCCGAAAGCCGCGCGCGGATGACGCGGGCGTTCCCCGCTTTGATCGCCGCGCCGCCATCCTTGGCTTCCAAATTGGAGACGAGAATGAATTTGTTAGCGAGCGCACCCGTCCCATCTTTCGAGACGGCGCTTCGCGCCTCCTCAGGATGAGGCTTCTTTTTTACCTCGCCCTGAGGAGCCCGCGCAGCGGGCGTCTCGAAGGGCGAGGTGCTTTTCGGATCGCGCAGCACGAAGCATTTCTGGTTCGCACGGATCGTGGCGCGGATCACTTCCGGCGGAATGTCGAGATAGCTTTTGTCGAATTCGCCGAGAAGAACGACCGGCCATTCGACAAGCCCCGCGACTTCTTCGAGCAAACCTTCGTCCTCCACGAGTTCCAGCCCCTGCGCGAGCGCCAAATCCTTCGCGTCGGCGAGGATCATCGCTTTCCGGCGGTCGCGGTCGGCGACGACTTTCGCCTTGTCGAGCGAATGCAGGTAATCCTCGAGCCGCTTCACTTTAATGCGGCCCGGCGCCATCACCGGATGGCCGCGGGTATGATCGCCGGAATCGACTCCATCGATTGCAAAGCGGACGACTTCCGGCTCCTCCGTCTCCGGCCCGAAGGTGCAGACGATGGAGTGCAGCGGCCTCACCCAGTTGAGCGCGCCCGATCCCCAGCGCATCGACTTCGGCCACGGGAAGCCGCGCACGACTTCCGGCACGATTTCTTTAATCACGTCTTCCGCTTTGCGGCCCTTTTTCTCGATCACGGCGATATAGAAGTCGCCCTTCTTGTCCTGCTGGACTTTCGCCTCGTTGATCGACTTCAGCCCCGCGCTTTTCACGAAGCCTTCGATCGCGCGCTCTGGCGCATCGACGCGCGGACCTTTCTTCTCCTCGCGCACATCCTTCGATTTCGCGAGCAGTCCGTGCACGGCGAGCGCGAGCCGCCGCGGCGTCGAGAATGCTTTCGCACCTTCGTAAGTCAGCCCCGCGTCCACCAGCTTGTCGGTGACGAGTTTGCGCAAGTTCTCTTGCGCCTCGCGCTGCATGCGCGCGGGGATTTCCTCGGAGTAAAGCTCGAGAAGAAGGTCGGGCATGTTACGTCCCGCCGCCCGAAGTCTTCAGCCACGCCGCGCCGCAAGCCTTCGCGAGATCGCGTACGCGCAGAATATAGCTCTGGCGTTCGGTCACCGAGATCACGCCGCGTGCGTCCAACAAGTTGAAGACGTGGCTCGCCTTGATGCACTGGTCGTAGGCGGGAAGCGCCATCTCGTGCTTCGCGTCGTTGTCGCCGATTTTGAGAAGCCGCAGGCATTCCTGCTCGGCGTCCTTGAAGTGGCGGAACAGCATTTCGGTGTCGGCGGCGTCGAAGTTGTAGCGCGAGTACTCCTGCTCGGCCTGCAAGTACACGTCGCCGTATGTGACCTTCTCTTTGCCGTCGCGCCCGTTGAAATTGAGATCGAACACGTTCTCGACGCCCTGTACATACATCGCGAGCCGCTCGAGCCCGTAAGTGAGCTCGCCCGACACCGGCGAACATTCGAAGCCGGCGACCTGCTGGAAGTAGGTAAACTGCGAAACTTCCATGCCGTCGCACCAGCACTCCCAGCCCAACCCCCACGCGCCGAGCGTCGGACTTTCCCAGTCGTCCTCGACGAAACGGATGTCGTGGGTCTTGCGGTCAATGCCGATCCGCTCGAGCGATTTCAGATACAATTCCTGAATGTCGGCGGGCGACGGCTTCAGAATGACCTGGAACTGATAGTAGTGCTGCAAGCGGTTCGGGTTCTCGCCGTAGCGGCCGTCTTTTGGTCGCCGCGACGGCTGCACATAGGCTGCCTTCCACGGCTTTGGCCCGAGCGCGCGCAAAGTCGTCGCCGGATGAAACGTGCCCGCGCCCATCTCCATGTCGTAGGGCTGCAGGATCACGCAGCCTTGCTCCGCCCAGAAGGTCTGCAGCGCGAGGATCAGGCCCTGGAACGAGCGTTCGGGGCGAAGGGATGCGGGAGTCGAATCGTTCATGCGGCCGGTCTGTGAAAACGCGGCGACCCTAAGGAGCGCGCAAGCTTAAATCAACACACTGTCATGCCCGGCCCTCGGGTCCGGCCTTCGGCCGGCCCAAGGGTAGACTCTTGTGCCGGGCATCCACGCCTTGTTTCAATTGTATTCAGAAAAGACGTGGATGGCATGCGAACTCGGGCAAGCCCGAGTTCGCCAATTTAAAAGCCCAAGTCGGGTAAGCCCGACTTGGGTGACAAGCCCGGCCATGACGCGGTCATTAACTCGGTGGCCGGTACTGCCCTGTGACCGGATCGCGCTTCAGCGTGGGGATATTCGCGCGCTCGTCCGGCTTCGGCTCGCGCCGGAGCGTTTCTAAATCCTCGTTCGCCTTTCGATGCGCGTCGGACAAGAGCTTCGCGGCAAGCGCCGCGCCGATCGCGCCGAGAGCCCAGAGAAATGCAGGAGGCATGGCGTACCTCTATAATCCGTAGCGCGACCACAGTGCGCGCGCTTCGATCGCCGAAATCAGTGTCGTCGCCCAGTTCCCGTCGAACGATACAACACCCGGCGCCCGTCGGGAGAACCAACTCGTCGGCGGCGAAATCAAGGGCGTTTCGACCTTCTTGCCGTATCGCTCGCGCAGCACGGTCTTGATCTCTCCGATCCGGTCGACGAGCCCGTATTTCAGCGCCTGCTCGCCCACCCAAAATTCTCCGGAGAACAAGGTTTTTTCGGGGCCTTTCAGTTTCTTGCCGCGGCTCTTCTTCACGAGCGCGATGAATAGCTCATGGATGTCTTTTTGCAGCGCCTTCAGGCGGCGTACGTCGTCCGGCTTTTCCGGCTGGAACGGATCGAGGATCATTTTGCGTTCGCCTGCCGTGTGCACCCGCCGGTCGATACCGAGCTTCCTGATTGTCTTGTCGAAACCGAAGCTCGCGGAAACGACGCCGATCGAGCCGACGATGGAAGAGGGATCGACGACGATCTCGTCGGCCGCGCAGGCAATCATGTAGCCGCCGCTTGCCGCCACGTCCTCGACGAAAGCGATCACTTCTTTCTTCTTTTCCTCCGCCAGCATCCGGATGCGCTGATAAACAAGATGCGATTGCACCGCCGAGCCGCCCGGCGAGTTGATCACGAGCGCGACCGCTTTCGCGTTCTTCACCGCGAAGGCGCGTTCGAGAAGCCTTGCCGTCGTGGCGAGCGTAATGCCGGGCGAGAGCGGCGTGGAGAACCCGATCGGGCCAGTGAGGCGGACGACAGGTACCGTCGGCGCGCCGCGCAGGAAACGCATGAGCCTGGATATTGCCATTTAGGATTTTTAGGATGCCGCGCGTCTTCCCTCAAGCGGGCGAAAGTGGCCCGGCATCGTGCAGGATTTTGCTCGCGGCGTCGCTCGGCTGATTGTTCGCATCGTTCAGAACGATGCCCCTGAGCAAAACCGGCGGCGTGCGGCGGCCCTTGATTGCGCGCACGATCAGCCGGATCGCGGGAGCATCCTCGCGCGGAAAAATCGGGATGATCTCGGTCGCCCCGAAGAGGCCCTTCAGCGCCGCCAGGATTGCCCCGGCCGATTCCGGCCGATGGATAAAAACGAGTCTTCCGTTAGCCATAAGCAGCCGCTCCGCCGCGCCGATCCACAGTTCAAGGTCGGTGTCGGCGGCGCTATGGGCGCGCCGGCGCGCGTGGTCGGGCGAGAGGTTCTTGCGCGACGGATCGTTGAAAGGCGGGTTCATCAGAACGAGATCGGCGCTTGCGGCGGCGGGCCGATCTGCGCCGCCCTTGCGCGCGAGTTTCAATGCATCCGCGGTGACGATTTCGGTCCGCCCTTCAAAGCCGTTTCGCTTCGCGTTTTCTTTAGCCAGCGCCGCGAGCGCGGGATCGATTTCCACGAGCGTGACTCGCTCCGCCGCGCCGCGCGCCAAGAGCGCGAGACCGGCCGTGCCGACGCCGGCTCCGAGGTCGATTGCGTGTTGCGCGAAAGATGCCGCCGCCGCGAGCAGGATCGCATCGTGCCCGGCACGATGCCCCTTGACCGGCTGTAACAATTTCAACCGGCCGCCGAGGACAAAGTCGTCGGTGGTTTCCATCGCACTTCAATTTTTGGCGAGCGCGTGACCGAGCCCCGCTTCGGTCAGCAATTTCCGCGCGCGATCGAGCGCATTTGTCTCGACCATCACACGGCGGGGGATCGCGCCGACGGAGCCTTCTACTGCGCTCATATGCGTGTCGGCAACGAGATATTCGATCTTCGCGTCCGATAAAATCGCCTCGACCGCCGAAATCAAAACAAGATCATTGGTGCGAAGAAGGAGAGTCACGACCTAATCCGCGCGCCGCTCGACGCCGAAAGGCGCGCGGTGCGAAAGATAGGCGAGACGCTTCAGCTCGCGCCGTCCGCGCGTGACTGTGTCGAGGATCAGGCCCGACGCGAGCGAGAGAAACGCGAGCATCATCATGCCCATGGCGAGGATTGCGGTGGGGAGCCGCGGCACGGTGCCCTGTTCGAGATAGGTAATGACCACAGGCGTTGCGAGCAGCACCGAAAGCAGCACGAAAATGCCGGCAAGCAGACCGAAGAATTGCAGCGGCCGTTCGCCGCGATAGAGGTTGAAAATCGTCCACAAAATCCGGAAGCCGTCGCGCCAGGTATTCAATTTCGATTCCGAGCCTTCGGGCCGCGCGAAATAGGGCGTCTGCACTTCGCCGACCGGCATGCCGAGCTCGAGCGCATGCACCGTGAGCTCCGTTTCGATTTCGAATCCGGTCGAGAGCGCCGGAAAGGACTTCACGAAGCGCCGCGAGAACACCCGATAGCCGGAAAGGATGTCGTGAAAGGAGCGCCCGAACACATGCGCCACGAAACCCGTGAACAGCCGGTTCCCGAAACGATGCCCGCGCCGGTACGACTCGTGCCCCATCTCCACGCGGCAGCCCACCACCATGTCGAGATTTTCGTCGATTAGTTTCTCGATCATTTTCGGCGCGCTCGGCGCATCGTAGGTCGCATCGCCGTCGACGAGGAGATAAATGTCGGCCTCTACGTCTGCGAACATGCGGCGCACGACATGCCCCTTGCCCTGGCGCGCCTCGTTGCCGACGATCGCGCCGGCCGCCTGCGCTACCTCGCGCGTACGGTCCTTCGAGTTGTTGTCGTAGACGTGAACGACGGCGCCAGGAATGGCGGCGCGAAATTGCTCGACCACCTGCGCGATGGCCGCTTCCTCGTTGTAGCAAGGAACGAGCACCGCGACGCGGCGCGTGAGCGCCGAAACGGCGGGCGGCGTATCCTGCTCCTTCAACGCGCGCATCACATCCCTCTTTTTGAATCGCGCCTCTGCGCAATCTAGGCCGGAAAAGCAATGCTGCGAAGATGTTAACCGCTCATTGCCTTGCGGCTTTGCGGGCGCGTTCTTTATGCTAAGGCGGTTTACGGGAGATTAGCTGGTGGCCGTCGTTATTCCCTTTGAGCCCGCGGGCGAGCCCTCGATCGAGCGGCTTTCAAACCTCGTGCGTGCCGATCTCACGCGGGTGAACGACCTGATCGTGAGCCGCACGGGCTCCGAAATCACCATGATTCCGGAAGTCGCGAACCACCTGATTTCCTCGGGCGGCAAACGGCTTCGGCCCATGCTCACGCTTTCGACCGCGGCGCTCACCGACTATCGCGGCGAAGGGCATATCCGGCTCGCGGCCGCCGTCGAGTTCATGCATACCGCGACGCTTCTGCATGACGACGTTGTTGACGACAGCGAAATGCGCCGCGGCAAGCTCGCTGCGCGGATGCTGTGGGGCAATGAGGCGAGCGTGCTCGTGGGCGATTTCCTGCTCGGTCAGGCGTTCCGCATGATGGTGGAAGTCGGCTCGATGCGTGCGCTTGAAATTTTGTCCACCGCCGCCGTCGTGATTGCCGAAGGCGAAGTGATGCAACTCGCCGCCGCGAAAAATCTGGATACCACCGAGGACGAATATCTCGCCGTGATCCGCGCGAAGACCGCCGAGCTATTCGCTGCGGCTTGCGAAGTCGGCCCGGTACTCGCCGAGCGCCCGAAGCCGGAGGAGGCGGCCTGCCGTTCGTTCGGCATGAATCTCGGCATCGCATTTCAGCTCGTAGACGACGCGCTCGACTATGGCGGCAGCCGCGCGCGCCTCGGCAAGAATACGGGCGACGATTTTCGCGAAGGGAAAATCACGCTGCCGGTCATTCTCGCGTTCCGGCGCGGCAACGAGGAAGAGCGGACTTTCTGGCGCCGCGCGCTGGAAAAGGGCGAGAGCGCGGACAAGGATCTCGAACACGCGATGGGATTGCTCGCGCGCCACCGCGCGCTCGAGGACACGGTCGAGCGCGCCCGCCATTATGG
>JAJPHK010000096.1 GCA_021325315.1 Alphaproteobacteria bacterium
ATCGCGATCGCGAAGCGCATCGAGGCCGGCCGCGAGGCGATGATCGCGGGGCTGTGCGAAAGCCCGCTCACCTTCCAGGCGATCATCATCTGGCGCGACGAGCTCGCGCAAGGGAAAGTGCTGCTTCGCGACATCATCGATTTAGAGGCGACTTACGCGGGGCCGGAAGCCAAGCAAGCGCCGGCCGCGCCCGAGACCGAGCAGGAACTCGCCGCCGCCGACGACGGCATGATGGCGCCGCCGGAGCCCGCCGAGCGCGCGCCGGTCGCGCCCCCCGAGCGGCCCGGCCTCTCGGGCCAGCCCGAAGGCGAGCCCGACGAGGACGAAGAGGATATGGAGAATGCGCTTTCGCTCGCTTCCATGGAAGCGGAGCTGAAGCCGAAAGTGGTCGAGACCTTCGACCGCGTCGCCGACGCCTACAAGCGGCTCCGCAAGCTTCAGGACCAGAACGTCGAATTCAAGCTCAAGAACGACTCGCTCTCGCCGAGCCAAGAGCGCCGCTACAAGAAATTGCGCGACGAGCTGGTCACGCTCGTGAAGTCGCTCTCGCTTAACCAGAGCCGCATCGATGCGCTGGTCGAGATGCTCTACGACATCAACCGCCGGCTCGTCGGCCACGAAGGCCGCCTGATGCGGCTCGCGGAAAGCCACGGCGTCGAGCGCGAGGATTTCCTGAAGAACTACCAGGGTTCGGAGCTCGATCCGAAGTGGCTGTTGCGCGTCGGCAAGCTCGGCTCGAAGGGTTGGAAGGGCTTCGTCGCGCACGAGAAGGATCGCATCAAGCAGATCCGCACCGAGATTCATAACCTCGCCACCGAGACGGGCCTCGAGATTCAGGAATTTCGCCGCATCGTCCACTTCGTGCAGAAGGGCGAGCGCGAGGCGCGGCAGGCGAAGAAGGAAATGGTGGAAGCGAACCTCCGCCTCGTCATTTCCATCGCGAAAAAATACACGAACCGCGGCCTGCAGTTCCTCGACCTGATCCAGGAAGGCAACATCGGCCTCATGAAAGCGGTCGACAAGTTCGAGTATCGCCGCGGCTACAAGTTCTCGACCTACGCGACATGGTGGATCCGCCAGGCGATTACGCGCTCGATCGCCGACCAGGCGCGCACCATCCGCATCCCGGTGCACATGATCGAGACGATCAACAAGATCGTCCGCACCTCGCGGCAGATGCTGCATGAAATCGGCCGCGAGCCGACGCCGGAGGAGCTCTCCGAGAAGCTCGGCATGCCGCTCGAGAAGGTGCGGAAAGTGCTCAAGATCGCGAAGGAGCCGATCTCCCTCGAGACGCCGATCGGCGACGAGGAAGACTCACACCTCGGCGATTTCATCGAGGACAAGAACGCGGTGCTTCCGATCGAGGCCGCGATCCAGTCGAACCTGCGCGAAACGACGACGCGCGTGCTCGCTTCGCTCACGCCGCGCGAGGAGCGCGTGCTGCGCATGCGCTTCGGCATCGGCATGAACACCGACCACACCTTGGAAGAAGTCGGCCAGCAGTTCTCGGTGACGCGCGAGCGCATCCGCCAGATCGAAGCGAAGGCGCTCCGGAAGCTCAAGCATCCGAGCCGGTCGCGCAAACTGCGTTCGTTCCTGGATAACTAAGCGCTTAAAGCCTCATGGTTCGAGACGCGCTGCTTTCGTGGCGCGCCTCACCATGAGGCTTTTCTATCCATATGGGCACGGCTTTCCCCCTCATCCTGAGGAGCCGCGCGATAGCGCGGCGTCTCGAAGGATGAGGCCGCTTGTCATGCCGAACGCCGCTTCACACCTTCGGCGACGTGCGCGTTGCCGCGTGCGCCTTGCTCACCTTGACGCAACTGTCCGTCAGGTTCGCGGGCGGCGTGGTGATCGCGAGATTTTCCGGCCACTCGGTCGCGTTCCGCAGTTCGCTCACCGTCTTCGCCGAGAGCTTCACGTCCGGTTCCACCTCGACCCGCATCCCACCGGGCAAGCCGCCGAGGACGATGTGGAGCGCGGCGATGTTCTTGGGCTTGTAATGCATGGGGCTGCCTCCCTTGTCCGGTTCCGGCTGGTTGACTGCCTCAGGCACTATACACCCGCCGCTGTGGCGGGCGTAGGGCCACGCTGTCTCAGAAGCCGGATCGGCCTATAATCGCACGCACTCTCTTGCCAACAGGAGATGTCGTCATGGCCACTTATGTTTTGTTCGGGAAATATACGGTCGAGGGCCTGAAAGGGATCAGCGCAAAGCGTTCCGAGCAGGCGAAAGCGCTCATCAAGAAACACGGAGGCGAACTGAAAGGCGGCTACGCCATGCTCGGCGGCGTCGATCTCATGCTGATCGTCGAATTGCCGGATACGGGGCGCGCGATGGCCACCTCCGCGGCGCTCGCGAAATTGACGGGCGTCGCGTTCACCACGTCGCCGGCGGTTACGATCGAGGAATTCGACAAGCTCGCCGCGTGACAGAAACTCGTCATGGCCGGGACAAGGCCGGCATGACAACGATAAGCGCAAGCGCCCCCCAGCCTTCTTCGAAAGCTAGGGGCAGACCTCGCGCCACGACTTGGTGATGCGGCTCAGCACGTAATAGCCGCCGGGGCAGCTTGGCGGGCCCCAGGCCTGCGCGTAAGCCGGCACCGGGCCGGTGTAGCCTTCCACCCAGAAGCAATGCCGATTTTTGCACTTCCACGCGGGCGCCGCTTCCGCACCAAAATTTGCTCCGAAAACGGCCGCACTGATCGCGGCCAATAACAGGAATTTTCGCACAGCCGACCCTTTCGATTGACCGCAGGAAATTAATCGGGACGGCGGCGCGGGCCTTCATGCGGCGCAGCATTTTGCCTGCGCCAATCGTCGCACCCGCCGGAAATGGCCTGCCGCGGGCGGCGTTGAGCGGTTGTGCGCCGCGTGCGATCATTTGTTTTCCGCCCCAAGAGGTTCGTCTCCCATGTCCGCGCGCGTTTTCACCGCCTTGCTCTTCATTCTTGCCGCCACGCCCGCGCTCGGCGCGCAATGCGGCGGCGACTTCAACACGTTTCTTGCGCAGATGGCGCGCGACGCGCAGGCCGCCGGCATTTCGCCCGCGGTGGTGAACCAGGCCTTCGCGGGCGTGACGCTCGACCAGGAGGTGATCAATTTCGACCACCGCCAGCGCGGCACCTTCCGCAAGAGCTTCGAGGACTATGCCAGGACGCGCGTCACCGCCGGCCGCATTGCCGGCGCGAAGAAGCGGTTGCAGCAGCACGCGGCGCTGTTCAAACGGCTCGAACAGCAATACGGCGTGCCGCCGCAGATCCTGCTCGCGGTGTGGGGGCTGGAGACCGATTTCGGCACCGCTGACATGGGCCGCCGCCCGGTGATCCGCACGCTCGCTACGCTTGCGCATGACTGCCGCCGCTCGGAGCTCTTCCAGACGGAGCTCATTGCGGCGCTCAAAATCGTCCAGCGTGGGGACTTGCCGCTCCGCGACCTCGTGGGCGCGTTCGCGGGCGAGATCGGGCAGACGCAGTTTCTGCCGTCCTCCTACATCAAGTATGGCGTCGACGCCGACGGCAACGGGCATGTCGACCTCCGCCACTCGGCGGCGGATGTGCTCGCCTCGACCGCGAATTTGCTCGCCAAGAACGGCTGGCAGCGCGGCGCGCCTTATGGCGAGGGCACGGCGAATTTTCAGGCCATGCGCGAATGGAATCGCTCGGAGCTGTACCGGAAAACCATCGTCTATTTCGCCGACAGGATCGTGCATTGACGGATTGCCGCGCGGCATCGCGCCCCGGCGCTTTTTCGGGGAAACCTGCTACCAAAGACGTGCGTTTTAGGGGTTTCTCTCCCCTTAGACGTGATATCCCTACTTAAGCCCGGGCTTGTCCCGGGCTTTTTTCGTGCACCACAGACGTCATTACCGGGCCGTCGCGCCCGGCGAGCGGATGCGAGCCGCTTGGCGCGACGAGACCCGGTAATCCATGATGGCTTTCCGGGCGCGCTGACAGTCTTTAATGGATCACCGGGTCTCGCAGCGTCACCCGTTCGCTTCGCTCGCGGGACACTGCGGCCCGGTGATGACGGGGAGGGAGAATTTCCATGCGCGAGAAGATGCCCTTCGTTTTCGCCGCCTTCCTGATTTTCTTCTTCGGCTTCCGGGTGCTCACGCCCGCGCACGAATACATGATGCGGCCCGAGCAGATCATGTCGATGGTGTTCGACGCGGGCATCCTCGCGGGCCTGATCGCCACCCGGAGCCGCCTGCCGGCCTGGCTGTTCTGGGCCGCGCTCGTCTGCGGCCTAGGATTATTCGCCATCCGCTTCACCTCGGACGCGGCGTGGTGGACGGGGCATTTGAGGTATGAGGTGGGACGATAGAGAGGGCTGGGATCGGAGTGAAGGGGGGAGCTCTCGCGCCAAGGGTTGATCTTGATTTTTGTTCTCGGCCCTCACAAAATTACGGTCGGCTTACAGGCAGACTTGTTATTGCGCGTCGCAATAGCTGAACCAATGTCGAAGAGCGAAAGCTTCTAGACAATCACAGTACGCTTAGTTGCACTTGATACCTAACCTTGCATAAGAGTGCCTGTAAGCCTTTTCCTTGGGTAACGCGTTGTCATCTCTGCAAGCTCTAAAATAGATAACCACGCGCAAGGAGTTTGCGGAGCTACTCGGGTTTAAGCCGAAACAATTTAGCTATATTGTCCACATCCTTAAACCTGACGAAAAGTATACTACCTTTTACGTTCCCAAGAAGAACGGCGGCTTACGTCGGATTGATGCCCCAAATCGGGGTCTTAAGATTCTTCAACGCCGACTCGCTGATTTGCTCTACGAGTGTCAATCAGAGATAGAAGAAAAACTAAAGGAACCTAAGCGAAAATCACTCTCACATGGATTTCGCAGGGGACATTCTATCGTAAGCCACGCATACGTGCACAAGAAACGACGCTACGTCTTAAATTTGGATATTAAAGATTTTTTCCGTCATTTAATTTTGGCCGCGTGCGCGGCTTCTTTATTAAAAACGAGCATTTTGCTTTGCATGAGAATATAGCAACGCTAATCGCACAGGTTGCCTGCAATGGAAATGTCCTTCCGCAAGGAAGCCCGTGCTCTCCAATTATTTCTGATCTGGTGAGTCATATTCTCGATGTTCGTTTGGCTCAGTTAGCAAAAAAACATGGCTGTAGTTTTTCCAGAATTCGCAAGTCGGCTAGAGCCAACTTGCGTGCGGCTATCCGGAATCCAGATACACACGCAGTCGCCTCTGGATTCCGGGTTCGCTTCGCTGCGCTCGCGCCCCGGAATGACGGGGAAGGAGGATGACGCGCGAACCCTTCTACTCGTCATGCCCGGCCTTGTGCCGGGCATCCACGCCTTGAGGCCTCGCCCAACCCCAAAGACGTGGATGGCCGGGACAAGCTCGGCCATGACGAAAGGGAGGAAGGAGGGCCATTGTGCATCGCCGAAGGGCAGAATGTCGCAGATCTTTGTTTTCGCTCGAAAATTCGCCCCGGAATCGGATTTCCCGACCGGCCAATTTATGAATTTCATATGAAGATTCAGCAGCTTGTATGACCCCTGTGCATGAGGGTCATGCAGAAAATGCGGTGGCATACCAGAGCCGATTGTCCTATATGCAGTGCAACAAATAAGAAACGCACTGCAACAACGGAGTTAGACCATGGCCACCAAAATTGCCGCCAAAACCTTCGCCCCCGTGCTGCCGCACAGCTACCCGGCGACGGACGCGATCTCGAAATTCTTCGAGAAAATCGGCCACTTCCTCGCGATCGGCTTCGAGGTCTTCAACGAGGCCCAGGAGCAGGCGCGCAAGGCGCACGCGAAGTACCCGTTCGCGGAGTAATTTGAAATAGAGCGCGGGCGGGCTACCGTCCGCGATGGGGGAAAAGCTCATCCTCAGACGACGAGGGTGAGCTTTTTCGCAGCCCGCGTGACGCCGGTGTATAGCCAGCGCGCGCGGCTGTCGGGGAAAGCGAAGCTCTCGTCGAACAGCACCACATCGTCCCATTGCGAGCCCTGCGATTTGTGGACGGTGAGCACATAGCCGAAATCGAATTCGTCATAGGGCTTGCGCTGACCCCATTCGACCTCGGCGATCTCCCCCAGAAAGCATTCCTTCCGTACCGAAACCTTGATCGCGCGCCCGCCGGTCTCGGGCGAAACGCGCATCTGCAAAATCGCCCGCCCGCGGGCGGCGGGTGCCTTCGCCACGGTCCACAGGCCGCCGTTCAGGAGGCCCTTCTTGCGGTTGTTTCTGAGGCAAACGAGCTTGTCGCCGGCCGCGGGCCATCCGCCGGTGAAGCCTCTGCGCTCGCGCATTCTTTTATTGTAGGCGCGGCGCGTCACGTTTCGCCCGACCAAAATCTGATCCGCCGCCATCACCCGCTCGGGATCGAGCTTCGATTTCGCGACGACCTGGCTCTCGCCGTAGTCGCCAAGCGCGATTTCGTTTCCCTCGCGAATGTCCATCGAGAGCCGCACGATCGGATCGTCCTGCGCCTGCCGGTGCACTTCCGTGAGCATCGCGTCGGGCTCGGCATTCGTGAAAAATCCGCCGCCCTGAATCGGCGGCAACTGTGCCGGATCGCCCAAAACCAGCACCGGCACGCCGAAGGACATGAGATCCCGGCCGAGCTCTTCGTCCACCATCGAGCATTCGTCGATGATGACGAGCGAAGCTTTCGAAACCGGCGCGTCGTCCCACAAATCGAAGCTCGGCGTTTCCTCGCCGGTTTCCCGCGCACGATAAATCATGCTGTGGATCGTCTGCGCGTCATGGCAGCCCTTCGAGCGCATCACGAGCGCGGCTTTTCCCGTGAAAGCCGTGAATTTCACGTCGCCGTCGACGCCTTCGGCGATGTGCTTCGCGAGCGTTGTCTTTCCCGTACCGGCATAGCCGAATAGCCGGAAGATTTTCGGGTTTCCGTTCTTGCCGGGCCCGGCCTTGAGCCACGCCGATACGGCGTTCAGCGCGG
>JAJPHK010000106.1 GCA_021325315.1 Alphaproteobacteria bacterium
CCAGTTCGGCGGCCTTGTAGTCGCGTGACCGGGGGCGTGCAAGGACTGGAACGCTTTGCGCACGGACCTTTTCGATTTCGAACTGCCGCAGGAGCGGATCGCGCTTCGGCCCGCCGTGCCGCGCGACGCGGCAAAGCTGCTCGTCGTGCAGCCGGGCGGTGCGCCTGAGCTGTCCGACCATGTGATGCGCGACTTGCCGCGGTTGTTGCGGCCGGGCGACGCGCTCGTCGTGAACGACACGAAGGTTATCCCCGCGCGTCTGATCGGCGAGCGGGTGCGCGAGGATGCCCGCGCGAAAATCGAGGCGACGCTGATCAAGCGCGAAAGCGGCGATTCCTGGCGGGCGCTCGCGAAGCCGCTGAAACGGTTGCAGGAGGGCGACCGCATCCGTTTCGGCAACGAGGCGCGCGTGTGCATGCTCGGCGCGCTCGATGCAACGGTGGAGGAGATCGGCGAGGGCGGGGAAATTACGCTGCGCTTCGATTTTCATGGGCCGATTTTGGAAGAAGCGATCGACGCGCTCGGCCACATGCCGCTTCCGCCCTACATCGCCTCCCGCCGCGAGGACGACGATCAGGACCGCGACGACTATCAGACGATGTTCGCGAAGCGCGAGGGCTCGGTCGCCGCGCCCACGGCGGGATTGCATTTCACGAACGAGTTGCTTGCCGCGCTCGATGCGCGCGGCGTTTCGCTTCATCGCGTGACGCTGCACGTCGGGCCCGGCACGTTTCTTCCGGTCAAGACGGACGACATCGAGCAACACAAAATGCACAGCGAGTGGGGGGAGGTATCGAGCGAAACCGCGAAGGCGCTCAATGACGTGCGCAAGAAGGGCGGACGAGTTATTGCCGTAGGCTCAACCGCGCTCCGGCTTCTGGAAAGCGCGGCGAAAGGGGACGGCTCGCTGGCGCCATTTTCCGGCGAGACCGCGATCTTCATTACGCCGGGGTATAAATTCAAAGCCATCGACTTGATGCTGACGAATTTTCATTTGCCGCGTTCGACGCTGTTCATGCTTGTCGCGGCCTTTTCGGGCCTGGAGCGCATGAAGCGTGCTTACGCGCATGCGATCGTGTCGAACTATCGCTTCTATTCCTATGGCGATGCCTGTTTGCTGTATCCTGAGTAATCTTGTCATGCCCGGCCTTGTGCCGGGCATCCATGTCTTTACAACGTCACCGCAGACAAGGTGTGGATGGCCGGGACAAGCCCGGCCATGACGAAAATGGCTACAGGGTTTTCATTTAAGATTTTGGCTCAAGATGGCGCTGCGCGCCGCGGCGAAATCGAAACGCCGCGCGGCAAGATCCGCACGCCCGCCTTCATGCCGGTCGGAACCGCCGCAACCGTGAAGGCGATGTTTCCCGATCAGGTGCGGCAAGCCGGTGCGGATATCATCCTCGGCAACACCTACCATCTGATGCTGCGTCCGGGCGCGGAGCGCATCGCCGCGCTCGGCGGTCTGCACAAATTCATGGGCTGGCCGTATCCGATTCTCACCGACTCCGGCGGCTATCAGGTGATGTCGCTCTCGTCCTTGCGGAAGATCGACGAGAAGAGCGTCACCTTCCGCTCGCATCTCGACGGCGCGATGTTCGAGCTTTCCCCCGAGCGCGCGATAGAAATTCAGAATTTGCTCGGCGCCGATATCGTGATGCAGCTGGATGAGTGCATCCGTCTCCCGGCGCCGGAAAACGAAGTCGAGCGCGCGATGAGATTGTCGCTGCGCTGGGCGGAACGCTCGAAGCGCGCCTTCGAGGGCGCGGCTCCCGGCCGCGCGCTGTTCGGCATTGTGCAGGGGGGCACGGTCCCCATGCTGCGAAACATCTCGGCGCGCGAGCTCGTGCAGATGGGTTTTTCCGGCTACGCGATCGGCGGTCTCGCGGTCGGCGAGCCGCAGGAAGTGATGCTTGCGACCATCGAAGAGACGATGCTGGAGCTCCCCTCCGACAAGCCGCGTTACCTGATGGGCGTGGGAGAACCGGACGATATTCTGGCCGCGGTCGAGCGCGGGATCGACATGTTCGATTGCGTGCTGCCGACGCGGGCGGGGCGCCACGCGCTCGCATACACGCGCTTCGGCAAGGTCAATCTGAAAAACGCGCGCCATGCGGACAATCCGAAACCGCTCGACGAGGAGAGCGCCTGTCCCGCTTCGCGCGATTATTCGCGCGCCTATCTGCATCACCTCGTGAAAGCGAACGAGATCCTGGGCGCCATGCTGCTCACCTGGGCAAACATTGCGTATTACCAGGAGCTGATGCAGGACATTCGCGAGGCGATCGCGGCGGGACGGCTAAAGGATTTCGCCGCCGAGACGCGGGAGAATTGGAATCGCGAGCCGCGCTAACTCTCTCTTGTCATGGCCGGGCTCGTCCCGGCCATCCACGCCTTACTTTCTTTTAGCCAGTAAAGACGTGGATGCCCGGCACAAGGCCGGGCATGACGGCGGATGGGATAATCGTTAAACCGCTTCCGCGATCGCCTTGCCGACATCCTGCGTCGAAGCCTGGCCGCCGATTTCCGGCGTGCGCGGGCCGGCTTCCAGCACCTTCTCGATCGCGCGCAAAATCGCATCGTGTGCGTCCTCGTGGCCGAGATGCTTGAGCATCAGCGCGCCCGACCAGATCTGCCCGATGGGGTTCGCGATGTTTTTGCCGTAAATGTCCGGCGCCGAGCCATGCACCGGCTCGAACATTGAGGGGAATTTCTTTTCCGGATTCAGATTGGCGGAGGGCGCAATCCCGATCGTGCCCGTGCAGGCGGGCCCGAGATCGGAAAGAATATCGCCGAACAGGTTGGAGCCGACGACGACATCGAAGCGATCCGGATTCTGCACGAAATGCGCGGTCAGGATATCGATGTGGTATTGGTCGGTCTTCACATCGGGATATTGCGCAGACATTTCCTTGAAGCGCTCGTCCCAGTAGGGCATCGAAATCGATATGCCGTTCGATTTCGTTGCGGACGTGAGATGCTTCTTCGGCCGCTTTCTCGCGAGCTCGAACGCATATTTCATGATGCGGTCGGTGCCGGTACGCGTGAACACGGCTTGCTGGAAAACCACTTCGCGGTCGGTGCCGGCGAAGCTCCTGCCGCCGACCGACGAATACTCGCCCTCGGTATTTTCGCGCACGACGATGAAATCGATATCGCCGATCTTCCGTCCCGCGAGCGGCGACTTGATCCCGGGCATGAGCTTCACCGGCCGCACGCTCGCATATTGATCGAATTCGCGCCGGATCGGGATCAGGAGCCCCCAGAGCGAAACGTGATCGGGCACGCCCGGATAGCCGACCGCGCCGAGGAAAATCGCATCGTGGTTTTTAATCTGCGAAAGCCCGTCTTCGGGCATCATCCGTCCGCGCTCTTTGTAATATTCGCAGCTCCACGGGAAATGATCCCACTTGAATCCAACGCCGAATTTTTTGCCGGCCGCTTCCAGAACGCGGATGCCTTCCGGCACGACTTCCTTGCCGATCCCGTCTCCGGGGATCGCGGCGATGCGGTATGTTTTCATAGGTTGATCCAAACCCGTGAAGTGAACAACAAGCCGGGACGCCGGATTCTACCGTCTGCGACATATGGTTCCGGCAGCCGGCATCGGAACAGTCGCGCAAAAGCTATAAGCATTTCGTGTGACTTGGCAAAGTCTGGACAGCAAAATAACCGAATGTCACCATAGGGTCATGAGAACCGATACGCAGCGCCAGCTTCCCCAGTACGCCCATGTGGAAGACGCGCTCATCGAGCGCATCTCCAGCGGGATATTGATCCCGGGTACCCGGCTTCCCACGGAAGACAAGCTCATCGCCGAATTCGGCGTCGACCGGACGGCGATCCGGACGACGATTCAGAATTTGGTCCAGCGGGGCTTCGTCGAAAACCGGGGCAAGGGAGGCAGATTTGTTACCCGGCCCAAGATTGCGCAAGAGCTGACCGAACTGACGAGCTTCGTGGAAGATATGCAGGCGGTCGGGCGGAATGCGACCGCTACCCTCATCGATCACCGGATCGTGGCGGCGACCGAAGCCGTGGCCGAGAAGCTTTCTCTCCCCGTCGGCACAATCGTGGTCCGCATTCAGCGCGTACGGCTGGCGGATCAAATGCCGCTTTCATTCGACGAAACCTATTTGCCGCGCGAGCTGGGCGAAAAGGTTATCGCGGAAAATCTCGAAACCGAACCCATCTTCTCGATATTGGAAACGAAATGCGGTGTCCCGCTGGTCGGGGCGGAATACCGGCTCGAGTCGGCGCTCGCCGACGCCGATGTCGCGGAAGCGCTGCAAATTCGGGAACGTCAGCCGGTATTTCTCATCGAGCGAACGTCCTATTCGGAAGGCGATCGGCCGGTCGACTACGAAAAGCTGCACTATCGCGGCGATCAGATCCAGTTCGTGACGTGGCTCGCGCGGCGCGGCGCGCCCGTGGTGCACAATGTCCGCGGCCCCGCGAAGAAGCCCGCGGGCAGGCGCGCTCGCTAATTCGTGCAGATCGGCTTGGTGAGCCCGGATGGGATCGAACCATCGACACCGTGATTAAAAGTCACGTGCTCTACCACTGAGCTACGGGCCCTGCCGCGGAAAGACCTACGGATCGGGCAGGGTGGCGTCAATAGCGGCAGCAGGAAAGGATTTCGTTTGGGGACAGAGAGAGTTAATCTCTTTTGTTCATAGCGCCTGTGTCTGTTCATAGCGCTTGCGTCACCCGTCCGGAGTTCCAGAATGCCTGTCCTGAACCGCATTGCCGACCGCGCCGACGAAATCGCCGAATGGCGCCACGATTTTCATCAGCATCCGGAGCTCTTGTACGAAGTGCACCGCACGGCGGGCAAAGTGGCTGAGATGCTGAAAAGCTTCGGCTGCGACGAGGTTATGACCGGCGTCGGGCGCACCGGTGTTGTCGGTGTGATTCACGGCAAGAAGAAAGGCGGCAAGGTGCTCGGGCTTCGCGCCGACATGGACGCGCTGCCGCTGGAAGAGATTACCGGTCTCCCATACGCCTCGAAAACACCCGGCAAGATGCACGCCTGCGGCCATGACGGACATACTTCCATGCTGCTGGGCGCCGCGCGGCATCTTTGCGAGACGCGAAACTTTGCCGGCACCACGGTCGTGATTTTTCAGCCGGCGGAAGAGGGCGGCGCGGGTGCAAAGGCGATGATCGATGATGGGCTACTGGATCGCTGGAACATTCAGGAAGTCTATGGCCTGCACAATTATCCCGGCATGGAAGTGGGTACCTTCGCGGTAAAGCCAGGCCCGCTCATGGCGGCGGCCGATCGCATCCGCATCGACATCGAAGGTGTCGGAGGTCACGCAGCGCGGCCGCATAAGGCGATCGACACGGTGCTCGTCGGCTGCGCGATTGTGAGCGCGCTGCAGCACATCGTTTCGCGCAATGTCGATCCGATCGAGAGCGCGGTCATTTCAATTCCCGTGTTTCAGGCCGGTCACGCCGACAATGTCATTCCGCAGACGGCGCATCTTCGTGGCACAGCACGGACTTTCAGTCCGCAGGTGCGGGACCAACTCGAAAAGCGGATCGCCGAAGTCGTCGAGCATACGGCGAAAGCGCACGGCGCGAAGGCGACTGTCACTTATAAGCGCGACTATCCGGTGGTCGTGAACACGCCGAAGGAAGCGGAGTTCGCGGGCAAGATCGCAGGCGAAATCGTCAGCGAAAGCCATGTAAAGCAGGCGGTTCCCGTCATGGGCGCCGAGGATTTCGCCTTCATGCTGGAGAAGCGGCCTGGCGCCTTCATTTTCATGGGCAACGGCAATAGCGCGAACCTCCATCACCCCGCCTACGACTTCAACGACAAGGCGATCCCGTTCGGGACGTCCTACTGGGTACGCCTCGTCGAAAATGCCATGCCCGCCTAGCGACAGCATGGCTGATGACGCAC
>JAJPHK010000032.1 GCA_021325315.1 Alphaproteobacteria bacterium
ACTTCCGCTTCCGCCATCAGGGCGAAGGCCTCTTCGGGATCGAATTTCTCGAATTTTTTCGCGACGACCGGTACGCCGAAGAGAAGTCCGGGCAGGAGCACGTTGAGAAGACCGCCGGCCCAGGCCCAGTCAGCGGGCGTCCAGTAGCGGTCGCCCGGCTGCGGCATGAACTCCTGCGCCATCTGAATGCCTGGAAGATGCCCGAGCAGCACGCGATGAGGGTGCAAAGCGCCTTTCGGCTGACCGGTGGTGCCGGAGGTGTAAATCATCATCGCCGGATCGTCCGCCGCCGTGGCAACCGGCGTAAACTCGGGCGAAGCGCGATCCAATAACGCATGAAAATCGAGCGCGCCGTCGCTCGTGCCATCGACGGAAAGCACGAGTTTCAATTCCGGCAGGCGGCCGCGGATTTCCGCGAGCTTCACGAGGCCTCCGGTGTTGGTGACAACGGCGCGGGCGCTGGAATTCTCCAGCCGGTAAACCAGCGCATCGACGCCGAACAGCGAAGCGAGTGGAAGTGCGACCGCGCCGAGCTTGTAGAGCGCGAGATGGCACAAGATCGTCTCGGCCGTCTGCGGCAGGATGATCGCCACCCGGTCGCCGCGCTGAATTCCGTTCGCGTGTAATGCGTTCGCGAGGCGGTTCGAGTGTTCTCGCAATTGTCCATACGTTATCTGATTGAAGCCGCGCGGCTCCTTCACCAGAAGCGCGACGCGATCGGGCTCGCGCTCTGCCCAGCGGTCACAAGCGTCAACGGCGATGTTAAATTGCGCGGGGATTTGCCAGCGGAATTCCGCGACGAGCCTTTCGTAATCGCGGAGGGGCGGGAGCATGACGTTCAGTAGGCCTTCGGGTCAGGCTCGGCAAGAACGAGCGCCCAATAGACCTTGTATTTTGAATTCGGCACGAATGCGGTGCCAATACCCATTTTGGTCACGGCCGGGAGCAGCATGTTCTTGTTGTGCGGGGGCGAATCGCGCCAGCCCGAAAAAGCCTCAGCAAGCGTCTGATAGCCCGCACCTACATTCTCGGCGGCAATTGCCTCGCGATAGCTTACGGATTGCAGGCGCTGCTTCAGTCCCTTGCCGCCGATGTCGTGCGAAACCTTGTCGGCCTTGGCCATCGCGCGCGCGTGCTCCTCGGCGACGCGCATCAAGGTCGGGTCGAGCTCGACCGGGCCGAGCGCAAAACCCCTGCGATAGTCGGAGATCATCGAAGCGGCGGCGGCGGCATTCACTTTTGCGCCGGGCACCGCGAGATTTTCGTAGAAGGCCGGCGTCGAAGTGTCGATCTGGCCAGCGCAACCGGCAACAAGAAGTACAAGCGAGACTAAGCTCGTTCGAAACCATAGAGACATCGGTTGGCCGACCTTACCCGAAATGTAAGTTTTGCGCCGGAGAGAAAGGAGAAGCAAGAGGTATCAGGCTTTTCCGCCGCTTGCGGTTTTGTTTTCCTTTGCGGGTTGCAGGAGAAGGGATGATCCGTCGGTCGCGCGGATGCGGTATTCCCGTTGCGGAAGCGGAATTTCGATTCCGGCCGTGCGGAATTCCTGCAAAATCGCGAAATAGAGGTCGCTTTTGGTGATCGACGACATGTCCACATTCGCCACAAAGCATTGCAGTTCGAATTGGAGCGCATTGTCGCCGAATCCGAGCAGCAGCACGTTCGGCGCCGGCACCTTCATGATCTGCGGATGGGCATTCGCGGCGTTCAGCAGGATTTCGCGCACTTTCACCGGGTCGGAATCGTAGGAAACGCCGATTTTCAGGATAATGCGGCTCAAGGTGTTGGAATGGGTCCAGTTTGTGACCACGCTCGTCACCAGCTCCGAATTCGGCACGATCACGTTGGCACGGTCGAAGGTCTCGATTTCTGTGGCGCGCACGCTGATCCGCCGCACGTAGCCCGACTCGCCTTTCACATCGATCATGTCGCCGACCCGGATCGGGCGCTCGGCCAGGATGATGATCCCCGAAACGAAATTCGAGACTACCGACTGCAAGCCGAAGCCGATACCGACCGAAAGGGCGCCCGCGACCAGGGCGATGTTCTGCAGGTTGATGCCGATTTGTCCCAGCGCCAGGAGCCCCGCGGTGATGACGCCGAGATAGACGAACATCGTCGAGATCGAATTCTGCAGCCCCGTGTCGAGCCGCGTGCGCGGCAGAACGGTCTGCGTCAGCCAGCGGTTCACGATACGCGTTGCGATCAGACCAACGATGAGGAGAATGATCGCGAACAGGAGGTTTCCGAGGGCGAGCCGCGATTGTCCGATGGAGAAGACGAAGTCGAAGCGGTCGAGCATCGAGGCCACGTCCGTGACCGAGGTGCGCCAGCCGCCGATGACGAGAAAAACCGCGATGACGAAAAGCAGCGCGCGCAGAAGTCCCGCCGTAATCGTCGCAAACAGATCGAGCTGCGCGGGATTGACGCCGATCGCGGCAGCGACCCGGCGGCGGCTCGTTCCTTCCTCTGAAAAGCCGGCGGCGAACACGGCATCGATCAGCGAAAGCAAAAGCACGGCCGCGCCCGTGATGATCGCCGCATCGACGAGACGTGCGGCCACAAACGCCGACAAATTGATGTGGCCGGTCGCAAGAGCGAGAAAGATCACGACCGCGGCAAACCAGCCGACCAGGCGGATGATATTGGGGAGGCCGCTGCTTCTTTCGCCGACGAAGCGGTTTTGCAGAAGCAGCACGCGCACCACGCAAATGCCGACAAGAAACGCCAACAGCGCGGCGGTCATGGTACGCAATACGGCAGGCGCACCGAGCACGCGGTGGAAAGCGAAAATAACGGTGGCGACGGCGACGACGGCCACGGCGGCCGCGACCGCGCGGTACAGCCCGTTGGAGGCCGGCTCGTCAAAACCGATCATCTGGCGCGCCGGTTCCACCATGGCACTGGTCACGGCACGGCCAGTCGAAAAAATCGCGATCGCGATTAGGAGGCCGCTGGTTACTTCGTCGCCGCGCGGCAGGATCATGTTGAAGGCCGCGAGAATGTCGATCGCGGCAAAGGCGGTGAGCGGCGGTGTCGCGGCATTGATCGCGGCGCGACAGATCGTGAGATAGGCGGCGCGCGAACGCTTGCTTTGCAGCACCTCGCCCTTGCGGGCGCGGCGGTCGAGATAGCGGAGCAGCATCTGCCGCAAGAGGAAAGCGCCCACTATCAGCGCCACGATCGCGATCGGCGCGAGCACGAGTGTGCCGACCGGCGTGCTTACGAACGCATAGTCGCGCCATTCGCCGAGAAAGACGGCGAGCGCATGCATTTCTCCCGGCAGCTCCCTCATCGCTGCGATCCAGAGCGAGGGGCTGAGGATGCTGTCGGTGCGCGTGAGCAGCCGCTCCTTGAAAAGGGTACGGCGCGTGGATTCGATATAGTCGGCGAGCTGATCGCCGCGCACATTTAAAAGACGCGCCTGCTTCAACACGCCGTCGAGTTCGCTGAAGAGCGCGGTCTGCGCGGTGCGCTCGGCGGTGATGCGCGGGTCTTCGGGCGCGGCACTATCCTTGGGAGCGGGGCCGAGCTCTTTCACCCGCTTTTCGGCCGCTGCATGGCGCGGCTCGAGATCGGCGATGTGTTGCCGGACTTCGGCGCGCAGCGGATTGATCTGATCGCGAAGCGCAACAAGATCGTTGTCGCTCTTCGACGGCTGTTTGAGCGCGTTCTCGGCGGAATCGAAAATGCCGCTGATTACGTCCAGCCGCTCGTGTACCGCCTGCAGCGCCGGGTCTTCGGCGCGAACGGCGTTCGCGAAAAAAAGTCCGGCCAGGATCGCAATCGAGAACGCGAAAAATATTCTCACGCGATGCAGCCTGTCAGCGCGTGGAGCAATCGAAATCATTCGTACCTCATAGTTCTTGATTTTTAGCTTTCGAATCAACGCTTCATGACAATTTTATGCATCCGCTTTCGTGCGGCTTTGGCCCGCTTGTAACGCTGATATCGCCGCCATAGTATTTTTCGGGGCGTGGCGACCAAGGAGTTCGACGATGGGTTTGCTCGACGTGATCAATGGTATGCAGAACGGTCCTCGCGGACAACGCAGCGGTGCACCCGCTTCAAGCGGCGGTATGTCTCCGATCACCATGGCCATTTTGGGTCTCCTCGCCTACAAGGCCGTGAAGCACATGACGGGCGGCCAGGCGGCGCCCGCTCCTTCGCCGCTCGGTGGAACCACGACCGCAAATACACAGGATACCGGGCTCGGCAGCTTGCTTCCGGGCGGCCTCGGGGGGCTGCTTGCCGGGGGTGCTGCCGGCAGCGTTCTGAGCGGGGGCCTGGGGGATCTCCTCAAGCAGTTTCAGCAGAACGGGCAGGGCGACGTCGCGAATTCCTGGGTTGGCACCGGGCCGAACAAGGAAATTTCGCCAAATGCGCTGGCGCAGGTCTTGAGCCCAGACCAGATCAAAATGATCAGCGACATGACCGGCATGCCGCCCGACGAACTGATGCGGCAGCTCAGCCAGCAACTGCCGGAAGTCATCAATCACATGACGCCGAACGGCCGGTTACCGACCGAGCATGAAGCGTCACACATGATCTGATCGAGGAGAGCCAAAGGAGGCGCCCATGCTCTGGATTTTAATTGTCGGCCTCGTCGCCGGCATCATCGCACGCGTGCTTTCGCCCGGTCCCAACAATCCGCAAGGATTTATCCTGACGGTAGTGCTGGGGATTGCCGGTGCGTTTCTCTCGACCTTTATCGGACAAATGATCGGCTGGTACCGCCCCGATCAGGGCGCGGGTTTCATCGCGGCGACGATCGGCGCTGGTGGTGCTGTTCATCTGGAACCGGCTGGTCGCTAGCGGAAAGATTCCGGATCCCGGGGCGGGCCCGCGCGCGTAACGCTCAGGCCTCTTCGAGAAGCCTGCTCATCTCTTCGCGCGGCATGGTCTTGCGTGCTTTCATGAACAAAAGCACGCGCTGCGCGCTCTCGCTCGACAGGCGGAAGTAGCGGTCGGAGAGGTTCTTCAGTTCCTTGTCCTGCGGGGGACGCGGCCAGGCTTTCGAGTGCAAGAGCGTTCTCACTGTCGGCCAGGCGAGGCCGCCCGCGCGGCAAATGATGAGCAAACCGTCCTCCGAACTCTGGCGGATGACGTTCTTCACGGTTTCGGAGGGGATCGCCGCGAGTTGCGCGAGCGTGTTGGTGATCTCGGCGACGCCGCCCGAAGAGATAAACTTTTCGAGCTGCGAGCGCATGGTCGCAAGATCGCGCTTGATCATCGTCGCTGTCGACCAGCCGGTATGCGCGCGCGGGAAGGCCGCGGCCTGACGAACGATATTGCTGGATACTTTCGACAAGAGCGTCTCGACCTTCGGCCGCATCTCCGGCTTGCAAGTCGCGACCAGGTGTTTTTTCACTTTTTCGGTCGCGCGCATTACGAGATATTCGTAGAGTTCGGGCGGCACGTCGGCACGATCGGAAATCGCTTCCGCAAGATTCTTGTTGTCGAGCGCGCGCTGAACGAGTGCGCTGAAACTTTCCGACGAAAAGGCAGCGCCGGGGTTTGCCGCGAGCTTGAGCGCAACTTCCGTGTCGCCGCGGCGTACGAGCACCTCGGCGACCACGGGATTGATCTGCGAGCGGCCCGCGATCGCGTTTAGATGCGCCTGGCTTTTGGTGTAGGCGATCTCGACGAGATCGATGTCGGTGAGACGATTGGATTTTTCGAGCACCGGTCCAGCGACTTCAATGCGGTCGTGCCGCGCAAGCTGACCCACGACGTTGATCGGCGAGTTGTCGATCGAGGCAAGGCATTCGCTGAGCTGCGCGAGGATTTTGTCCTCGATCTTCTCGATCAGACGGATCATCACGTCGTCAAAAATTTCAACCTGCTGGTCGGTAATGCGATCGGCGTTCATCAGGAAGAGATCGGTCACTCGCCGCAGAATCTTGGCGCGGCCGGAATTGGTGCCGGTGCGGAGCTGTGTCTCAAGCTCGTCGATCAGGGAGGCAGAATGCATTGTTATTGCTCAATCAAAATGCCGCCGCTCGGACGGGCGCTAATTCCGCCCATCCTCGAATCATCTCTTTAATGCGGGGTAAAATTAAAAACGGATTTTTAACGGCTTGGACGGCGGAAAAACAACTTTACCGGGCGATTCCCGCGGCGTCTTCACGCTGCTTTCTGGCCGCTTCTTTCTGGGCGTCGAATTCGCGGCGGCGGCGGGCGATCTCGTCGGGCGTCATGCGCTCGATATTGTCGTAATCGAGCTTCCAGGAAGGATCCGCGCTCCAGCGTAGCGGCGATTGCAAGGTCGTGCGCGGCCCGGGCGCCGACTCCAACAACCGTAGCGCGAGTTCAAGCGTGAACTTCTGCGATTGGGGATCGAACGGCTTGCCGGCGGAATTGCCGAGCGGAAAATCGCTGAACAGGAAACGCGGTGCGCCGGCATGCTCGACAATGTCCTTGGCGCAGCCCATGACGACGGTCGCGATGCCGTTCGCTTCGAGATGGCGCGCGATGAGCGTCACGGTTTGATGGCAAACGGGGCAGTTCGGCACGAGGATCGCGGCATCGACCTCGTTCGTCTTGCAGCGGGCAAGAATTTCCGGCGCGTCGGTCTCGATCGTCACCCGATGGCTGCGGTTTGTAGGCGCGCCAAAAAAGCGCGGGGCGACTTCGCCGATGCGGCCTTCCTTTGCGAAGCGCAAGAGCTGCGGCAACGGAAACCAGGTGTTGCTGTCTTCCGCGCTCGTATGGATGCGGTCATAGGCGATGTGGGAGATGCGAAGATCGTGCTCCTTCGACGTGTCGCCGTCATAGACCCGGAAGAATTTTGCGCTGCCGTTGTATTTCGCGCCGGGCCCCTGGTCGCCTTTCGCGGGGTCGTAAGGAGCGGCGGTGGTGACGATGGTGACGCGCGATTGTGCGAGCGGCTTTTTGAGCGGCTGGAAGGGCGCATCGTTGTAGTGCGCCCAGCGATAGGGGGTCTCATAGCCAAGCGCGCGGTAATATTCGCGCGTCCGCTGCATGTAGGGGATTGGCGCGTCGAGGTCGGGGGCGAAGCCGAAGGGCCGGTCCGTTCTGCCGCTCATCGTTTCATCCGTCAAAATTCCGCACATTATTGTCGAGCAAACGGGAAAGAAATGGAAGGCGATATCCGCCGGAAAGCGAGCGAAAGGAGTGGCACTTCCGCGCGCTTCGCGATATGGAACGGCGGAATGGAGGACGATGATGCCAGCTACGAGCCGCGACTTCCTGAAACGCGTTTGCGAACGGCGCGCCGCGCGCTGCGCCAGACTGACGGCGTTTCTGATCTTCGCCGGGCTCGCGCTGCTGGCGATGCCGGCGGCGCAAGCCGACGAGGAGAAGGTCCTCAACGTCTATAGCTGGAGCGACTACATCGCGCCGGACACGCTTTCCGAATTCACGAAACGCACCGGCATCAAGGTCAATTACGACGTCTACGACTCCAACGAGGCGCTGGAAGCGAAGCTCATGGTCGGTAAATCCGGTTATGACGTGGTGTTCCCGTCGGCGATGCCGTTTTTCGCGAAGCAGATCAACGCGGGCCTCTATCAAAAGCTCGACCTCGCTAAAATTCCGAACGCGAAGGGCGTCGATCCTCAAGTGCTCGCGCGGTTGAAGACCGCCGATCCGCAAAATGCTTACGGACTACCGTATCTGATGGCGGGCACGGGCATCGGTTACATTAAGTCGAAGATCGAACCGCTTCTTCCCGAGCCGCCGATCGGCAGCCTCACGATGCTGTTCGATCCGAAGGTTGTGAATGCAATCAAGCCTTGCGGGGTGACGCTCCTCGACACGCCGGATGAAGTATTTCCGGCGGCGCTTGCTTATCTCGGCAAGGATCCGACGAGCACGTCGGAAGAAGACCTGCAGGCGGCCGGGAAGGCGGTTAGCGCGGTTCGCTCCGCCTACCGCTATTTCCATTCGTCGAGCTACATCAACGACCTCGCGAACGGCTCGATTTGTGTCGCGCTCGGCTATGCGGGCGATCTTTTCCAGGCGCGAAAGCGTGCGCGCGAAGCGAAAAACGGGGTCGAGATCGGAATTTTTCTTCCGAGAGAGGGCGCCGTCTTCAACATCGACGTGATGGCTATCCCGAAGGACGCGCCGCATCCTTCGAACGCCCACAAATTCATCGACTTCATCCTGGAGCCAAAAAACATCGCGGCGATCACGACGGCGGTTGGTTACGCGAATGCGGTGCCGGCTTCGCGAGAGTTCATTCCGGCGGAAATCACGAACGATCCCGTCGTCTATCCGCCGTCGGACCAGAAGCTCTACACCGCCGTTCTGGAGACGCCGAAATTCGAACGCGAACGGAATCGATTGTGGACACGCATCAAGACGGGCCGGTGAGGCGGCCGCTGCAACCCGCGGCGGCGAACCCGATCCCTCTCCTGCGCATCGAGAAAGCGTCCAAGCGCTTCGGTTTGGTCACCGCCGTGGACGCGGTCAGCCTGGATATCCACCGCGGCGAATTCTTTTGCCTCCTGGGCGGCTCCGGCTCGGGCAAGACGACGCTTTTGCGCATGATCGCCGGACTTGAGCTGCCCGACGAGGGCCGCATCGCAATCGAAGGCGAGGATGTGACCGGTGCGCCCGCCTATGCGCGTCCGGTCAACATGATGTTTCAGTCCTATGCGCTATTTCCGCATCTTTCGGTCGAGAAGAACGTCGCCTTCGGCCTGCAGGAAGAGGGGAGACCGAAAGCGGAAATCGCGAAACGCGTGCGCGAGGCGCTGGAAATGCTCGATATGGGGGCGTTCTCCGCGCGCAAACCGCATCAGCTTTCCGGCGGCCAGCGCCAGCGCGTCGCTTTTGCCCGCGCGCTGGTGAAGCATCCGAAAATCCTTCTCCTGGACGAGCCGCTCGCGGCGCTCGACAAGAAATTGCGCGAGCGTGCGCAATTCGAGCTTGTGCGCCTACGCGAGCGCGTCGGCATCACTTTCGTCATGGTCACCCACGACCAGGAAGAGGCGATGGGCATGGCGAGCCGTATTGCGCTGATGCAGGACGGGAAAATCGTGCAGGCCGGCAGCCCGCGCGAACTCTATGACGCACCGGTTTCGCGCTATGTCGCGGATTTTTTCGGCACGTCCAACTTGTTTGAAGGGAATATCAAGGAATGCGCGCGCGGCGAAGCCGCAGTTGAGAGCGCGGAGGCAGGCACTGTCTTGCGCGGGCAGTACGGCGAAAGACTCGCTGCGCAAACTTCTGTCGCGGTCATGGTGCGGCCCGAGCAGGTGCATCTTTCCCGCGAAGCGCCGCAAGCCGAAAATGTTCTGCGCGGGAAGATCGCGAGCGCCGCTTTTCTCGGCAACTGTCATGCATGCCAGGTCACGCTCGACAGCGGAAAGACGGTGCTTGCCCGGCTCTCGCCGGCTGAATTCGGAAAGGCAGGGTCACCCGCGGCGGGCGAAACGGTCCACTTATTTTGGCCTTCTGCGGCTGCGCGAGTTCTCAAGCAATGAGCGGGCGGCCCGGCCATTCGTGCAGCGGCGTTTTTGTTGCCGGAGTGCCGCTTGTGTGGCTTCTCCTGTTTGTTCTCCTTCCCCTGCTGATCGTCTTCGCCATCAGCCTCGCGGAAACGCGCACCGGTTCGCCGCCCTATACGCCGCTGTTTACGTGGGAGGCGGGGTTTTTGCCGCGCATTCATGTGCAGGCAAGCAATTACGCGCTGCTCCTCTCCGACCGTCTCTATATCGATGCGTTTTTGAGCTCGCTCCGGATCGCTGCGACATCCTCCTTCATCGCGCTTCTGATCGCCTATCCGATGGCTTATGCGATCGCGCGCGCGAGGGAATCCGTCCGTACGCCGCTCTTGATGCTCGTGATCCTGCCGTTCTGGACGTCGTTTCTGATCCGCGTTTACGCCTGGACGGGTATTTTGAATTCGAACGGATTCATCAATAACGTGCTGCTCGATTTCGGTCTGATCAAGGCGCCGCTGCCGCTCTTGCATACCGAATTCGCGGTGCATCTTGGCATTGTCTATTCGTATCTGCCGTTCATGGTGCTGCCGATTTTCGCGGTGCTGGAGAAGCTTGACTGGACGTATCTCGAAGCCGCGGCCGATCTCGGCGCGCGGCCGCTCAAGGCGTTTCTACGCGTGACCTTGCCGCTGTCGCTGCCAGGAATTTTCGCGGGTGTGTTGCTCGTGTTCATTCCGGCGCTCGGCGAGTTCATCGTGCCGGAGCTCCTGGGCGGCCCTGATACATTGATGGTTGGCCGCGTGCTCTGGACGGAATTTTTCAGCAACCGCGACTGGCCGCTCGCTTCCGCGCTCGCGATCGGCCTTCTGGTCCTGGTGCTCGTGCCCGCGATCGTTTTTTTCCGCTTGATGCGGAAAGAGGAGGCGGCATGAAAAACCGCTCCACGTTTGTGCTCAGCATGCTCGTTTTCGGCTACGCATTTCTGTATGTGCCGATCGTGATCCTGATTATTTATTCCTTCAACGACAGCCGGCTCGTCACGGTCTGGAGTCATTTCTCGGCGCGCTGGTATGGTGAGCTCTTCAAGAACGCGCAAATCGGCGAAGCGCTGTGGCTTTCGCTCCGGGTCGCGGCGGCAAGCGCGACGGTTTCGGTGATCCTTGGCACGAGTGCAGCATTCGCGATGCGGCGGATGCGGACTCTTTTCAGCCGCGGTGCATTCGAGGCCATGGTGACGACGCCGCTAATCCTACCCGAGGTGCTGACCGGGCTTTCGCTGCTTCTTTTGTTCGTCTTTCTCGGCGAAACGCTCGGCTGGCCCGGCCAGCGTGGCGCACTCACGATTACGCTCGCACATATTACCTTCGGCATGGCCTATGCGACCGTGGTGATCCGCGCACGGCTTTCGCAGCTCGATCCGGCGCTCGAGGAAGCGGCGGCCGATCTCGGTGCGACGCCCTGGCGCACGTTTCGCCGCGTGACGTTGCCGCTCTTGCTGCCGGCGATCTTCGCCGCGTGGCTTCTTGCCTTCACGCTTTCGCTGGACGACGTGGTGATCGCGAGCTTCGTAACGGGGCCGGGCGCGACCACGCTTCCGCTCGTGATCTTTTCCAGCGTGCGGCTTGGCGTCTCTCCGCAGATCAACGCGCTCGCGACGTTGTTGGTGCTCTTCGCCGCTTGCACGATTTTAACCGCCACACTGATTTTGCGGCGCGAGGAAATGCAGGCGAAAAATATGAAATAGGAGATGTCTCCGCCGGGACGCGGCTTTCTGCCGCGCTCGATATGGCGGGAATGTGCTGCGCCGCAAAAGAGTGCAGCCAAGCGCGTCCAAATGCTCACGATTCAGGTTTGCGCTCGCGATTTTCTTCCTTCAATGTAGACGCCTGAAAATTGTGCAGGGGGAGAAGATGTCGAAAACAAGAGCAATCGCGGTCACACTCGCCGCTCTGGCATTCGCGCTCGCAGGCGGACAAGCTGTCGCCAAAGACAAAGTAAAAGTCGGCTTCATCGGCCCGCTCACTGGTGGCGTTTCGGCGAACGGCCTCGGCGGACGCAACTCGGCCGATCTCGCCGTAAGGCTCCACAACGCCGATCCAAAATCGAAATACGAATATGAACTTGTCGTGCTCGACGACGAGTGCAAGCCGAATGTCGCGGTGCAGGTCGCGACCAAGATGGCTGCGGATAAAGAAGTGATCGCGGCCGCGACGCATTATTGCTCGGCGACCGCAATCGCGACCGTGGACGTCTATCACAAGTTCGGGCTGCCGGTGATTGTCTGGGGCGCGGTGCTGCCCGATATCACCTATCGCAACAAATACGCCGAGGTGCATCGCGTCAACGGCACCATGATCAACCAGAACGACGCCAATGCGGAATTGATCTGGAAGCTCGGCTACAAGACGGTCGCGGTCATTCACGACACGACCGACTACGGCAAGGGTCACAACGAATACTTCAGCAAAGCCTACACCAAGCTTGGCGGAAAAATCCTCGGCACCTTCGGCGTCACCGCCGACCAGCAGGACTTCACCGCCGAGCTCACGCGAATCAAGGCGCTCAACCCCGAAGTGATTTATTTTGGCGGGCTGACGCCGATCGGCGTGCGCATCCGCTCGCAGATGGACAAGCTCGGCATCAAGGCGGTGTTTGACGGCACTTCGGGCATCGTCTCCGACGCCTTCATCCAGGGCGCGGGCCCGCTCGCCGAAGGCGTGCTTGCGTTTCGCGAGGGTGCGCCGACCGAAAAACTGCCGGGCGGCAAGTTCTTCATGGAGAACTACAACAAGCAGAAATACGACCAGCCGCCGGAAGCCTACGGCGCCTTCGCGTACGCCGCGATGGACATGATCATCAACTCGATCGAGAAGGTCGGGCCCGACCGCAAGAAAGTCATCGCCGACCTTGCGAATGTGAAGGATCGCGATTCGATCGTGGGCAAGATCACTTTCGACGACCACGGGCAAAACACCGTTCCCGTCATCACCAAATACGTGGTGCAGGACGGCAAGTTCGTGGAATGGGACGAGAGCGAATACGCTTCGGGCAAGCGCAAGCTGCCAGGGCAGAAGTAATCCAGCATTGACGCGTCATGGCCGGGCTTGTCATTACAAGTCGGCTGTTGCCGACTTGTGACTTCCAAAATGCCGAACTCGCATTTATGCGAGTTCGGATGCCATCCACGCCTTCTTTCCTGAAAGCAAGGCGTGGATGCCCGGCATAAAGCCGGGCATGACGGTGGAGATTTTTCGCCGATGGACGCAGGCTTACTCGCGCAATACATCACAAACGGGCTGATGCTCGGCATGATGTATGCGCTGGTGGCTGTGGGCTTCACGCTCTTTTTCGGCGTGCTCGACGTGATCAAGTTCTCGCACGGAGACGTATTGACGGTGGGCGCTTTCGCGGCGCTCGCGACGTTTGTGGGACTTCACGGCATAGGCGTTGCGTCGAACCCGATTTTTCTCGTTGCGATGCTCGTTGTCGCGCTCGCCGCAATGGCGATCCTCGGCATGCTGATTGCGCGCTATCTCGTGCTGCCGCTGCGCTCCGCACCCGCGCTCAACACGCTCCTGATCACGCTCATGCTCGGAACGGCGCTGCGCGAATCCGTCCGGCTGTTCTACCCGCAGGGCGCGAACCCCAAGCCCTTCCCGGCGCTTCTTCCCACTTCCTCGATCAATATCGGTCATTTCAACTTACGGCTCGACAATGTGCTGATGCTCGCGGCGGGCGTCTTGGTGATCGTGGGGCTTCAGCTTCTGCTCAATCGCACCAAGTTCGGCCTTGCCATGCGCGCGGTGGCGCAGGACGAGGAGACCGCACGCACCATGGGTGTGAATTTCACCGCCGTCGTGCTCGTTACCTTCGCGATCGGATCGGCGCTCGCGGCCTATGCCGGCATCATGAACGGGCTTTATTACAACGAAATCAATTTCGGCATGGGGCTTTATCTCGGCGTGATCGGCTTCGCGGCGGCGATCATCGGCGGCCTCGGCAGCATCTA
>JAJPHK010000123.1 GCA_021325315.1 Alphaproteobacteria bacterium
CCCGACACCGCCCTGTAACCGGCGCCCGGAAGCGCGGCCCCCGCACGCCAAAAATCGCCGCCATGCGGATCGGTTTCGCGGATTTCGCGAGGCTTGTTCGCGCCGGAGCGCCGCAAGGCGTTTGCTTCTCGAAAGAGAGGCGGCCGGAAGACCCGTTGCGCCAAACCGGCGCTCCGGCTCCCTCGTTCCATTTTTCAGGACGAGGCTGACAAATGCCCCGGACGCACGAGAGAAGTGCGGGTGCGGGGACGATGGCGCTTGAATGGTATCCGGCTGCGACGAAATCACTCGCGCATTTATGTCGCGTGGCCACTCTGGGAACCTCATGGTTGTATCGCTATCGCTTGCACAGGACAACGATGCACATCGCCGGATCGAAAATCGCGGTATCGAGAATTTTCATGGGCGCGGCCGGTTTGTTTCTCGCCGCATGGGGTAGCGCCACCGTCGCCGAATACATCTTGCCCGGCTCGTTCTGGCAGGTATTCCTTGTGCTGGCCGTCATCTTGCTCGGTTATTTTGGCAAGTCGGTCTATGACGGCCACCTGCGATAGCTGATTCCGATTCCTGCAATGCCGGCGATGAATGGGTTCGCGAAGCTTTGCGCCTGCGCGCTCTTGCTCTGCGCCGCTGCGGCGGCCGCCGATCCGTTGCCGGCCGGCTGGCAGGAATATCGTTCCGCCGGCGGCGGCTTCAAAGTCGAAATGCCCGGCAAGCCCGAGGCGATCGAGAACGAGTTCGGCACGCAGGGCCAGAAGATGCACGGCTTCGCCTTCAGCCGCGACAAGAGCGGCGGCAGCAAGCAGGGCGCCATGCTCGCCATGGCGAGCGACCTGATCGGCGGGCGGAAACTGGAAGACGCCGAAAAGAATCTCGACACCGTCCGCGACACCGCGATGCAAACCATGGGCGCCAGGCTCGTGCGGGAGGCCAAGGAAAACGTCGGCGGCTATCCCGCGCGCCGGATCGAATATGAAGGGAACGGCTATTTCGGCACGCTCCTCGTCGTGCTCACGGAGCGGCGCATGTATCAGGTGAACGCCATGGGCCCGCAGGGCTATTCCGCGAGCGCCGAAGCCAAACGCTTTCTCGATTCCTTCGCGCTGACCGGGAACTAGGGCGCTGCAACAAAAGCCGATATTGCTCCCGTTTCCCGTTCCGCTACCATTCCTCCCGAACACGCCGCGAAAGAGCGTGCCAAAATCCATCACCGGGAGGACTACAAGTGAAACATTTTATTCGTCTTGCCGCCGTTACGTTGACGGCGATCGGACTTTGCACGAGCGCCGGGTTTGCAGCGGGCGCCGATAATTATCCGTCACGCCCCGTAAAGTGGGTCGTGCCCTATCCGCCGGGCGGCACCACCGACGTGCTCGCGCGGCTTTCGGCGCAGTGGCTGTCGGAACATCTGGGCCAGCAATTCATCGTCGAAAACAAGCCGGGCGGCGGCAACAATATCGGCACCGAATTCGTCATACGGTCGGACCCCGACGGCTACACGATGCTCCTCGTCAACCCGGCAAACGGCATCAACACGACGCTGTACAAGAACCTGAAGTTCAATTTCCCGAAGGACATTCAGGGCGTCGCAGGCCTCGTACGCACGCCCAATGTCATGGTCATCAACAAGGACTTCCCGGTGAAGACGGTGCAGGAGTTCATCGACTACTGCAAAAAGAACCCGGGCAAGATCAACATGGCGTCGTCCGGCGCGGGGACGTCGGTGCATCTCTCGGGCGAATTGTTCAAGAAGATGACCGGCTGCGACATGACCCACATCCCGTATAAGGGAGCGGGGCCCGCGCTCACCGACATCATGGGCAACCAGGTGCAGGTGATCTTCGACAACCTGCCTTCGTCTTCCGGCTTCATCAAATCCGGTGCGGTCCGCGCGCTTGGCGTCACCTCGACGAAGCGCGATGCGGAATTCCCGGATCTGCCGCCGATTGCCGACACCGTGCCGGGTTACGAAGCGACCGCCTGGTTCGGCATCGGCATGCCGAAAGGCACGCCGATGGAGATCGTGAACAAGGTCAACGCCGAGGTAAACCGGATGCTGAAGGACCCGGGCATGATCGAGAAGTTCGCCAAGCTCGGCGGCACGCCGATCCCGGGTACGCCCGAGGACTTCCAGAAGACGATTCAGGCCGAGACCGACAAGTGGGCGCCGGTTGTCCAGGCGTCGGGTGCGAAGGTTGAGTGAGTAGTCTGAACGGCTGTTCAGCTTCGGCGTGGCGGATGGGCATTTTATCCCTACGCCGAAGCGAATTACCGCGTTGCAGCATCGCAATTTGATTGACGCACGGGGGATGCGTCTGGAATCGTCGTTCACGTGTCTGGGAAAAAGGGCACGCTAACCGAAGGGGGAATTCAATGCGTTTGATTGTTACGGCTGCGGTCGCAGCACTTGCGCTCGCGTTCGCTGGCACGGCGGCGGATGCCAAGAAGGGTGGCGCGAAGCGCTACACGTTCAACGTTTCCTGCCCGGCGCTCGCGCCGGTTCCAATGAATATGGGCACCTGCACGGCGGCAGGGAAGAGCAAGGAAGCTGCGCGCGAGACCTGCCAGGCGAAGCATTTTATGTGCTACGCAAGCGACCCGGCCAAGAAGAAGGGCAAGAAGGCGGCAAAGAAGAAAGCCGCAAAGAAAAAAGCTTAATCGCTTCGACGATTACGTTCCTTCGGCCCGCCCGGCTAACGCCATGGCGGGCCGGAGTTCTTTTGGGAGGTAAAATAAACGCGAGCGGACGGGAACCCGGCGAGGGGTTGCGCGTTAGTTGGATGTTCGCGCACGCGAACCTGTCGGGCGTCATCCCCCCACCGCCCTTACCCCCGATAGCCCGGCAGTGAACCCGGCCGTCCCCGGCCGGGTTCTCTTTTGTGCATTCCGTTTGTGAAAGTTTATGCCGCAACCGCTTCGCGCGCGGCGGAAGCCGAACGGCTTACTCCAAGGAAATCAATCGCGTTTTCGGCGCCCGGCGCAAACCGGAAGGAGGCGCGGTAACGGCGCTTACGCCGTCGAGCTCGTCGCCCGCGTGCAAATAACGCATGGGGTCCGTTGCCTCACCAGTGACCCGCACCTCGTAATGCAGGTGCGGCCCGGTGGAACGTCCCGTCGTCCCGATCCGGCCGATGACGTCGCCGGGCTGTACTTCCTCGCCTAGCGTTGCCTCGATCGCGGAAAGATGCCCGTAGCGCGTGACGAGCCCCTTGCCGTGGTCGATCTCGACCATCAGGCCGTAGCCGCCTTGGTAGCTTGCGTTCGTGACGCGGCCCCCGGCGGTCGCCCGCACCAGCTCGCCGGGCGCGCCGCGAAAGTCGACACCGGAATGGATCGCTAGCTGATGAAAAAACGGATCGGCGCGGACGCCGAAGCCGCTTGTGATTTCCGACTGGCGCGGGACGGGGAAGCGCACCGGCACCGTTTGCAGCACCGTGTTGAGCTCCGAGAGCTTGGCCGCAGTCTCCTGCGTTTTCGCAAGCTTCTGATCGAAAGCGTCGCCCTTCGCCCTGAGAAGCGGGATGAACGGGCCGCCGATCGCAGGCCAGATGTCGGGGGAGCCCGTCGAAACGCCAAGCTCGGCGAGCACCGAGCGCGCGCGCATTTCGCCGGCGTCGATTGTCTGCGTGAGGCGGTCGAGCGTTTCCTGTTGCTTCGTTTCGATTTGCGCAAGCCCGTTCGACAGGTCCTGCAGCCGGGATTCGACCGGGCGGGAGCGATCGAGGATTGCGAAATTCATGGTCCTTCGAATCTCGCCCGATCGCTCCCCGGAGGGAGCGGGGACGATCTTGTCGGAGATCGGCGAGGGTTTCGCATTCGGCGTCCGCTCGATCACCGGAAACGTATCGGGCACAGGCCCGTTCAGGTCGCGCGTACGCGGGGTTTCCGGCGCCGGTTTCGGAGCGAGTTCGCTCAACGCATTCTGCCGCCGCTCGACGATCGCCTGCTTCTTCGCGAGCTCCGCGATCGTGCGGTCGACCCGTTCCTGCTCGACGAGCTTCAGCGATTGCAGCCGCTGCACCTGCGTCTGCAGCGCCGCGATCTGTGCGTCGTAGCTGCGAACGAGATTGGTTTGGTGCGCGACCAGCATGTGCAGCGCGTCGTCGCGGAAGAAAATGTAGAACGACGCGATGCCCGACCAGACCGTCAGCGCCGAAACCGCAGCGATCGCGCCGATTTTCACCGCCGGCGAAATCGGCTTGCGCTTCTGCGCATGCGTCTTTTCGCGATGCGCGTGATGATAATGCGAATATCGCCGTTCGAACGCGGAAGAGGAGGTCATGGGGATCTCGGGCCGCCCGGAATTCCCATCAGAGCCTTGTTCGGTTAACGGGAAGTCAACGGCTGCAACTCAGAGCTTTCGCACCGCATCGAGTACGTCTTCCGCATGTCCCTCGACTTTCACCTTCGGCCAGACATGCGCGACCTTTCCGTTCCGGTCGATCAAATAGGTGATCCGATGAACGCCGAGAAAGGTCTTCCCGTACATGCTCTTTTTGCCCCAGGCGCCATAGGCCTTGAGCATCTTGTGGGTTTCGTCCGAGAGCAGCGGGAAGGAAAGGCTATATTTGTCGCGAAACTTGCCCTGCGCTTTCACGGGGTCGGCGGAGACGCCGAGAATCACAGCCCCGGCCTTCTCGAACTGTTTTCGCAATCCATTGAACGCGATCGCTTCCCGGGAGCATCCCGGCGTGTCCGCGCGGGGGTAGAAATACAGCACAATGATGCTGTCTCGCAGCGATTTCAGCGAAATCTGGGTCCCGTCTTCGCGGGTTAAACTGAAATCGGGGGCTTTTGCACCGGGGGTTAGGATTTTGCCCATAGCCTTCCTTTCGTCGCCTTTTCCGCTTTGATAGGGCACAATGTTATAGCGATCCGCTCAGGCGGGTCATGATTTGCTGATTTTGGGGCCGTGGACGGCGGGGGCCGATTCACGACGAAGGCGCGGGGTGGGGGACGACTTGAGGCTTGCGCGCGAATGAACTCGAACTACCCCCATGGTCAGGGTACCCGTGGCCACGGCACCCAGGGTCATGAGGAGCATGGCGGCCATAGAGCTACCCATCGGCATCCTCCCCACCCTGGGGCATCCCGCCACCCGCATCATCACCGCCACGATGCCCGTCCCAAGCGGAAAGCGCGTCAATGGGCGGCCCGCGCTTCCCGCGCCTGCTTCTGCAAGCGGGCCAGCGGACGCATCTCGCCGCTGAAAATCTCGGCGCTCGTCTTCGCGCTTCTCGCTTCTATCTACGTCATTCTTGTGAGCGGGTTGATGCCCTTCGATGTCGCGGGGCCGATGGTGAAACGCGCGCTCGAAGCGAAGCTTGGCGAAGGCACGCGGGTCAAAATCGGCAAGACAAGTCTGGGGCAGAATTCATCCGGCCAGCCGGTACTGAGCGTGAGCGACATTGTGATCAAGGGCCCCCACGGCATCACGATCGCGACTGCCCCGCGCGCCGAGGTGGTGCTCGACAGCGGCATGTTGATGGGAAATTTCCGCGCGAAGCGTATCGACCTTCTCAACGCGATTATGACGCTCCGGATCGACGAGCAAGGCCGGATTGGGATTACGGCGGAGGACAAACCTTTACAATCACTGCCTTCGACACAGGGAAGCGCTGCGCCGTCCTCGGGCAAAACCCCCGATCTTCCCGGCAAGGCACACGGTGCGCACGCATCCGTTCCCTTCGTCTATCCCGAGCTCGCGGCCTGGCTTGACCGATTGGAGCAAAGCGGCCTCGACGGTATTGCGCTTTCGGAAGTCGGCCTGAAGCACGGGACGCTTGTTGTTGAGAGTGCGAAAAAACAGCGGCGCTGGATTTTCGCCAATACGAATTTTCTGGTGGCCCGCCCTCAGGAAGGGGGCGTCACGCTCTCGCTCAGCTCGGGAAATGCCGACGATGCCTGGAGCATAAACGCAACGATTAGCGCGTTGCAAAACGGCGCGCGGGCGATCGACGTGGTCGCGCGCGATATCTCGCCCGAAGACATCATGCTGGCGGCGGGCGTAACCAGCAATCAGCTCATGGTGACCTCGCGAATTTCCGGTCTCTTGCGTGCGCAGATCGGTGAGGATGGTCGTCTTCTCTCCGGCGGTTTGCGTGCGGGCCTTGGACCGGGCGAGATCAAGAACTCGACGGATGAAGAATCGAAAATCTCGATCGACGGCGTTCAGTTGCAAGCCGAGTTTAATCCGAACCGGCGTGCTATTCTCTTCGAGCCGATCTTGTTTCAGGCCGGTGCGAACAGGATTGCGTTGCAGGCCGTCGTCGAAGCGCCGCAGGACAATCGTCAGGCTTGGCCGGTTTCGATTTTCCGCGGTCTGGCGCAGCTCTCGAGCGGCCATCCCGGCGATTCCTCGCTGATGCTGGATCAGATTTCGCTGAAAGGAAGTTGGGATCCGCGTGCGCTGAAATTCTCGCTGGATCAAGGAACGGTTGCCGGCCCGACGGCAAGCCTCGCGCTTTCGGGCAACGTCGATTTCGGCGCCCCGACACCGATGCTGTCGCTTGGGATCGCCTCGAACCAGCTTCCGGTTTCGGCGGCGAAAAGCATTTGGCCTGCGCCGATCGCGTCCGGCGCCCGAACATGGATTGTCGATCACGTCGACTATGGCCTGCTGCAAGACTTTTTACTCGCCGTGAACATGCCGCTCGACAAAGTCGGCGTCCCGAACGTGGAGCTGCCGGACGAAGCGGTGAAGATCACAGCGAATATGGTCGGGGTGCAATTCCGGGCGCTCGGCGACTTGCCGCCGGTGCGCGAGGCGCAGATCAACGCCACCATTACCGGCCGCACCGTGCGCGTGAAGATACCGAAGGCCTCAGTCGAAACGAAAAGCGGCCGCCGCTTCGCTGTCTCCGACGGGCTGATCGAAGTGCTCAACCATGCGCCGCCTAATCCGAATGGCACGATCAAGTTTCGTTTCAACGGCCCTGCCGATGCGGTGGCCGAAACCGTCAATGCCGAACCTGTCCGCGGCGCGCTTGGCGTGAACTTCGATCCCGCGTCAACTCGGGGAACGGTTTCCGCCACAGCGAATGTAGATCTCGTCTTCAAGCGCGAGCCGGAGAAGAAAGACATCAACTACGTCTTTGATGCCGCCCTTTCCAATTTCGCGAGCGACAATGTCGTAAGCGGACAGCATGTCGAGGGGGTGAACGCGAAGCTAGTGCTCACGTCTGACGAAATCAGCGTCAAGGGCGACGGCAAGATCGCCGGTGCACCCTCCAATTTCGAATACCGCAAGGCGCGCGACACCAATGATGCCACCTTCCGCATCACCACGACGCTCGATGACGCTTCGCGTGCGCGCGCGGGCTTCGACCTTGCCCCCTGGCTCACGGGGTCGATTCCGGTCAAGGCGCAGGGGCAGATCGGCGCGAAGGGCGAGAACAAGATTGACGTGGATGCCGATCTCGGTTCTGCAAAGATCGCGGACCTCGTGCCGGGCTGGTCAAAAGCGCCCGGTCGCCCCCAGCGCGCGACGTTCAAGCTTTCGCAGCGCGATAACAATGTCCGGATCGACGATCTGAACGTTTCCGGTTCGGGAACGGTGCTGCGTGGATCGCTGCAAGTTGAGAGCGATGGCGATGTCATTTCGGCGAATTTCCCGGTTTTTCAACTCTCGGACGGCGACAAGGCGAGCCTTCGTGCCGATCGTGCGAGCGACGGCACGTTGAAAGCGGTTGTTCGCGGCGATGTGCTCGACGTGCGCGGGCTGATGAAGCGCATGACTGAAGGCTCGGTAGAGACCGGCCCGGTGCAGGGAAAGAGGTACCGGCCGCTCGATATGGATCTTGAAGTCAAAATCGGCGCGGCGAGCGGCAACAACGGCGAAGTTGTGCGACAGCTCGAGTTGCATGTTCTGCGCCGGAATTCCGAGGTCCGCAGCTTCGCGCTGCTTGGAAAGATCGGCCGAGATAGCACGGTGGTGGGCGAGCTGCGTTCGCACGACGGCGGCAAGCCCGCGCTCTACATTTCATCCGGGGACGCCGGTGCGCTGTTTCGCTTCGCGGACTATTACGCGAAGATTCAGGGCGGTGAGAGCTGGATTCTAGTCGACGCGCCGCGCTTCGACGGCTCGTCGCAGGAGGGCACCATCCAGGTGCGAGATTTTTCGATCCGCGGCGAGTCCGGGCTGGACCGCCTGACCGGAGTTTCGCAAGAAGCGACCCGTAGCAGCGCCGGCCTCCCGTTCCGGCGTCTGCAAGTGAAATTCAGCCGCACGCCGGGTAGATTCAACATCAAGGAAGCACTGATTTATGGCGATGCGATCGGCGCGACTTGCGAAGGCGTGCTCGACTATTCCGCGAACCGCGTATCCTTGCGCGGAAATTATATTCCCGCCTACGGCCTCAACCAGGCTGCGGGGAGGGCGCTGTTTTTCCTCGGTACGCCTTCGCACGAGGGATTGTTCGCCTACACCTTTGACATCGTAGGACCGGCAAGCGGGCCGACGCTGCGCGTGAATCCGATCTCCGGCATGATGCCGGGTATGTTCAGGAAGCTTTTCGAATTCCGTTCGGCACCTGATGCCGCCGTGCCCCCGGCGACGGAACCGCACTGACTTCAGGTCGGCTTCAAAAGAACGTGCTTTTTCTTTCCGAGCGAGAGTTTGATGACGCCTTCGGGGGTGAGCGATTTCGGGGATAGCGTCATTTTCTCGTCGGCGACGGAAACATCGTTCACCTTCAATCCGCCGCCCTTGATCTGACGGCGCGCTTCGCTGGTTGAGACAACGAGCCCTGTCTGCACGAAAGCTGCGAGCACACCCAAGCCCTTCTCGATCTCCGCGCGCTTGATCTCGACCGTCGGCAGCGATTGCGAAAGCCCGCCTTCCTCGAAGGTCATGCGCGCGGTTTCGGCTGCCTTCTCGGCAGCCGCTCTGCCGTGCATCAGCGCGGTCGCCTCATTGGCGAGCACCTTTTTCGCTTCGTTGATCTCGGAGCCCTTGAGCGCGGCGAGCTTGGCGATTTCCGGAAGCGGCAGCGTCGTGAACAATTTCAGAAACCGCTCCACATCGCCGTCTTCGGTGTTCCGCCAGAACTGCCAGTAGTCGTAGGGCGAAAGCATGTCGGCGTTCAGCCACACGGCGCCCGCCGCGGTCTTTCCCATCTTCGAGCCCGATGAAGTAGTGAGCAGCGGACAGGTGAGCGCGTAAAGCTGTTGCGTCCCCATGCGCCGGCCGAGATCGATGCCGTTGACGATGTTGCCCCACTGGTCGGAGCCGCCCATCTGCAGATTGCAGCCGTAGCGGCGTGCGAGCTCCACGTAATCGTAGGACTGCAAAATCATGTAGTTGAATTCGATAAAGGAAAGCTCGTGCTCGCGTTCGATCCGGAGCTTCACCGAATCCATCGTGAGCATCCGGTTGACCGAGAAATGACGGCCAATGTCGCGCAGCATCTCGATGTAATTGAGTTTCGTCAGCCACTCGGCGTTGTCCGCCATCACGGCGTCTGTTTTGCCTTTGCCGAAACGTAGGAATTTGTCGAACGTCGTCCTGATCTTTTCCTTGTTGGAATCGATCTCTTCGTAAGAGAGGATCTTGCGCGTCTCGTCGCGGCCGGAAGGGTCGCCGACCCGCGTGGTACCGCCGCCCATCAGCGCCACCGGCTTGTTGCCGGTCTTTTGCAGCCAATGCAGCATCATGATCGAGAGCAAGTGTCCGACATGCAGCGACGGCGCGGTGCAGTCATAGCCGACATAGGCGACGACCTGATTTTGGGAGGCGAGGCGGTCGAGCCCTTCGGCGTCGGAAATCTGGTGGATGTATCCGCGCGCATCGAGTTCGCGCAGGAAGTCGGATTTATACGTCATGGCCGTGGCAGGGGCGTTGTCGGAATAGTGTGCTGGTGTAACAGTTCTTTCTTCCGATTCAAACGGATGCCGGTATGGCAATTCTGACCGCGATTGGCCTGATGAGCGGGACGTCCATGGACGGCGTCGACGTCGCCCTGATCGAGAGCGACGGCGAGCGAATCGAAAGGCTCGGCCCCGTCGGTTATCGCGCTTATACCGCGGGGGAGCGGAACCTCTTGCGCGCGGCGCTTGCGCAGGCAGCGGACCTGCAGAATCGAACGGCGCGGCCGGGGCGGCTCGCGGAAGCGGAAAAAGCGATCACGCAATCGCATGCGGAGGCGGTGGAAGCTTTTCTGGAGGAAAACAAGATCGAGCGCGAGAAAATCGCGGTCGTCGGCTTTCATGGGCAAACCGTGTTGCATCGGCCACAGGCGCATCTCACGGTGCAGATCGGCGACGGTGCCCTGCTTGCGAAAAAAGTCGGCCGGCCGGTCGCCTACGATTTCCGCGCGGCGGACGTTGCGGCCGGAGGCGAAGGCGCGCCGATCGTACCCGTTTTCCATCGCGCGCTCGCCCGCGAGCAGAAAGGCCCCCTTGTTGTGGTGAATATCGGCGGGGTCGCCAACATCACCTATCTCGACGGGGATCGCGATCCGATCGCGTTCGACACCGGTCCCGGTAACGCGCCGATCGACGATCTCATGCGCGTTCGCAAAGGCATCTCGCATGATACGGACGGTGCCATCGCCGCGGGCGGAAAATCCGACGAGACGATCCTCGCGAAAGTTCTGGCCGATCCCTTCTTTTCGCGGAAGCCGCCGAAATCCCTGGATCGGGCAACCTTCGCGAAATTGCCGCTCGAAACGCTGTCGGATGAAGACGCGGCGGCTACGGCAACCGATATTGTGGCGGCCTCCATCGCCAAGGCGCTGGATCATCTGCCGAAGAAACCCAAAATGATGATTGTCGTCGGAGGCGGCTGGCGAAATCCGACATTGCTGAAAATGTTGCACGCCCGCGTGCCGGTGCCCGTCAAAGCTGCCGGCGCAATCGGTTGGGACGCCGACGCAATCGAAGCACAGGCCTTCGCTTTTCTTGCGATCAGAACGTTGAAGAAATTACCGCTGACATTTCCGACGACGACCGGCGTGTCGAAGCCGCTCACCGGCGGCGTGATCGCGTTGCCTTAGGCCGCGTCGTCAGCCGCTTTCTTTGTCTTCGGAAGGCGGCGGTCGAGATATTCGTTCACGACTTCCATCAGCTCGTCGATCTTGCCGTCGAAGAAATGGTTCGCGCCTTTGACGATCTGCTGATCGATCACGATGCCTTTTTGCGTTTTCAGTTTCTCAACCAGCGTATGCACCGACGCGACCGGCACGACAGCGTCCTTCTCGCCGTGAACGAACAGACCCGAAGACGGGCAGGGTGCGAGGAAAGTGAAATCGTAAAGACTCGCGGGCGCGGCGATTGAAAGGAAGCCTTCCACTTCCGGCCGCCGCATTAAAAGCTGCATGCCGATCCATGCGCCGAAGGAGAAGCCGGCGATCCAGCACGCGCGCGCTTCGGGGTGCGCGGCCTGTACCCAGTCGAGGGCGGCGGCGGCATCCGACAACTCACCTTGGCCGTGGTTGAACGAACCCTGGCTGCGCCCGACTCCGCGGAAGTTGAAGCGGAGCACCGAGAAACCCCGATTCACAAAAGTGTAATAGAGATTGTACACGACCGGATTGTTCATCGTGCCGCCGAACTGCGGATGCGGGTGCAGGATGATCGCAATGGGAGCGTTCCGCGTTCGGCCTGGATGAAAACGTCCCTCTAAGCGTCCGTCTTCGCCGGTAAAAATCACTTCAGGCATTCGGAACCTCTTGAAAGCCGTAGAATCGGGCGGAGGATAGCAGGGACGCGAGAAAGCTTGACGGAACCCTGCAATCGGCCGTACAGTTTAGAATAATTCTAAAGTGTGGTAGCACCCTGTGGCGCTTTGAGAAAAGCGCAGGCTAGGGAACGGGTGCTGACCTTCATATGGCGAAATGGGGCCCGTTTGCAAGTGTTCAGATACGGCCCAATGGACGAGCAATGAATCGGGTTTATCTCGACCATAATGCAACTTCGCCCCTGCGGCCGGCGGCGCGGGAAGAGATGTTGGCCGCGCTCGCCGAAATCGGCAACGCATCCTCTGTGCATCGAGAGGGGCAGGCTGCCCGCGCCAGGGTAGAGCGCGCCCGTGAACAGGTGGCGCGGCTCGTGGGTGCCGATCCGCAGACGGTTGTCTTTACGAGCGGCGCGACTGAAGCGATCGCGACGGCACTTTCGCCGGAGCTGGAATTGTCGGGCCGTGCAGTGGCCTGCGACGTGCTGCTCGTTTCCGCGACCGAGCATCCGGCTGTGCGCGCAGGCGGGCGGTTCGCCGCGGACAAAATCGAAATCATTCCGGTCGATGGCTCCGGCTTGATCGACCTCGCGATGCTTGATGCGATGCTCGCACGCCACAGGGGCGCGGGACGACGGCCGTTCGTCTCCGTCATGGCAGCGAACAACGAGACCGGCGCGATCCAGCCGTTCGCCGAGATTGCGAATCTAGTGCATGCGGTGGAAGGAATCTTCCACGCCGATGCGGTCCAGATCGTGGGCCGCTATCCGTTCGACCTTGAGACGAGCGGCGCCGACCTTATATCTATTTCGTCCCATAAGCTCGGTGGTCCGCAAGGTGCGGGCGCGCTGATTATGCGCGATGCCGGTACAAGAGTTCCGCCTCTTTTGCGCGGCGGCGGCCAGGAGCGCGGTGCACGCGCCGGTACCGAGAATGTCGCTGGGATCGCAGGGTTCGGTGCCGCGGCCGAGGACGCGGCATTAGCTATGGCAGAAAATACAGGCCGTCTCGCCGGGCTGCGTGAGAAGCTGGAAGCGGGAATTAGAAGCATTCTGCCTTCCACCGTCGTTTTTTCGGAAGCTGCCTTGCGCGTCCCGAATACGACTTACTTCGCGGTTCCGGGTATAACTACCGAGACGGCGCTGATCGGTTTCGATCTGGAAGGCGTTGCCGTGAGCTCCGGCTCCGCCTGCTCGTCGGGCAAGGTCGCTGTTTCGGAAACGCTGAAAGCGATGAAAGTCGAGCCCGGGCTTGCGAAAGGTGCGATCCGCGTGAGTACGGGCTGGAGTACGGCGGACACGGACATCGTTCGCTTTTTGGAAGTTTTCGCGCGCGTCTATGCGCCCGTGATCAAGACAAGCCGCACGAAAGCGGCATGAGGAGAAGTTGAATGCCTGCCGTTCAGGAAACCGTCGAACGCGTAAAGTCGATTGACGTCGACCAGTACAAGTATGGCTTCGTCACCGAGATCGAGTCCGAAAAGGCCCCGCGGGGCCTCGACGAGGACACGGTTCGATTTATCTCGGCGAAGAAGAACGAGCCTGCCTGGATGCTGGAGTGGCGGCTCGAGGCGTTCCGCCGCTGGAAGACCCTGCAGGAACCGACCTGGGCGCGCGTCCACTACCCGAAGATCAATTATCAGGACCTCTACTACTACGCCGCGCCGAAGAAGAAGGAAGGCCCGACTTCGCTCGACGAGGTCGATCCGGAGATTCTCAAGACCTACGAGAAGCTCGGCATTCCGCTGCGCGAGCAAGAGATGCTGGCGGGCGTGCAGAAATCGAACGTCGCGGTGGACGCGGTGTTCGACTCCGTTTCCGTCGTCACCACCTTCAAGGAAGAGCTGCGGAAGGCGGGCGTGATCTTCTGCTCGATATCGGAGGCGATCCGCGAGCATCCCGAACTCGTGCGGCAGTACCTTGGCTCGGTCGTGCCGATCACCGACAACTTCTTCGCGACGCTCAACTCGGCGGTCTTCTCCGACGGCTCGTTTGTGTACGTGCCGAAGGGCGTGCGCTGCCCGATGGAGCTTTCGACCTATTTCCGCATCAACGAACAGAATACCGGCCAGTTCGAGCGCACGCTGATCATCGCCGACGAGGGCGCTTATGTGAGCTACCTCGAAGGCTGCACCGCGCCGATGCGCGACGAGAACCAGTTGCACGCGGCCGTGGTCGAGCTCGTGGCGCTCAAGGACGCCGAGATCAAGTATTCGACCATTCAGAACTGGTATCCGGGTGACAAGGAAGGCAAGGGCGGCATCTACAACTTCGTCACCAAGCGCGGCGACTGCCGCGGCGCGCGCGCGAAGATCTCCTGGACACAAGTCGAGACCGGCTCGGCAATCACCTGGAAATATCCGAGCTGCATCCTGCGCGGCGACAATTCGCGCGGCGAGTTCTACTCGATCGCGATCTCGAACGGTCACCAGCAGGTGGATAGCGGTACCAAGATGATCCATCTCGGCAAGAACACGACGAGCCGCATCATCTCGAAGGGCATCGCTGCGGGCGTTTCCAATAATACCTATCGCGGCCTTGTGTCGGCGAACCGCCGCGCGACGGGCGCGCGTAACTTCACGAATTGCGACTCGCTCTTGATCGGCGACAAGTGCGGCGCGCATACCGTGCCGTATATCGAGGCGAAGAATTCGTCGGCTGTCTTCGAGCATGAGGCGACGACCTCGAAGATCTCCGAGGACATGCTGTTCTACTGCATGCAGCGCGGCCTTTCGCAGGAGGACGCGGTGGCGCTCGTCGTCAACGGCTCCGTGAAGGACGTGTTGCAGCATCTGCCGATGGAATTTGCGGTCGAGGCGCAGAAGCTGATCGCGATCTCGCTCGAAGGAAGCGTGGGCTAAGGCCGTGACGGAGTATTGGTTCAGACCGAAGAGATACGGCTATGGTGCCACGCCAGCGACCTGGCAAGGCTGGGCGGTGACGTTCGCGTTCGTGGCCGTCCTGGCTATCTCGATCATCGCGATGAACTTGGCGGTGGATCGGTCGAATATCGTTGCTTGGCTGTTATGGGGCGTTTTCGTTGCGGCGGGCACATGGTGGTTCGTGCAGTTCAGCCGCCGGCGGACTGATGGCGAATGGGCTTGGCGCTGGGGCGCCGACAACTGACAAATAAAGACTGGAATCGAAAATGGCATTGCTTGAAGTCAAAAATCTCCACGCCGAAATCGACGGCAAGAAAATCCTGAACGGTTTCGATCTGACGGTCGAGGAAGGGAAGGTGCATGCGATCATGGGGCCGAACGGCTCCGGCAAATCCACGCTTTCCTACATCCTTGCGGGGAAATCCGACTACGAAATCACCGAAGGCTCGGTGACTTTCCAAGGGCAGGACTTGCTCTCGCTGCCGCCGGACGAGCGTGCCGCGCAGGGGCTCTTCCTCGCGTTCCAGTACCCGATGGAAATTCCGGGCGTTGCGACCATGACGTTTTTGCGCACCGCCATGAACTCCATCCGCAAGAAGCGCGGCGAGGAAGAACTCTCCACGCCCGACTTCATGCGCCTCGTGCGCGAGAAGGCGGCCGAACTCAAGATCGATCCCGAAATGCTAAAGCGCGCGGTCAATGTCGGCTTCTCCGGCGGCGAGAAGAAGCGGAACGAAATCTTGCAGATGGCGTTGCTCGCGCCGAAGCTTTGTGTGCTGGATGAGACCGACTCCGGTCTCGACATCGACGCGCTGAAAGTCGTCGCCGACGGCGTGAACAGGCTGCGCTCGCCCAAGCGCTCCTTTGTGGTGATTACGCACTATCAGCGGCTTCTCAACCACATCGTACCCGACGTCGTGCATGTCATGGCGAAGGGCAAGATCATGAAGACCGGCGGTCCGGAGCTCGCCCGCGAGCTCGAAGCCAAGGGTTATACGGCCTTTGAACAGGCGGCCTGACATGAACGCCGAAATTCGTCCCATTCGCACGCCCGCCGAGCAGGCGCTCGCCGCCTCGATTGAGGCCGCGCGCAATACGCTGCCGGGCGCAGCGGGCGTAAAAAAGCTGCGCGAGGCTGCGGCGGAAGCGTTTATCCGGAGCGGCCTGCCGCACCGGCGCGTTGAAGAATGGAAATACACCGACCTTCGCGCGCTCGTGCGCGAAGCGCCGCCGCTCGCTGCGCCGCCCGACAAAAACGCGTTCGAACAGGCGAAAAAGCTCGACCCGCTGCCGCGGTTAGACGCGCGCCGCCTTACGCTCGTGAATGGCGCCTTCGTTCCGGAATTGTCGGACATCGCGTCATTGGAAAAGGGCCTTACGATTGTCCCGCTTTCGCGCGCGCTCGCCGAGAATAACAGGTTCGCGCAAAAGATCGGAGAATTACATCCCGATACTTACGATGCTGCGCTTTCGCTCAATACTGCGTTCCTGAACGATGGTGTCTTGATCGAGATCGCGGACGGCGCGAAGCTTTTGCGCCCCATCCACATTGTCAATCTGCACGCCGGCGGTACGCCGTCGTCTACATACGCGCGATCGCTGGTCGTGGCCGGGAAGAATTCCGAAGCGGTGATTGTGGAATCCTTCGCCGGGCCCGAGGGGGTCGCTTATCAAAGGAACAGCGCGATCGAACTCCAGGTCGGCGACAAGGCGTCGTTCGATTTTATCCGCCTGCAGGCCGAAGGAGCGGCGGCGCTGCATCTTTCGACTTTGCTCGCCAAGATCGGCAATGATGCGAAGTTCGCGTTGTACCCTGTTACGCAAGGCGCAGCGGTTTCGCGTTTCAGCGTGACGCTCCGCTTCGCGGGAAAAGGCGCCGACGCTCGCTTCGCGGGAGCCACTTTGCTCCGCGGCAGACAGCACGCCGACACCACCATGATGATCCACCACATGATGCCGAACGGCACCAGCCGCGAATTGATGAAATCCGCGCTCGACAACGAAAGTCGCGGCATTTTCCAGGGCCGCATCAATGTGCATCCCGGCGCGCAAAAGACCGACGCCAGGATGGCGACGCATGCACTCATGCTGTCCGACAAAGCCGAATCCGTTAACAAGCCCGAACTCGAAATCTTCGCCGACGACGTACAATGCGGCCACGGCGCGACTTCGGGCGCGATCGACGAGGCGCTTCTGTTCTATTTCCTCGCGCGCGGCATTCCCCGCAAGGAAGCGGAAGCGCTTCTAATCCACTCTTTCGTCGCCGAGCCTTTGGAGATGATCGCGCATGAAGGCGCGCGCGAGGCGATGCTCGCGCGCGCCGAAGACTGGCTGAAGGCGCGAAGCTAGGAGAACGGCCGTGGCGCATCCAGCGGTGAAAGATGGCGCTTACGATGTCGCCCGCGTGCGCGCGGATTTTCCGATCCTGTCCATGCAGGTCTACGGCAAGCCGCTCGTCTACCTCGACAACGCAGCCTCCGCGCAGAAGCCGAAAGTCGTGCTCGACCGCATCCGGCAGGCCTACGAGACCGAATACTCGAACGTCCATCGCGGCTTGCACTATCTCGCGAACGCCGCGACCGAAGGCTACGAAGGCGCGCGCGAAAGTGTGCGCAAGTTTCTGAACGCGAAAGCGGCGAACGAAATCGTCTTCGCCAAGAATGCGACCGAAGCGATCAATCTGGTCGCTGCGTCTTTCGGCCTCAAGCATATCGGCGAGGGCGACGAGATCGTGCTCTCGATCATGGAGCATCACTCCAACATCGTGCCGTGGCATTTCCACCGCGAGCGCAAGGGCGCCGTTATCAAATGGGCGCCGGTCGATGCGGACGGTAATTTCGATCTCGAAGCTTTTGAAAAGCTGCTCTCAAAGCGAACGAAAATCGTCGCGATTACGCACATGTCGAACGTCCTCGGCACGATCGTGCCGATCAAGGAGGTCGTGAAGATCGCGCATGCGCGCAATATTCCAGTGCTGGTCGACGGCAGCCAAGCAGCGGTGCATTTGACTATCGACGTGCAGGACCTGGGCTGCGATTTTTACGTCTTCACCGGCCACAAGCTCTACGGTCCCTCCGGCATCGGTGCGCTTTATGCGAAGAGCCCGTGGCTCGAAGAGCTGCCACCGTTTCTCGGCGGCGGTGAGATGATCCGCGAGGTTTCCGAGGATCTCGTCACCTGGGCCGATCCGCCCTACAAATTCGAGGCCGGCACGCCGCCGATCGTGCCCGCGATCGCACTCACCGCCGCGATCGACTATGTGAATTCGATCGGAAAAGAGCGCATCGCCGCCCACGAGCAGTCGCTTCTGAAATATGCGACCGAGCGGCTCTCGCGCATCAACAGCATCAAAATTATGGGACGGCCGCGGGAAAAGGGCGCGCTGATCTCCTTCGAGATGAAAGGCGCGCATCCGCACGATGTTGCGACCGTGATCGACCGCTCGGGCGTCGCCGTACGCGCAGGCACCCACTGCGCGCTGCCGCTTTTGAATCGTTATGGAACAACGGCTTCCTGCCGCGCCTCATTCGCCCTATATAATACGCGCGAGGAAGTGGATACGCTCGCTGAGGCGCTGATGAAAGCGCAGGATTTATTTGCATGACGAACGAAACCGCACAAAAGACCGCCGCGCCGGAAGAAGCGCACAAGCCCTCGATCCAGTCTGCGATTCCGCAGGAAGAACTCGCGCGGTTGACCGACGACATCGTCGCGGCGTTGAAAACCGTATACGACCCCGAAATTCCCGCCGACATTTACGAGCTCGGCCTGATTTACAAGGTCGATATCGCCGATGACCGCTCCGTCGCGGTCGATATGACGCTCACCTCGCCGAATTGCCCCGCGGCGATCGAACTGCCCCACATGGTCGAAAACGCCGTTTCCTCCGTGCAGGGCGTGGGTCCTGTGAAGGTTCAGGTCGTCTTCGATCCTCCTTGGGATCAAAGCCGCATGTCGGAAGAAGCCCGGCTTGCGCTTAATCTTTGGTAGGCCCATTTATGGCAGTATGAGCCGATAAGGACGAAGTCATGCCGACCCCGAGACCCGCCGTTATGAAAGTCACCGATGCCGCGGCCGCGCAGATCCGCGACATCCTCGCGCGCGCCGAAAAGCCCGCCATCGGCGTACGGGTCGGGATCGAGAAGGGCGGCTGCGCCGGTATGTCCTATCAGATGGACCTCGCGCACGAAGTCGCGAAGGGCGACGAGGTGATCGAGACGTCGGGCGGCCGCGTGCTGATCGACCCCAAGGCGGTTTTGTATCTACTCGGTTCCGAAATGGATTTCGTCGTCGACAAGCTCTCGGCGAAATTCGTCTTCAAGAATCCGAACGAGGTTTCGTCTTGCGGCTGCGGCGAGTCGGTTTCGCTCGCGCCCGCGAAAATATCCTAGCTGGAAATTCTCTCAGGCGACCTTCTGATCGAGAGCCGTCTCGCTCACGACACAATTGCGGCCTGCGCGTTTCGCGCCATAGAGGCAGCTGTCCGCGCGCTCCAGGAGCGTGGGCACCGTATCTCCCTCGCGCCAGGTCGCTACCCCGAGCGAAATGGTGACGCGGCCAAGCGACTCTTTGGTGGAGCGGCGCAGGAGTTCCTTGCTCATGACCGAAGTGCGAATGTGATTGGCGACGATCTCCGCCGCGGCGAGGGTGGTCTTGGGCAGAAGTATCGCGAATTCCTCGCCGCCGTAGCGCGCGGCAACATCCTGGCCTTTCAGGTTGTCTTTGAGCGCGAGCGCAACAAGCCGCAGAACTTGATCGCCGGTCAGGTGTCCGTAAGCGTCGTTGAACTTCTTAAAATGATCGATGTCGGTCAAAACGACCGAGAACGGAATTCCCTTTTTCTCGGCGTCGTTCATCATGCGCGTAATCGAATCTTGGAAAGATTTTCGATTTGATAGCGTGGTCAGCGGATCCGTGAGCGCCTCCGCGCGCACCTCGTCGAGATTCTTCTGCAGTTCGCGGATTTCCTTGCGCGACTCCACCAGGTTTGCTTGCAATGCAAGATTTGCATCCTGCGCCTCTTTCGTCGCGCTGACGAGCGACGAAATGACAGCGCGCATTTGATCCCGATCCGCGAGCTGCTCCTCGGAAATGTTCGCGGCGCCTGCGAGCGACTCGCTGTACATATTCGCCGATCCGATCGCGAGGTCGATCGTCGACATGACCCGCTCGATTTCGCCGGAAATCCTGCTGCCGATTTCATCAGTTTGTTCCGACAAATGAGCGGTCGAAAGATACTGCTGGTAAATCTGGCCGAGCTCATGCTCGGTAATGTTTTCTTCTTTCCGGAGCGTCTCGTTGATGGTTTTGTTGAGCTCTTCGTTGCCGCCGACCGCGTAGGTGTACCAGATCTCGAAATTACGCGGATTGGCGGCGAGACGAAGCGCCTTGATGCGGCTCAGTGCCGTCTCGGCGATAGCTAGCGTTCGCTCATACTCGGAACGGTTGATCGCCATAGCCTGCCCGCCGCTCACGCGGCATCCCCAGGCGAGCCGAGTCGGCTCGCTCGTCGTTATTTGCGGAAACTAGGAGCGTGGCGGTAAACGGACCGTTAAAATCGGCGGTAATTTAGTGCCGCATCTTTTAGGAAACTTTCTGCGGGACGGGCCGCAAAAGGAAAGCCGGCAGATGCGAAGAGGGCTCGTTCGGCTCCGCTTTGCGGGCGGACGATTGGGATTGTCGGTTGGATTCGCCGCCTGCAGCACGGGCGCCTTGAGATACTTCTCGGCTCCGGCCGCCGCGGCGCCGCTTGCCGCGGCCCTCGCCACGCGCATGCGCGGAGCGATCGGCGGAGCTTGCTTCGTGGACGGTCGATTCTATTTCGGGTTTTGAAGCCCAGGGGATGCTCTGGCCGATCAGTTTCTCGATCGCGCCGAGAGATTTCTTGTCGGCCGGCGCAACCAAGGTGAGGGAAGTGCCGGCGCGGCCCGCGCGTCCGGTGCGTCCGATACGATGGACGTAGTCTTCCGCATGGTGCGGAACGTCGAAATTGAAGACATGGCTGACTTCGGGAATATCGAGGCCGCGCGCGGCGACGTCACTCGCGACGAGAAGTTTCATCTCTCCGTTGCGGAACGCATCGAGCGCCTTCAGGCGCGCATGCTGATCCATGTCGCCATGGAGCGCCACTGCCGGAAAGCCGTGCTTCACAAGCGAGCGGTGGAGATTTGCGACTTCCGACTTGCGGTTGCAGAAGATAATGCCGTTTTGCAGGTTTTCCGCTTCGCGGATGAGGCGGCGCAGCACTTCGCGTTTCTGCTTCGGATCGGCACCTGCCGGGACCAGAAGCTGTGTGATGTTCGTGGCCGTGCTGGCGGGTTTTGATACTTCGACGCGCGCCGGATTGCTAAGGAAGGTATTCGTCAGCCGGGCGATCTCCGGCGGCATGGTCGCGGAGAAGAAGAGCGTTTGCCGTGTAAACGGCACGAGTTTGCAAATACGCTCGATGTCCGGAATGAAGCCCATATCCAGCATCCGGTCGGCTTCGTCGATCACCAGGATTTCGATGCCGGTAAGCAACAGCCTTCCCCGTTCGAAATGATCGAGCAGGCGGCCCGGCGTTGCGATCAGCACGTCGACGCCGCGAGTGAGTTTGGCGTCCTGTTCATCGAACGAAACGCCGCCGATCAAAAGCGCGACGGTCAGCTTATGTTTCGCGCCGTATTTGGCGAAGCTCTCTTCGACCTGCGCGGCGAGTTCGCGCGTCGGCTCCAAAATCAGTGTACGCGGCATGCGTGCCCGCGCGCGGCCGCCCTCCAGCCGCGTGATCATCGGGAGTGTGAAGGCAGCGGTCTTGCCGGTGCCCGTCTGCGCGATTCCGAGAACGTCGCGCCCCGCGATTACGTGGGGGATCGCCTGTTCCTGGATGGGTGTGGGGTTTGTGTAACCTGCGGCGGCGACGGCGGCTTGTACCTTGTCGCTCAGACCGAGTTTTGAAAATGGCATCTGCTAACGTGAAGTTCCGGTAATGCGCTCCAGAGAGCCGTCGCTATTGCTGGGCGATGGCAGGCGATAAAGTCGATTGGGAGCGCGATTCAGGTCTCGTGCATCGACGAAAAGAACATAGGAACAAAACTAGCTAAGTCAACGCCTAAACAAGGATAATTCCGCGCCTTCAACCGGATGGTGAACGGCATGTCTGCCGACGATTTCTTGCCCATTTTGCTGATTCCGGGACTGAATTGTTCAGCACGGCTCTATGCCGGCCAGGTTCCTTCGCTTTGGGCCCTCGGGCCGGTCATCGTCGCCGACCATCGCCGGGATAACAGCATGCCCGCGATCGCGAGGCGCATCCTGGAGAAGGCACCGTCGCACTTTCGTCTCGCAGGTCTATCGATGGGCGGTTATGTCGCGCTGGAGATTATGCGGCAGGCGCCGGAGCGCGTGACGAAACTTGCACTTCTCGACACGTCGGCCCGGCCCGACCTGCCTGAGCAAACCGAACGGCGGCGAAAGTTGATTACACTGGCGCATGAAAACCGCATGACGGAGATCAATGACGCGCTATGGCCGCTACTGGTGCATGAGAGCCGCATGCGCGACAGGGATTTACGGGCGCTCGTCGATCAAATGGCAGCGGAAACAGGGCCGGCCGCATTCATCAGAGAACAAGAGGCGATTATCTCGCGCGCGGATTCCCGACCGCTTCTTCCGGCAATCCGGTGTCCGACACTTGTGGTTGTAGGTGAAGAGGATCGCCTTACTCCTCCCGATCTCGCGCGGGAAATTGCGCAGGGCATTCCTGCTGCCCGCCTCGAGATCGTCGAGCGTTCCGGACACCTCACTTCGATCGAGCAACCAGACGCGATAACAAAATTGCTGACGGGTTTTTTCGAGAGGTAACCGAGGGCTAATGGCGGTATTCCGCTATTCGTATGGTTTCGAAATTGCAAATTTACTGTTCGCTTCGGCTTCTTTTCACCGTCGCTTAAGCCTGCGCCTGAAATTAAAGGTGTACTGCGAATGTCTATCAACCGTTCGCTGTCGAATAGCCTTCATGCTGGCACTACAACCAAGCGCCGAATTTTTTGGGGTGGAGCTAGCCGTCGATGCGCATTGTTGTCGTCGATCCGAGCCGGACGGTCCTGAAGATCGTCACGCGTCTGCTCGAGGCTGGCAGGCATGAGGTCCTCCCGTTCACCGACGGGCCGGAGGCGCTCGCCCATATCAAGGCTGATTTCGACGTTGATGCGCTGATCACCAGCGCCGAATTGCCGTCGATGACGGGCATGGATCTCTGCCACGAGACTCGCAGACTGCCGGCGAGCCGCCGCCCGGTCTACGTCGTGTTGATGTCGTCGAATTTCGATCAAAGCAAACTGATCGAAGCCCTCAATAACGGCGCGGATGACTTCATTGGCAAGCCGCCCGCGACGGAAGAATTATACGCCCGCCTGCGCGCGGCGGAACGGCTCGCATCGATGCAGCGTAAACTCGTCCAGATGGCGACGACCGACTATCTCAGCGGCGCACTTAATCGCCGTGCGTTTTTTGAGCGCGCTTATGAAGCGGCTGCCGACGCCTTGAACGGAGAAAAGCTCTCGGCGGTGATTTTCGACATCGATCACTTCAAGCGTGTGAACGACACCTATGGTCACGATATCGGCGACGAGGTCATTCGCCTGGTTGCCCGGACGGCAATGGCCCAGACCGACACCCTCGGCCGCCTCGGCGGCGAGGAATTCAGCTTTTTCCTTCGCGGCCGTGGCATGACGGAGGCGGCTGCACTTGCAGAAAAATTGCGCGAGCAATTTTCGACGCTGCAGATTAACGCCGCAGGCAATCCGGTGATGTTCACGTGCAGCTTCGGCGTGAGCGAGTGGGAGCCCGGCGACTCGCTCGACGGCCTGCTCAAACGAGCCGACATCGCCCTTTACAAGGCGAAAACCTCCGGCCGCAACCGCGTCGTGAAAAGCGAGACGCCGTGGGGCGGCGAGGAAGAGCTGCGCTCTTCCGGCATCATCCGTTTCGCGACGCGTTAAGGCGTCAGGCTCGATCCTTCAATTCCTTTGCTCCTTCCTTGTGCGCGCAGTGAGCGCAGCAATAAAATACGCCGTCTTTTTCCACTCCATGGCCAACGATGCGGCAGCCGCAATGTTCGCAAACCGGCGCGAGTTTCTGAATCGCGCATTCGAAACTGTCGAACGTGTATTGCTTGCCGTCTCTCATGACCTGGAACGTTTTATCGTAATCATTTCCGCAGACTTCGCATTGCGCCATGGCCGACTCCTTCGTTAGTCGGCGTCAACGGAGCTTCGTTGGCCTTGGTTCCCGTTCCCTTGACGAAGCTGGTTTTTGCGCCTAGATGAGGATGTCGAGTTTAGGTTGATGACTTGGTTTTGCGCCTTAGGCGCCACTGAAAATCCCCCAAAACATCGATGGAAGACGGAGCTGCGCGGTCGCGCAGCGCCGATGTTGTTTCTCTAAGAAAGGGCTCGGTATGAGCACTGGAACTGTAAAGTGGTTTAACGCACAAAAAGGCTTCGGCTTCATTCAGCCGGACGACGGCGGAAACGATGTGTTCGTTCACATCAGCGCCGTGGAGCGCTCGGGGATGCACAATTTGGCCGAAGGCCAGAAGGTCTCCTTCGAAGTGAAGCGCGATCCGAAGAACGGCAAGGACGCCGCCGAAAATCTTCGGGCCGCCTAACCACGAATAGCGGCTTAGCCGTTATCTTTGACTTCAATACGCGACTGACCGCGGATGTACCGGCAGGCGCATGAACGAGAAGGAAAACTCTCTCCTGCGAGAGCGGGAGGGGGTTTTTGATTTTTGAGAGCCGCCCTAAACTCGGGTCATGCGCAGCGCCGAGATTTACAAGGCCCTCGTCGGCTTCGATGACGGCGAAATGACCCATTGCGACGCCGTCGAATATGACGACGCGATCTGGCTCGTGCCGCGCTGGATCGATGCCGGCGAGTATCGCACGCCGGAGCGGATGCTGCGGCTCGATCAGTTCGCGCATCAAATGTTTCCCGCGCCGTCGGCGATCAATATCGCCGTGAACGAGCCTGTTCCGCATGCGCTCTATTCGGGCGAGCTCACGCCCGCGCTCAAGGAAAAATATCAGCTCTACGACCGGCCGGATTTCAGATTCAAGCCGGGCGGAAAGAGGTAGCACGGATCAAATAACGCCGCCGGAGCAAAAATGCTCCGGCGGATTTTGCGTTAAGAACTGGTTTTGCCGCGTTTGCATTCCGAGCGGAATTTGTGGCGCGCCTTGCCGTGCAGCCCTTTTTGGTCGGCGAGTTTCGAGCATTCGATCGATTTCGCCGAGCGGGGCTTTTGCTCCATAGCGCCCGCCGGGAGCGTTGCTCCGCCCGCGACGATTGCAAGTACGGCAAAAGCGGAAAGCAGATGTTTCATCTCGTTCTCTCCTTGGCGTGTTGACCGTGAAATTATCGCCGGCCGAGATGAACGCCGGGTGACTGGCGGAGAAAGCCGCGGTTGCTGGCTGCGGCTATTCCCCCCGGAGCTTTCGCTGCACGCGCTTGTCGAAACGCTCGACATTGACGACGACGCGTTCATGAGTGCCGTCGCCGATCGGCTCTTTTTCGTCCTCGGCCCTGACCACGAAATAGATTGAGCGGTCCTCGACCTTCACGACTTCCGCGGTCGCCCTGATTTTCATACCCACGGGCGTCGCGGCATAGTGCTTCACGTCGAGCCGCGTGCCCAGGCTTTGATGTCCTGGCGGCAAAAGATGTTCGGCGGCTTTGAGGGAAGCCGCCTCGATCAGATTGATCATCACCGGCGTTGCGAGTACATGCACGCGGCCGGAACCGACGCGTGGTGCGGTGTGCTCTTCGCCGACGACGAGTTCAGCGGTGCCGATGAGGCCGGGTTTCACCTTGGAAAGAAACTCGCTCATAGAGTTAGTCTGTGAAAGAACCCTGTTTCGTCATGCCCGGCTTTATGCCGGGCATCCACGCCTTTCTTGGCTACAAGGCGTGGATGGCCGGGACAAGCCCGGCCATGACGGCAACAACAGTTAAATATCCAGCTCCTTCGCGAATGCCGCGTTCTCCGAAATGAACTGAAAGCGGGCCTCCGGTTTGTTGCCCATCAGCCGGTCGACGGTCTTGGTCGTTGCGGCCTTCAGCGCATCTTTCACCGTTACCCGCTGCAAAATGCGCGTCTTCGGGTTCATCGTATCCTTCAATTGCGACGGCAGCATTTCGCCGAGGCCCTTGAAGCGGCCGATCTCGATTTTCGTCTTGCCCTTGAACACGGTTTTCAAAAGCTCTTCCTTGTGCTTGTCGTCGCGGGCATACACCGTCGTCGCGCCGTGGGTGAGCCGGTAGAGCGGCGGCACCGCGAGGAAAAGGTGATTGTTTTCGATCAGCTTCGGCATTTCGCGATAGAAGAACGTGATCAGGAGCGAAGCGATATGCGCGCCGTCCACGTCGGCGTCGCACATGATGATGATCTTGTCGTAGCGGAGCGCCTCTTCGCGATAATGCGAGCCGAGTCCGGCGCCAAGCGCCTGCGCGAGATCCGCGAGCTGCTGGTTCTGCGCGAGCTTCTCGCGCCCGGCGCTCGCGACGTTGAGGATTTTCCCGCGCAGCGGAAGCACGGCCTGCAGCGCGCGATCGCGCGCCTGCTTGGCGGAGCCGCCGGCGGAGTCGCCCTCGACGATGAAAATTTCCGAGCCCGCCGCCGCGCCTGAAGTACAGTCCGCAAGCTTGCCCGGCAGCCGTAGCTTGCGCACGGCGGTCTTGCGCGAGATTTCCTTTTCCTGCCGGCGGCGGAGCCGTTCTTCGGCGCGGTCGCTCGCCCAGTCGACGAGCTTGTTCGCCTGCAGGGGATTGACCGTGAGCCAGTGGTCGAAGGCGTCGCGCACCGCGGCTTCCGTAAGCCGCTGCGCTTCGGCGGTGGCAAGACGGTCCTTCGTCTGGCCGACGAATTCCGGATCGCGAATGAAAACCGAGAGGAGGGCGGTCGCGCCCGTCATCACGTCTTCGGACGTCACGGCCGCCGCGCGTTTGTTTCCGACGCGCTCGGCGTAATCCTTGATGCCGCGGAGCAGCGCCGTGCGAAGCCCGACTTCGTGCGTGCCGCCCTCGGGCGTGGGAATCGTGTTGCAGTAGGAGCGCATGAAGCCGTCGTCGTCGGCGATCCACGCGATCGCCCATTCCACGGCGCCGTGGCCGGACTTCTTCTCGGTCTTGCCGTTGAAGATCTCGGCGTGAACGAGGGTATGGCCTTCGAGCTCACTTGCAAGATAGTCGCGCAGGCCGTTTTCGAAATGGAACGTCGCCTTCTCGGGAACGTCCTCAAGGCCTTTCAGCAGCGATTTCGCGCAGCTCCAGCGGATTTCGACGCCGCCAAAAAGATACGCCTTTGCCTTGGTGGCGGCGAAAACGCGCTTCGGCTTGAAGCCGGCCCCTTTACCGAAAATCTGTTCGTCGGGCTTCAAGCGGATTTTCGTGCCGCGCTTCTTTACGCCCTTCTGCACGAGCTTGACCGGGCCCTGCGGCACGCCGCGCTTGTAGGTCTGGCGATAAAGCGCGCCGCCGCGCGCGACTTCGACTTCGAGCGTTTCGGAAAGCGCATTCGCGACGGAGACGCCAACGCCGTGCAGACCGCCGGAAGTCTCATACGAATCGCCGCTGAACTTTCCGCCGGCGTGCAGCGTCGTCATGACGACTTCGAGCGTGGATTTTTTCTTGAATTTGGGATGATCCTCGACCGGAATGCCGCGGCCGTTGTCGGTCACCGTGACAAAGCCGTCCCCGTCCATCTCGACTTCGATGAAGCTCGCATGCCCCGCGACGGCTTCGTCCATCGAGTTGTCGATAACCTCGGCGAAGAGGTGATGCAGCGCCCGCTCGTCGGTGCCGCCGACATACATGCCGGGGCGGCGGCGGACGGGCTCCAGGCCCTCCAGCACCTCGATCTGCGCCGCACCGTATTCTCCCTTTTTGCCCTTGGCGGGGTTCGCCTTGCCGGCAAACAAATCGGGTTCCGCCGCTTTTTTCGCGGGCGAGGACGGCTTCGATTTTTTCGCGGAAGCTTTCGCGGTTTTCTTTGCGGACTTGGCCATTGCAGAAGTCGAGACTGAAGATGGGTGCGGATCGTTCGCGAATCAATTGGGCGAGATCATGCCATAAAATGCTTTTCTTCTTGTCATCCGCGATCCCGGTCGCTCGGGAAAATGATCGTATTCCTTTGATGTTTCACCCAGCCTTGATCGTTTCCGCACCCGCGCGGTTTGCGCGTCCGGACATTCGTCAGCCCTCGCGGCAAAGAGACGAGGGGGCCGGAGCGCCGCCTGGCGCACGGGCCTTCCGTAGTTGCCTCCCTTGCGGGAGGCGCGCCCTGCGGCGCTCCAGCTCGGCGATTTCTCGGCATGGGCCGC
>JAJPHK010000071.1 GCA_021325315.1 Alphaproteobacteria bacterium
AAGCTCGAGGCGATTTGCACTGACAGCAGGCATGTTTCTCTCCTAATGGACCTCAGCGCGGCGTTCCTCGGCCGCGGCTTGTTCGAGTTGTTTTTCGCGCTTCATCGTCTTCTTGATCAGCGCGTCGGTTAAAACGAGTTTCGCTTCCGCCATGTCCGTGATCGGCAGGCGGAATGTCTGGCCGGCATCCTTTACGCGCAATAGGGCATGATCGCCTTCGACGCCAACAATCTCGCCGCGAAAACGCTTGCGGCCGTCGACCATGACGCTCATTTCGATCTTCGCTTCGTCGCCTTGCGCGCGCTCGAAATCGGAAAGCCGCACGAGCGGGCGGTCGATGCCGGGCGAGGACAGCTCGAGCCGGTAACCGCCCCGGATCGGATCTTCGACATCGATCACCGGCGAAATCGCGCGCGACGCCGCCTCGCAATCGTCGATCGTGAAGGTACCGTCGGGCCGTTCGGCCATGATCTGCACCGTGCAGCCGTCGCGGCCCGAGACGTGAACGCGCACCAGGCGATAGCCCAAGCCCGCGAGCGTCGGCTCGACGATCGCGGCAAGCCGCGCGTCGAGGCCCGTCTCGGTGATGAGCCGCGGCTCTTGCAGACTGTTACTCGTATCCGTCCCGTTCATGGGGTTCCGGCTGGCTAAATAAAAAAGAGCGGGGTCCGGCCGGGCCCCACTCCCATCATCCGGTCCTTAGACCGTGCTGAGATGTTTGTTATGCCGCCAATATAGCGCTGGTTTTGACAGAAGCAAGGGCGCTGGCCCCGCATTAATTGTCATTACCGGGCCGCCGCGCCCCGGCGAGCATTGCGAGCCGTTGGCGCGCGCGAGACCCGGTAATCCATGATGAATCGGATAGCCGCATGGATCACCGGGTCTCGCAGCGTTAGCCGCTCGCTACGCTCGCGGAACGCTGCGGCCCGGTGATGACGAGGATTAGTTAACGCTTAAAGCCGGACGAACGTGAAATACGCCGGTTTTCGCCCCTCGCGCACCGCCTTCGCTTCATAGCGGGTGCCGGGAAATCCGGGCCAGGGTTTGAGCCAATCCTCGGGGTGCTCCGCCGTCCACTCGAAGGCGCCGGAACGCGCGAAGCGGATGAGCGCCCACTCGGCATAGTGCGGAATGTCGGTGGCGAAGCGCACGAGGCCGCGGGGTTTCAGCACACGCGCGATTTTTTTCACCCGCCCGTCGGAAATAAAGCGGCGCTTCCAGTGCCGCCGTTTCGGCCAGGGATCGGGATAGAGAATGTCGAGACGCTCGAGGCTTCCCTCCGGCAGCCAGTCGAGGAGCGGCTGCGCGTCGCCATGATGCACGCGCACATTCGAAAGTTTCTCTTCCATGAGCGAAGCGACGAATTTCGCAACGCCGTTCAGATAGACATCGCAGCCGATATGGCCGATGCCGGAATTCGTGCGCGCCTCATGCAGGAGATTCTCGCCGCTGCCGAAACCGATCTCCAGCCGCACGCCGGAAACCGGCTGCGGGAACAGGGAGCGCAAATCGGCGGGCGCGGGTTTCGAAAGATCGAGCGAAAGACGCGGCAGCGCCTCCTGTATGAGGTGCGCCTGGCCTTTGCGCAGCGGATGTCCTTTGCGGCGCCCGTAAAAAGCGCCGCGCGATTTTGCAGGTATCGGCTCGGAATTCATGCGCGGGCTCTACACCGCGCTTGCGTTCAGCTCAGCGCGGATTTCAGTTGCGGCGCAAGATCCGTCCGCTCCCAGGAAAAGCCGCCGTCTTTTTCCGGCGGACGGCCGAAATGGCCGTAGGCCGCGGTGCGCGCGTAGATCGGCTTGTTCAAGCCGAGATGCTCGCGGATGCCGCGCGGGGAAAGATTCATGATCTCGCCGAGCACTTTTTCGAGCTTCTCTTCCTCGACTTTGCCCGTGCCGTGCAGATCGACATAGATCGAGAGCGGCTGCGAGACGCCGATCGCGTAGGCGAGCTGGATGGTGCAACGCTCGCCGAGACCGGCCGCGACCACGTTCTTCGCGAGATAGCGTGCGGCATAGGCGGCCGAGCGGTCCACCTTCGTCGGGTCCTTGCCGGAGAAAGCGCCGCCGCCGTGCGGCGCCGCGCCGCCATAGGTATCGACGATGATCTTGCGGCCGGTGAGGCCGGTATCGCCGTCCGGCCCCCCGATCACGAACTTGCCGGTAGGGTTCACGTGCCAGACGGTGTGTCCGTTCACCCAGCCTTTCGGCAGCGCCTTGAGCACGTAAGGCTCGATGATTTTCTTCACGTCGGAAGACGAAAGATTGTCGTCGAAGTGCTGCGTCGAGACGACGATCTGGGTCGCCTCGACCGGTTTTCCGTTTTCGTAGCGGACGGTGACCCGGCTCTTCGCGTCGGGCCCGAGCTGGTTCGTCTGGCCGGAATGGCGCGCGTCGGCCATCAACTTGAGAATGAGTTGAGCATAATAAAGTGGCGCCGGCATCAGCTCGGGCGTCTCGTTGCAGGCATAGCCGAACATGATGCCCTGGTCGCCTGCGCCTTCGTCTTTATTTCCGGAGGCGTCGACGCCTTGTGCGATGTCGGCGGACTGCGCGTGCAGGAGCACTTCGATATTCGCGGTGTTCCAGTGGAAGCCGTTCTGTTCGTAGCCGATATCCTTGATTGCCTTCCGGGCGAGCTCAGTGATGAACTCCGGCGTGATCGAAGCAGGACCGCGCGTTTCGCCCGCGATCACCACGCGGTTCGTGGTGGCGAGGGTCTCGCAGGCGACGCGCACCTGCGAGGGATCCATGCCGGCTTTCGGCGCTTCGCGGAAATAGGCGTCCACCACCTCGTCCGAGATGCGGTCGCAGACCTTGTCCGGATGGCCTTCCGAAACGGATTCGCTGGTAAACAAATAGTTTTTGCGCGCCACTGAGCTCACTCCTGAAATCCCCGAATGCGGCCTGCCCGGCCCCCGGGCGGGGGCATCTTCTCGCAAGGGTAGCATGCCGCGGTCAAGCGCGGCGCTAAATCACAGAACTACAAAGGTAAACACGCGCCGTCGGGTTATTGTTCCTCGCCGGCCATCGACTCGACGAGGTCGACGATCCGCCGGCGTATCTTGGCGTCCTTGATTTTCATGAAGGCCTTGGTGAGCGCGAGGCCGTCGGAGCTCGCGAGAAAATCGGAAACGTAAGCGGGCGAGGAGGGTTCGGAAATTCCCGCGGCTTCCGCGGCGTCGGGAACCGGCGCGCCCTCGAAAAAGAAGGACGGCGGAACCGAAAGTGAAGTCGCGATCTGCTGCAGGCGGCTCGCGCCGACGCGATTCGTGCCCTTTTCGTATTTTTGAATCTGCTGAAAGGTGATGCCGAGCTTTTCGCCGAGTTTCTCTTGCGACATTCCGATCATCATGCGCCGCATACGGACGCGCGCGCCGACATGTTTGTCGATGGGGTTCGGCGATTTTTTCGTCATTTCAGTCTCCGGAACCGCGTGCTCCGTGACAAACCGACGAAGCATCAAGATGTATTTTTACCGCTAAGCGGCCAAGTCGCAAGCGTTAGTGTTTCGACTTGCATACAAGTCAATACGAATTGTTGCGTTTGCGCGATGCGAAAACGAAACCCGCGAAACAAATCGCGATCACGAGCGCTCCTGCGTCGCGATATCGTGCGTAAAATGTGGGCTTGAGCGGCATCGGCAGTTTCGAATCGAGAACGCCTTCTTCGCCAAGCGGAATCGATTTTAGAATTCTTCCGAACGGATCGATCACCGCCGAGATCCCGCTGTTCGTTGCGCGAACGAGCGGCAAACCTTCTTCGACGGTGCGCAGCCTCGCTTGCGCAAGATGCTGATAGGGACCCGGCGTCATGCCGAACCACGCGTCGTTCGAGACGTTCAGCATCCAGGCCGGGCGGGGACCGTCCGGAATCACCTCGCCGGGGAAGATCGCTTCGTAGCAAATAAGAGGAGCGGCTGGCGGCAGGCCCGGAATCGAAAGCGCCCGCAATTTCGGCCCGGCGGAAAATCCGCCGCGCTGGCGCGTGAGCTGCTCGAGTCCGAGGCTCTCCATGAAATGCTGGAATGGCAGATATTCGCCGAAAGGAACCAGATGCACCTTGTCATAGGTGGCGATGATCGAACCATCGGCGCCGACCACGCGAATGCTGTTGTAGTAGTGCGGTTCCTTTTCTCCGTTCTTCGGTTCCTCGTAGCGGGCGGCTCCCGTCACCAGAATCGTGCCGGGTGCAATCAGCTTCGAGATGCGCGCGAGCATGTCCGCTTCGCGCTCCAGAAAAAACGGAAAGGCCGACTCAGGCCAAAAGAGGTGCGTGACGTCCTTTACCCCCTGGACTTCGGGGCTCGTCGCCCGGTCGCTGATGGATATATAGCGATCCATGATTTCGTTTTTCGCCGAGGTGCGGAAACGCTCGTCCTGCGAAAGATTGGGCTGCATGATGCGAAGCTGCGCATCCGGATAGAAAGCGGCTTCGGCCGTCGAAAGCCGGTAAAAACCGAAGCCCGCGAGCGCGGCGAGCGCGAACGCTGAAAGGGCGGGCGCCAGCATTCGCCGCCTTTTGTCGATCAGCGTGGCGGGACTTGCGAAGATCGCGAGCGCCAGCAACGTCAGCCCCCACAAGCCGACATAGGCGGCACCTTGCGAGAACCAGGAAATGCCGCCGAGCGCATAGCCGAAGCTGTTCCATGGAAAGCCCGTCAGCACATGGCCGCGCAGCCAGTCGGCGATCGTGAGGCCGAGCGCGAAGGCGAAAATTCGCGCCGCCCCGGGGCTCCACAGATAGCGTGCGATCAGCGCGCCGAGCGCGGTGAAGAGCGCGAGAAACATCGGGAGCCCCACTATGGGGAGCGGCAAGAGCCAGGCGAATTGATCGGCGTCCACGAGAAACGCCATCCCGATCCAGTAAAGCCCCGCGAGAAAATAGCCGAAGCCGAACCACCAGCCGGTAAGGAACGCCGCGCGCAAGCCCGCGCGTCCGGCGCCGGCGCCGTCCAGGAGCCACACGAAAACCGGAAAAGTGACCGCGAGCACCGGCCAAAGATTGAACGGCGCCATCGAAAGCGCCGAAAGCGCGCCCGCGAAAAAGGCGATCAATCGCCGCCGCCAGCCCCAAGCGAGCACAATGCGGTAGGCGATATCCGCGAGCTTCATCGAATCAGAAATCCCGTTTCTGGCAGAGCATGATCCGGAAAAGCGGGCACCGGTTTTCCGAAAAGATCATGCCGGGCGAATCAAGCGCTTTTATCAGAAGCCGGGACCGCAGGGGACGGGGCCGGTGCCGCAGCCGCTTCCTCTCGCCGCTTCCGCATTTCCGGGGCGGGCCGGCGATAGATGCGAATGCGCTTCACGCGGCGCGGGTCGGCGTCCAGCACCTCGAGTTCGAAATCGGCAGGACCTTTCAGGATTTCGCCCCGCACCGGCACGCGGCCCGCGATCTCGAACACGAGGCCGCCGAGGGTGTCGATTTCGCCCTCGACTTCCTCGCCGGGCGCGAAGCTCTCGCCGATCGCTCTGCGCGCGTCCTCCAGGCTGGTGCGCGCGTCCGCGATAAAACTGCCGTCGGGTTGCGCGGCGATCGTAGGCGCCTCGACATCGTGCTCGTCCTCGATGTCGCCGACGATCTGCTCGACGACGTCCTCCATCGAGACGAGTCCGTCGGTGCCGCCGTATTCGTCGATGACGAGCGCGAGATGCGTGCGCGCCGCCTGCATTTTCACGAGCAGGTCGGTCGCCGGCATTGAGGCCGGCACATAGAGAAGGTGCCGCACGATTTTCGCCGCCGAAAGTTTCTCGTGCATGTTCACGGCGCCGGAGCTGATTTCGGGTGCGGCCTGCGATCGCTCGGTCAGGTAAGCGACGAGGTCGCGGATATGCACCATCCCGGTCGGATCGTCGAGCGTGTCGTTATAGACGACGAGTCGCGAATGCCCGGCGCCCGCGAACACCTTCAAGAGCTCGCCGAGCTCGATGTCCTGCTGCACGGCCACGATGTCCGCGCGCGGCACCATGACGTCGCCGATCCTTCGCTCCCGGAGCGAGAGGATGTTCTGCAGCATCGTGCGCTCGGCCGGCGAGAATTCGGTTTCGTCCGGCTTCGCTTCCGCGAGGGCTTCCTTGAGCTCGCTGCGAAACGAGGTGCCGCGGCGAATGAGCGACTTGAAGCGCGCGAACCAGCTGTCGCCGTTTCGCTCTTCCGGATGCGGCGTTTCGGCGGGCGCGCTCATGCCTCCGCCTCCGCGTGCGCGGCGTAGGGATCGGGAAAGCCGAGGCGCGCGAGAATTTTCGTCTCTTTCGCTTCCATCGCTTCCGCGTCGCGGTCGTTGCCGTGATCGAAGCCGAGGAGATGCAGAACGCCGTGCGCGGCAAGATGCGAAAGATGCGCGTCCACCCGTTTTCCCTCCTCGGCGGCTTCGCGAACGATAGTCTCGAAGGCAAGCACCACGTCGCCGAAAAAGCGGACGCCGTTATGTTCCTCGTTCGAAGGAAACGAGAGCACGTTCGTCGGCTGGTCTTTCCCGCGAAAATTCCTGTTCAGTTCGCGCATGCGCCCGTCGTCGGCGAGCAAAATGCTCGCTTCGCCTTCCCGAACGCCGGCTTCTGCGAAAGCCGCGGCGGCGGCGCGGTGCACGATCAATTCGGCGCCCAGAATCCGGTGCCAGTCCTCGCACGCGACCGAAATTTCGATTGCGACACTCACGGCGTTTCCGCTTTCCGTTTATCCGCGCTGTCATAGGCGCTGACGATGCGGGAGACGAGTTCGTGACGGACGACGTCGCTCGCGTCGAACGCGATATGCCCGACATCGGCGAGCCCCGGCAAAAGGCCGATCGCCTCGATGAGTCCGGACTTTTGCCCGGGCGGCAGGTCGATTTGCGACGGGTCGCCCGTCACCATCATGCGCGAATTTTCCCCGAGCCGCGTCAGAAACATTTTCATCTGCATCGATGTCGTATTTTGCGCCTCGTCCAGAATGACGGCGGCATTCGAGAGCGTCCGGCCGCGCATGAAGGCGAGCGGAGCGATTTCGATATCGCCCGATTGCAGCGCGCGCTCGAAAATCCCGCGATCCATCAGATCGAAAAAGGCGTCGTAAATCGGCCGGAGATAAGGATCGACTTTCTCGCGCATGTCGCCGGGCAGAAAGCCGAGCCGCTCGCCCGCCTCGACCGCCGGCCGCGAGAGCACGATGCGATCGACCTCGCGCCGCTCGAAAAGATGAACCGCATGCGCGACCGCAAGCCACGTCTTGCCGGTGCCGGCGGGGCCGGTGCCGAAGACGAGCGTGTTTTTCTGCAGCGCCCGCATATAGGCGTCCTGGCCCGCCGTGCGCGCGCGCACGAGCCGCTTGCGCAAACGGATTTCGGCGAAATGGCCGTGGCCGCCATGCTCCGTTTCCGCTCGCGGCGCATGCGTCACCTGCCGGATCGCGCCCTCGACGTCGCCGTGCGTGATCTCATGGCCGCTCTTGATCTGCTTGTAGAGCGAGGCGAGCGCGCGTCGCGCCTGCTGGCAGGCTTCGCTTTCGCCTTCGATCGTAAGCTTGTTGCCGCGCTGGTCGGCGATGACGCCGAGCCGCCGCTCGATCAGCGCGAGATTTTCCGCGTGACGGCCGAACAGGATCGAAGCGAGCTTGTTGTCGTCGAATTCGAGCACGATTGCGGCCGGCTTCACGCGTGTATCTTGCCAGGGCTTACGGCTCGTTCCGGGGTCGCGCAATCAGCTCACTCCTGCCGCGGCAAGCTTACGCGGCTCTTGCTGGTAATCCGGCACGGGCGTCACGAGTTCCCCGAACAGGCTGTTCGATCCGGCCTCCGTGATTCGCACGCGCGCAACTTTGCCGATGAGATGCGAAGGGCCCATGACTTGCACGGGCATGAGATAAGGCGCGCGCCCCGCGATCTGCCCTTCAAGGCGGCCGGGCTTTTCGAACAAGACGTCGAATTCGCGCCCGCAAAGATCGCGATTGAACGCTTGCCGCTGCTCTTCCAGAAGATGCTGCAGGCGGTACAGCCGTTCGCTTTTCACTTCTTCCGGCACCTGCTCGTCCATCTCGGCGGCCTGGGTTCCCGGCCGCGCGCTGTATTTGAACGAATAGGCCGAGGCGAAACGCACCTTGTGGACGAGATCGAGCGTGTCCTCGAAATCTTCTTCCGTCTCGCCCGGAAAGCCGACGATGAAATCCGAGGAAAGCGCAATGTCGGGGCGCGCCGTGCGCACGCGCGCGACGATGTCGAGATATTCGCCGCGGCCGTGCTTCCGGTTCATGATCTTCAAGATGCGGTCGGAGCCCGACTGCACGGGGAGATGCAGGAACGGCATGAGCTTCGGAATATCGCGGTGCGCGGCGATGAGATCCTCGCTCATGTCGCGCGGATGGCTTGTCGTGTAGCGGATCCGCTCGATCCCCGGAACGTCCGCGATGCGCTCGAAGAGCTGCGCGAGCGGCCACGTGCGGCCGTCCGGCCCTTCGCCGTGATAGGCGTTCACGTTCTGGCCGATAAGCGTTACTTCCGCGACGCCTGCTGCCGCAAGATGCTCGACTTCGGCGACGATCTTGTTTACCGGCCGTGAGACTTCGTTTCCGCGCGTGTAGGGCACGACGCAGAACGTGCAGAATTTATCGCAGCCTTCCTGCACGGTAACGAAAGCGGTCACGCCGCGGGCGCGGATATTTTTCCGCGCGGGCGGGGCGAGATGATCGAATTTGTCCTCGACCGGAAATTCCGTATCGACCGCGGCTCGGCCGCGCGCGACCAGTCCGGGCAGGCGGTGGATATTTTGCGGCCCGACGACGAGATCGACATAAGGCGCGCGGCGGCGGATTTCCTCGCCTTCGGCTTGCGCCACGCAGCCCGCGACCGTCACGGTCATGCGACGGCCTTCCTGCTGGGCGGCTTCCTTCATTGTGCGGAAGCGCCCGAGATCGGAATAAACTTTCTCGGTCGCCTTTTCGCGGATATTGTAGGTGTTCAGCACCACGAGATCGGCCTCTTCCGGCCGGCCTGTTTCGACATAGCCTTCGCGCGCCATCGCGTCCGCCATACGATGCGAGTCGTAGACGTTCATCTGGCAGCCGAACGACTTGATAAATAGCTTGCGGGATCCGCTCATCGCGCCTTTTGTGCCCGGTCCTGTCGCTCGCTTCGAGCGGCGGCCTCGGGCGAATTTCCGCTATAAATGGTATTCTTACCGGGTTTCCGCCAGTAAGGAAACGGGCTTGGAAGATTTCTCTAACGCGTTGCCGGATTTGGCGATTTCGGGCCGTCCCGAACGCGCCGCCGAGGTCATCCGCCGCACCGATTGCTCGAGCGCCTTGGCTACGCTCTTCCGGTCCATTTCCGGCGTCACCGCCATCGCCGGACCGAAAGTGACGACCGCATCGATCCCGCCCATCCGGAGGACGCGGCCGATATGTTTGGTGATGCTCATATCGCCAAACCAGGCGGCGACCGGCCGGTGCTGCCGTCCCATCGGCAGCCCCTGCAACTTTGTGTAGGCAATCGAAACCGGCTGCAAGTAGCCGGTCTCGCCTTTGCCGACCGTCATGCTCATAGCGCCCAAAAGCGCCGAGCGAAACGGGAGCACGCGGTTGCCGTCGCCCGTCGTGCCCTCGCCGTAGAGGACAACCGGATCGCCGCTCGTGAGCCGCGCGGAGATTTCCTGATTCACCGCTCCGGTTTCCTGGCGGCGCGAGCGGTCGACGAAAATCGAGCGCTGCAATCGCGCGAGCGTGCCGAAGACCGGCCAGCTCGAGATTTCCTTTTTGGCGATGAAAACGACCGGCGTCGCCGCGGACAGGATCAGATGATCGAGCCAGGAGGAATGATTGGCGACGAAAAGAAGCGGGCGGTTCGTCGTCGGCTCGCCGCGCAGCTCCACGCGCACGCCGAACAGTTTCAGGCAGGCGCGGTGGTAGTACATTGGAATCAAGCGCCGCATCGGCAGGCCGAGCTTGACGGAAATCCATTGCAGCGGCGCGCAGACGAGCGTGATCGTCACGAGCGCGGCCGCGATTAGGATCGAGCGGATCATTACGGTTTCTTTTCGTCGTCGAGCGGAAGCGCGTAGAGCTCGAGCCGGTGGTCGACAAGCTTGTAGCCGAGGCGGCGCGCGATCTCGACTTGCAGCTTCTCGATCTCCTCCGAGCGGAATTCGATCACCTTGCCGCTTCGAAGATTGATCAGATGGTCGTGGTGCTCGCCCGGGACCTGCTCGTAGCGCGAGCGCCCGTCGCGGAAATCGTGCCGTTCGATGATGCCGGCGTCCTCGAAGAGCTTCACCGTGCGGTAGACCGTCGACATCGAAATCTTGTCGTCGATCGCGGAGGCGCGCCTGTAGAGTTCCTCCACGTCGGGATGATCCCGCGACGAGCCCAGGACGCGCGCGATCACGCGCCGCTGTTCGGTCATGCGCATGCCGCTCTTGATGCAGGCATCTTCCACGGAAGAGGGCTTCGTAACGCTCACTTTGGTATCCTTCGAAATCGCGGACACGATTTTAGTCGCCGCGAAAAGCCGCGGCAACGAGGCGGCCATTATACGAGATCGCGCCGCAGAATAAGCGCCGAAACCGCGCCTTCCGGGCGCGGATAATAGCCCGCGCGCTTTCCGACCTCGCGAAATCCCGCCTTAGCATAAAGGCGGAGGGCGGGGCGGTTATCCTCGCCGACTTCGAGGAAAATTTTCGCGATTCCGCGCGCTGCGACGCGCGAAAGATGATGACGCAAGAGCTCGCCCGCAAGCCCGCGTCCACGCTCCGAGGGATCGACGGCAACGCTCAGGATTTCGGCTTCGTCGCCCGCGCAGCGCGACATCAGAAAACCGGTTGCCGCGCCGCGCCCGCCGTTTCCGCGCGCAATATGCGAAATGACGGAAGGATCCGAGAGCAGCCGCTCCATCTCGCTTTCGCTCCACCCGACAGGAAACGAACGGGCGTGCAGCTTCGCAAGCGCCCTCGCATCGCGCGGCCGCGCTTCCAAGATTGCGGGCGCGGAAGCCTGAAAAAACTTCGAGAAAAATCCGCTCATCGCTGCGCGATACGCGCGCTCGCCGGCGGCTGCGCGTCGGGGAGCTTCAAATAGAGCGGCTTGGGCGCCGCCTGCGCAGGGTCGGCGACCGCGCCGATCCGCGCCACCCACTCGATATCGGGCGCGGCGCGTTGCTCGACAAGTGTGGGCGGTGGTGCCTTCGCGGGCCAATGCGCGGCGAGAATCGCGGCCCCCGTGCCGACGATACGCACCGGGCCGAGCGCGACGGCGCGTACAGTTTCGCGCAAGCCGGCGGCGCGCGGCGTAATCAGCGTGCGTCCGCCGGCGCCGACCATCTGCATATAGAGATTGCCGTGTTTGGCATCGATCGCCGCGACAACCGGCACCGCCTGATCCTGCGTAATGAGCGGCGCGGTGAAAGCGGCAAGCGTCGAAATTCCGACTACGGGTTTTTTCGTCACGAGTCCGAAGCCGCGCGCCGCCGACAAGCCCACGCGAAGCCCGGTGAAACTGCCGGGGCCGATGGTCACGGCGAAGCGGTCGATCGCGTCGAACTTGACGCCCGCCTTTTTCATCACGCTTTCGACGATTGGAAGCAGCTGCTCTGCGTGTCCGCGCCCGATCTCGCGCGATTCCGACGCGAGCACGCGGTCGCCCGCGGTGTCGATCACGGCGGCGGAGCAGGCGTCGAGCGCCGTATCGATCGCAAGAACCCGCATCCCCCGCTCAATCCGGTGTTAGACCGGGCGAACTTCCGTCACGTCCGGCACGAAATGCCGCAACAGATTCTCGATGCCCTGCTTCAGCGTCGCGGTCGAGGACGGGCAGCCGGAGCAGGCCCCGCGCATGTTGAGGAACACGACGCCGTCCTTGTAGCCGCGGAAGGTGATGTCGCCGCCGTCGGCGGCGACCGCCGGCCGCACGCGCGTCTCGATCAGCTCCTTGATCGTGCCGACGGTTTCCTTGTCCTTCTCCTCGAAAAATTCGTCTTCGACATCGGCATGCGGAGCGCCGTCCGCGCCGGTCGCGACGGTGGGCTCGTTGGAGAGAAAGTGCTCCATCACCGCGCCGAGAATCGCCGGCTTCAGGTGGTTCCACTCGCCGTCCTTCTTGGTCACGGCGATGAAATCCGGGCCGAGCATTACGCCGCCGACCTGCGGAATCGCGAACAGCCGCTGTGCGAGCGGCGAACGCGCGGCGGATTCGGCATCGCGCATATCCAGCGTGCCGCTCGGGAGAACGGTGCGGCCCGGCAGGAACTTCAGCGTCGCGGGGTTGGGCGTCGTTTCGGTCTGAATGAACATGGGGAAATGCTCCCGTTGCGGGCTATTCCTGGCCCAAATGACTTTGTCGCCTATTATTTAGGCCTTTCGCACCGGTTCCGAAAGGGCGGCCACGAGCTACGCGAGAGCGTCGAGCTCCTCGTCGGTAAGATTGCCCGGCACGATCGTGATCGGGATCGGGAAAGTGCCGGAACCTGAACCCGCGAGCGAGGAAACCAGCGGGCCGGGGCCTTCGTTTCCTGCGGCGGCGGCAAGCACGAGCACGGCGATATCCTCGTCCTCGTCGATCAGCTTCAGGACTTCCTCGGCTTTCGCGCCTTCGCGGATCACGCGTTCGGGCTCGATGCCCGCGAGGTTTTTCGCGCGCGCGGCGTAATGATCGAGCCGCTTCTGCACTTCCTCGTGCGCTTCCTCGCGCATTAGCTCGCCGACGCCGAGCCATTGCTGGTTCGATTCCCCGAGCGGCACGACGCCTAGCATCACGAGGTTGGAATTCGTGCGCGCCGCGCGCCGGCTGCCGTAATAGACGGCGCGGTCGCATTCCGGCGTTTCGTCGATGACGACGAGGAAATTGCGCTGGTGGCCCGGTTCGAAAGCTTTGCGCGCGCGGCGGGTCATGCTCGGCTCTGTTGCGATTTCTGGGAAGGCGATGCTGCCATGCGGAGGCTTCCGCGCCAAGCGCGTCGCTTAAACGCGTACAAACCCGACGATATCTTTCACGGCTTTCATCGTTTCCGACGCAATCGCGCGGGCGCGGGCGGAGCCGTCCTTGAGCACGGAATCGATATAGGCCGCGTCCTGCACGATCCGCTTCATTTCCGCGCCGACCGGCCCGAGCTTCTCGACGGAAAGTTCCGTGAGCGCCTCCTTGAAACGCGAGAATTGCGCTCCTCCGAAATCCTTGAGCACGTCGGCGGCCGTCTTGCCGGAAAGCGCGGCATAAATGCCGACGAGATTTTCGGCCTCGGGGCGGCTCTCCAACTCCTTCACGCCGGACGGCAGCGGATGCGGGTCGGTTTTCGCCTTCCGAAATTTTTGCGCGATGGTGTCGGCGTCGTCCGTAAGATTGATGCGCGAATAGTCGGAAGAATCCGACTTCGACATTTTTTTCGTGCCGTCGCGGAGCGACATCACGCGCGTCGCGGGGCCGGAAATCAGCGGCTCCGGCAGCGGAAAAAACGTCTCGCCGAAACCGTTCGCGCGGATCGATTCGGCGTAGTCATTGTTGAATTTTTGCGCGATGTCGCGCGCGAGCTCGAGATGCTGCTTCTGGTCCTCGCCGACCGGCACATGTGTCGCGCGGTAAGCCAGAATGTCCGCAGCCATCAGATTCGGATAGGCGAAGAGCCCGACCGATACATTCTCGCGGTCCTTGCCGGCTTTCTCCTTGAACTGGGTCATGCGATTGAGCCAGCCGAGGCGAGCGACGCAATTCAGCACCCAGGCAAGCTCCGCGTGTTCCGCGACCTGGCTCTGGTTGAAGATGATGTTCTTCTTCGGGTCGATGCCGCTTGCGATATAGGCCGCGGTCACCTCGCGCGTCGTTCGCTTGAGCTCGGCGGGATCCTGCCACACCGTAATCGCGTGCATGTCGACGACGCAATAAAGGCAATCGTATTTCTCCTGCAGCGCGACGAATTTGACGATCGCGCCGAGATAGTTGCCGAGGTGCAGGTTGCCGGTCGGCTGCACGCCGGAAAATACGCGTTCTTTGAAGACTGGCATTTCCGATTTTCCAAGATAAGCGCCGCGTCATGCCACGGCGAAGCGGGGAGGGGCAAGTGCGGCTTGCAGGGAGGGGCGGGCCTTGCTACCGCCACGCGTCCGCTGGAGAGATGAATGACCGCCGCTCGCTATGACGTTATCGGCATTGGGAACGCGATCGTCGACGTGATCGCCCGCGCCGACGACGATTTTCTCGTTAAGCATAAAATGACGAAAAGCTCGATGTCGCTGATCGACGAGCCGCGCGCGGAAGCGATTTATGCCGCGATGGGCCCCGCGACCGAGATTTCCGGCGGCTCGGCCGCGAACACGATCGCGGGCGTCGCTTCCTTCGGCGGCAACGCCGCCTTCGTCGGCACGATCAAGGACGACACGCTCGGCGGCGTGTTCGCGCACGACATTCGCGCCGCGGGCGTCTCGTTCAAGGTGGCGCCGCTCAAGAGCGGCCCCTCGACCGCGCGCTCCTATATTCTGGTCACGCCCGACGGCGAACGCACGATGAACACCTATCTCGGCGCTGCGCAGCTTTTGTCCGAAAACGAAATCGACGAGCGCGAGATCGCCGATGCGAAAATCCTCTACATGGAAGGTTATCTGTGGGACCCGCAGGACGCCAAGAATGCGTTCCTGAAAGCGGCGAAAATCGCGCATCAGGCGAATCGCGCCGTGTCGCTCACGCTTTCTGACGCCTTTTGCGTCGACCGCTATCGCCGCGAATTTCTAGAGCTGATCAAGGGCGGCACAATCGATCTTCTGTTCGCGAACGAGGCCGAACTCAAGAGCCTGTACGAAACCGCCGATTTCGACACGGCGCTTCTGGAATTGCATCGCGACGCGAAATTCGCCGTCGTGACGCGAAGCGAAAAGGGCGCGGTCGTCGTCTCCAGGGAAAGCGTCGAGGCAGTGCCTGCCTTTCCGGTGAAGAGTATCGTCGACTCCACCGGCGCGGGCGATTTGTTCGCGGCGGGCTTTCTCTACGGCTTCGCCCGCGGGCTTCCGCATGTGACGTCGGCGAAACTCGGCGCGCTCGCCGCGGCCGAGGTGATCTCGCATCTCGGCGCGCGTCCCGAGCGGAAGCTTTCGGATTTGGCGAAAGAGAACGGGTTGCTTTGATCGATAGGCTGTCCTGCCCGGCACAAGAGTCTACCCTTGGGCCGGCCGAAGGCCGGACCCGAGAGCCGGACATGACAAGCGGAGACTCACCCGCTGATATTAAACGCCGCGAGGCCGGCCATGTTGACGAGATCGGTGTCTTTCGCCGAGAGCGGCACGATCTGCACCGAGCGGTCGAGGCCGACAAGAAGCGGCCCGATCACAGTCGCGCCGCCCAATTCCTGCAGCATCTTGGTCGAGATCGACGCCGAGTGGAACGCCGGCATGATCAGGACGTTCGCCGCGTCCGTGAGCCGGTTGAACGGAAACGCGGTGCCAAGCTCGCGGTTCAGCGCCACGTCCGCGCCCATCTCGCCGTCGACTTCAAAATCGACGCCGCGCTCGTGCAGGATACGCACCGCTTCCTTCACGCGGTTGGAACGTTCCCCGGTCGGATTGCCGAAGGTGGAGAAGGCAAGCATCGCGACCCGCGGCTCGAAGCCGAGCCTGCGCGCGACGCCCGCTGCTTCGATTGCGATCTCCACGAGATCGTTCGCTTCCGGCATTTCGGTGACCGCGGTGTCGGCGACAAGCACAGTCTTTCCGCGCGCGAGCACGAGCGAAACGCCCATCACGCGGTGGCCCGGCTTCGGGTCGATCACGCGCCGGACGTCTTCAAGCACCACCGAATAGTTGCGGGTGACCCCCGACACCATCGAGTCGGCATCGCCCAGCGCCACCATGCAGGCCGCGAAATGGTTGCGGTCGTTGTTCACGAGCCGCTGCACGTCGCGATAAAGAAAGCCTTTCCGCTGCAGGCGTTCGTAGAGGTAGTTGGCGTAATCGGTATTGCGTGTGGAAAGCGCGGCGTTGTGAATTTCTATTCCGGCATGCAGGTCGACGCCCGCGTTCAAAGCCGCCTGCTTCACCCGGTCCTCGCGGCCGACCAGAATGGGCACGCCCAGACCCTGCTGCGCGAAGCTCGCCGCCGCGCGGATCACCTGCTCCTCCTCGCCCTCGGCGAAGACGACGCGCTGCGGCTGCCGTTTCAGCCGCTCGAACACGCGCGACAAGAGGCCCGCGACGGGATCGCGCCGGGTGCGGAGCTGCTCCACGTAAGCGTTCATGTCGACGATGGGTTTCCTTGCGACGCCCGAATCCATCGCGGCTTTCGCGACCGCCGGCGGCACCGCGAAAATCAAGCGCGGATCGAACGGGACGGGGATAATGTAATCGGCGCCGTATTTCGGCCGAGCGCCGTAGGCGGCGGCGACTTCGTCCGGCACGTCCTCGCGCGCGAGTTCCGCGAGCGCCTGCGCCGCCGCGATTTTCATTTCCATATTGATGGTGCTCGCGCGCACGTCGAGCGCGCCGCGGAAAATGTAGGGGAAGCCGAGAACGTTGTTGATCTGGTTCGGATAGTCCGAACGGCCCGTCGCCATGATCGCGTCCGAGCGGACTTCCGCGACTTCCTCGACCGTGATTTCGGGATCGGGGTTCGCCATCGCGAAGATGATCGGGTTTGGCGCCATCGACTTGATCATCTCACGGGTGAACGCCCCCTTCTGCGAAAGGCCGAATAGAATATCCGCGCCTTTCACCGCATCCACGAGCGTCCGGGCTTTGGTGTCGACCGCATGCGCCGACTTCCACTGGTTCATGCCTTCCGTGCGGCCCTTGTAGATTACGCCCTTGGTGTCGCAGAGGATGACGTTGTTCGGCTGCAAGCCGAGCGCCTTCAAGAGTTCGACGCAGGCGATGCCCGAGGCGCCTGCGCCGTTCACGACGAGCTTCGTCGTCTTGATGTCGCGGTTTGTGAGCTTGAGCGCGTTGATGACGCCCGCCGCCGCGATGATCGCGGTGCCGTGCTGATCGTCATGGAAAACGGGGATGTCGAGCATCTCGCGCAGGCGCTGCTCGATGATGAAGCATTCCGGCGCCTTGATGTCCTCGAGATTGATGCCGCCGAAGGTCTGGCCGAGATAGCGCACGCAGTTGATGAATTGATCGGGGTCTTCTGTGTTCACTTCGAGATCGAAGCCGTCGATATCGGCGAAGCGTTTGAACAGAACCGCCTTGCCTTCCATGACCGGCTTCGCCGCGAGCGCGCCGCGATTTCCGAGACCGAGAATCGCCGTGCCGTTCGTGATCACGGCGACGAGATTGCCCTTCACCGTGTAGTCGTAGGCGCGGCTCGGATCCTCGGCGATCGCGAGCACCGGTACCGCGACGCCCGGCGAATAGGCGAGCGAAAGATCGCGCTGCGTCGCCATTGGCTTCGTGGCGATCACTTCGAGTTTCCCCGGACGCCCTCCGGCGTGGAATTGCAGCGCCTCCTGATCGGTGAAGGTCGGACGGGGTGCTCGTTTCTTCTTCGGGGTGTCGGCTTTCATCATCGGTTCCTGTACTCGATTCACATGACAAATCGTGAAATGCAGCGGGCGTTCTTATACTCCCGCGGAGCCCACAGGAATACCTCGTCCTCCGATGAAAGAATGGGCTTGTTCTGCTAGCGTTTCCAGATGCACGGGGAAAAAGCGCGGGAAGAAGAGACGGGCGGAGCAGGCGCGGAAAGCGTCCGCGTCACGCCCATGATGGAGCAATATATCGAGATCAAAGCCGCCAATCCGAACTGTCTCTTGTTCTACCGGATGGGCGATTTTTACGAACTCTTCTTCGATGACGCGGAAGTGGCCTCACGCGCGCTCGGGATCGTGCTGACGAAACGCGGCAAGCATTTGGGCCGCGATATTCCGATGTGCGGCGTGCCGGTCGAGAAATCCGACGAATATCTGCATCGCCTGATCGCGCTAGGCCATCGCGTCGCTGTCTGCGAGCAGGTGGAGGATCCGGCGGAAGCGAAAAAGCGCGGCTCGAAATCGGTGGTAAAGCGCGACGTGGTGCGGCTCGTCACACCCGGCACGCTCACCGAGGATTCGCTCCTGGAGGCGAGGCGGAACAACTGGCTGCTTTCGGTCGCGCGCGGGCGCCCGGCGAGCGACGCGGAACCCATCTATGCGCTCGCCTGGCTCGATATCTCGACCGGCGAATTCCGCGTGATGAAGACCGATGCCGTTCGCCTGGCGGCCGAAATCGCGCGGCTCGATCCGGGCGAGATCATCGTGACCGACGCCGTGCATGACGACCCCGAACTGCGCGCGTTTTGGCGCTCGCTGCCGGCGGTGACGCCTGTCACCAAGGATTTGTTCGACGGCGCGACCGCCGAGCGAAAGCTCGCGGGCTATTTCGGCGTGGCGACGGTCGATTCCTTCGGCTCGTTCTCGAGGCTGGAACTCTCCGCCGCCGCGGCGGCCGTGACTTACGTCGAGCGCACGCAGTTCGGAAAGAGGCCGAACTTGTCGCCGCCCGCGCGCGAGGCGGCGAGTTCCGTCTTGATGATCGACGCCGCGACACGCGCGAATCTGGAATTAATGCGCACGCTCTCCGGCGCGTTCGAGGGAAGCCTGCTTGCGACGATCGACCGCACGAAAACCACCGCCGGCGCGCGGCTTTTGGCGCGGCGGCTCGCGAGCCCCCTGGTCGATCCCTCGGAAATCAACGCGCGGCTCGATCTCGTCGATTATTTCGCGGACGATTCTTCGCTTCGCGGCGGTGTGCGCGCAGTGCTGGCAAGCGCCCCCGACTTGTCGCGGGCGCTGGCGCGGCTTTCGCTCTCGCGCGGCGGCCCGCGGGATCTCGCGGCCGTGCGAGATAGTCTCGCCGCCGCGAACGCGCTCGCGGATCGATTCAAGGATGCGAAGGACCTGCCGCCGGAACTTTTGGCGGCAATCAAAATACTCGGCGCGCCGAACCCTGCGCTGCAAGAGGAACTTATACGCGCGCTTGCCGAGCAACTGCCGCTTGCGGCGCGCGACGGCGGTTTCGTGCGCGCGGGCTATGATCGCGATCTCGACGGCGCGAACGAGCTCAAGGACGATTCGCGGAAAGTGATTGCGCAACTGCAGGCGCGCTACGCCGGCGAGACGGGCCTGAAGGCCCTCAAGATCAAGCACAACAACATGCTCGGCTATTTCATCGAAGTCTCGGCGCAGCAGGGCGAAAAGCTCATGACGCCCGAGGCAAAGGCGACCTTCATGCACCGCCAGACGCTCGCGGGCGCGATGCGCTTCACTTCGGTGGAACTTGGCGAGCTCGAATCGAAAATCGTCGGCGCGGCCGAGCGGGCACTTGCACTGGAACTCGCGATTTTTGAACGGCTCACGAAAGAAGTGCTCGCGGCTGCCCATCAGCTGGAGGCGCTCGCCGATGCACTTGCTCGCATCGACGTGGCGGCGGCGTTGGCGGAGATCGCAATCTCCGAGGATTGGGTACGGCCCTTTGTCAACGACTCGCTGGAATTCGTTATCGAAGGCGGCCGCCATCCGGTGGTGGAAGCCGCGCTCAAGCGTGACGGCGGTCCGTTTGTCGCGAACGATTGCGATCTCTCCGCTCCCGAGAACGAAAACGCAGGCTCGATCTGGCTCGTCACCGGCCCGAACATGGCGGGCAAGTCGACCTTTCTCCGCCAGAACGCGCTGATCGCAATTCTTGCCCAGATCGGCTCTTTTGTTCCCGCGAAGCGCGCGAAAATCGGCGTAGTCGACCGGTTGTTCTCGCGCGTCGGCGCCGCCGACGATCTCGCGCGAGGCCGCTCCACCTTCATGGTCGAGATGGTCGAGACCGCTGCGATCTTGAATCAGGCCACCGAACGCTCGCTCGTGATCCTTGATGAAATCGGCCGCGGCACCGCGACCTTCGACGGGCTCTCGATTGCCTGGGCGACGCTCGAGCATCTGCATGCGGTCAACAAATCCCGCGCGCTGTTTGCGACGCATTTTCACGAACTCACCGCGCTCGGAGCGAAACTCGACCGCATCGTGAACGCGACCGTCCGCGTCAAGGAATGGGAGGGCGACGTCGTCTTCCTGCATGAAGTCACGCCCGGCGTCGCCGACCGCTCCTATGGCATCCAGGTCGCGAAGCTCGCGGGGTTGCCGCCTGCCGTGATCGAGCGCGCCCGTGTTGTGCTCGCCGAGCTTGAAGCTTTGAACCGCGGCTCGCCCGCGCAGAAACTTGCCGACGACCTGCCGCTGTTCTCCGCCGCGCGTCCGCAGCTGAAGCCGAAGAAAAGCGGGCTGGAAGACGCGCTCGACGCCGTCGATCCCGATGCGCTGACGCCGCGCGAAGCGCTGGATGCACTCTACAAATTGAAAGCGCTGCGCAAGCAGGAAAAAGGCGGCTGAGTTTTTACACCGGCATGCCGCGCAGACGCACGGCATAAATCAAGAAGCCCCAGCTAAGACAGGCCGCGAGCCCGAGAAGAAGCGCTGGGCCGGAGCCGAGCGGCACGGCGGCCAAATGCAGCGTGATCGTGCCGAGGGCGAAGCCGGCAAGGCCCAGAATCGCGTTCGCCATCACCGCTGCGGCGGCGCGACCGCCCATGCTCCGGTGCATCACCAGCATGATGCTGGAAAACACGATCGGATAGCCCGCGATGAGCCCGCTCGCCTTCGGCCCGATGTGAAAGCTAAGCGTCACCACCGTTCCGACGAGCAACGCGACCAGCCCCGCACGCAAGACGAAATCGTACCAGCGTGCGCGGATCGCCGGCACGCGATAGTGCCGGAACTCCCGCGCGATCAGAAACGAGCAGACGATGGCGAGCACGTTCCACAAGATCGCGCCGGTAAGCGTCCACGCGATCGAATTCGCGATCCATGCGAGCGCGACCCATCCCGCGATCGCGGCACCTAAGCTCATCCACAGCGGCCGCTTCTGCGCAAGCAACGCGTAGATGAACGCGAAGACCACGTTGATCCCGTTCGTCACAAGCGTGCCGATCGCGCTCTCCGCAATGAACTGCGAACTATGGTCGAGCGAGAGAAAAATATAGACGGGTCCCGTGCTGATCGGGAGTGACGCGACGAGCCCGCCTACGAGCGGCCCCGCGCGTTCGGCGGTCACCGTAGCGACGATGAGAAAAGCGGCCGTCACCGCCATTCTCACAAAAAGCGTGAGCGCAAAATAAATTTCGGGAGACATGGATTTCGTCGTCGAATGGCCTCAGGCGCGTGCGAGCGTGACGTTCACCCTCGGCCCGCTCTTGATCGTTTGATAAACGACGCAATAGCGCTCGGTGAGCTTCAACAGCTGATCGAGTTTTTCCTGCGGCGCGCCGGTCTCCACATCGAAGCGAAGCCGGATTTCGCGGAAGCCCACGGGCGCGTCCTTCGCCACTCCCAGCGTGCCGCGAAAATCGAGGTCGCCTTCCGCCGAAACCGTGCCGGATTTCACCGGAATTTCGAGCGCGGTCGAAACCGCGCGCAAGGTCACGCCCGCGCAGGCGACAAGCGCCTCGAGGAGCATGTCGCCCGAGCACAATTCGCGTCCCGAGCCGCCGGTCGCCGGATGCAGGCCTGCGACCGCGAGCGCCCGCCCGGTCTCGACCTTGCAGGCGATCCCTTCGTCGAGCGAGCCCTTGGCTTTCAGGGTGATGACGGCGGCGTCCGGATTCTGCTTGTAGCGCTCCTTGAGCGGCGCCTGCAGCTCCCGCAATTTCGAAGAGTCCATGGCTTTTCCTTCAATTTGAGCCCTGAAAGCGCGCTCCTTCTCGATCGGAACCGCTTACAGTATAGCCTGTTGCTCGCGCCCGCCCGGCGGTAAAGAGGGGCGAGCCACATGGCGTAGCAGATTCCTCCTTCAGGCAAAGACACTTAAATCGTATGTCACGAGCATCACCGCGCCGCAGGCCTGAAATCGAAACCGCCGACCTGATCGATCTTCCGGCGGTGAAGGCCGAGATCGATCAGCTCCGCAAGGATTTCGAGGGCCGCGAGACCGACATGCGCGTCGAGTTTGCGCAACGCATGAAGCGCATTCTGCAAGAAGGTAGAAAGCGCGCGGAAGAATTGCTGCTCGAGGACGGTCACGGCACCGCCTGCGCCGAGCGGCTCTCGCACTTGATGGATACGATCATCCGGCTTGCCTATGATTTCGCGACCGGCGTGCTCTATCGCTCGTCGAATCCTTCCGCGAGCGAACGCATGGCGGTGGTCGCGGTCGGCGGCTACGGCCGCGGGCTCTTGGCGCCCGGCTCCGACATCGATCTTCTCTTTATTCTTCCGTACAAGCAGACCGCCTGGGGCGAGAGCGTCGCCGAAGCGATTCTCTACGCGCTCTGGGACATGGGGCTGAAAGTCGGCCACGCCACGCGCTCGGTGGACGAGTGTATCCGTCAGGCGCGCGCCGACATGACGATCCGCACGACGGTTCTCGAAGCGCGTCTGATCACCGGCGACGAAACGCTCTTCAACGAGCTTACCGCGCGTTTCGACCGCGACATCGTGCAGGGAACGGCCGCCGAATTCGTCGCGGCGAAGCTCGCCGAGCGCGACGATCGCCACAAGCGCGCGGGCCAGTCGCGCTATCTCGTCGAGCCGAACGTGAAGGACGGCAAGGGCGGCCTGCGCGATCTGCACACGCTCTTCTGGATCGCGAAATATGTCTATCGTGTGCGCAGCCTGCACGAGCTCGTGGAAAAGGGCGTGTTCACGCGCGCGGAATACGAGCTCTTCCTCCGCTGCGGCGATTTCCTCTGGTCGGTGCGCTGCAACCTGCATTTCCTCACCGGCCGCGCCGAGGAGCGGCTGAATTTCGACGTGCAGCAGGAAATGGCGATGCGCCTCGGTTACACCGAGCATCCGGGCCTGCGCGAGGTCGAGCGCTTTATGAAGCACTACTTCCTCGTCGCGAAGGACGTCGGCGACCTGACCGCCATTCTCTGCGCCGCGCTCGAGGAAATTCACGCCAAGATCGCGCCGCGGCTCGCGCGCGCTTTGGTGCGGCTCACGCGCCGCCACGCGCGGCCGATCAAGGGCGCGCCGGATTTCGTGATCGACACCGGCCGGCTGAACGTCGCCGGCGATAACGTCTTCGAACGCGATCCGGTGAACCTGATTCGCATGTTTCACATTGCGGATCGCGAAGATCTCGACTTTCACCCCGATGCGCTGCGGCTCACGCGGCGCTCGCTTTCGCTGATCGACGCCGATCTCCGCGACGACAAGGAGGCAAACAAGCTCTTTCTCGAAATCCTCTCGTCACGCAACGCACCGGAAATCGTGCTGCGCAAGATGAACGAGACGGGGGTGCTCGGCCGCTTCGTGCCGGAATTCGGGCGTGTGGTCGCGATGATGCAATTCAATCTCTATCATCACTACACGGTTGACGAGCATCTGCTCCGCTGCATCGGCGCGCTCGCCGAAATCGAGCGCAGTACGAATCCGGAAAACGGCCTCGCCAACGAATTGATGCGCGGGATCAAGAACCGCACGATCCTGTATGTGAGCCTGTTTTTGCACGACATCGCGAAAGGCCGCCCAGAGGATCATTCCATCGCCGGCGCGAAAATCGCGCGCAAGCTTTGCCCGCGCTTCGGCCTCAGCGCGCAGGAAACCGAAACCGTCGCGTGGCTGATCGAATATCACCTCACGATGTCGACGATCGCGCAGTCGCGCGATCTCTCCGACAGAAAGACAATCGAGGATTTCGCGGCGATCGTGCAGAATCTCGAGCGGCTGAAGCTTCTTCTCATCCTCACCACCGCCGATATCCGCGCGGTCGGTCCCGGCGTGTGGAACGGCTGGAAGGCGCAGCTTCTGCGCAACCTATATTACGAGACGGAGCCGGCCATCACCGGCGGCTTCTCGGAAGTGAACCGTTCGAAGCGGATCGAATTCGCGCAGGGAGAGTTCCGTGCGGCAATGACCGATTGGAGCGCGGAGCAGCTCGACGCCTATATTGCCCGCCACTATCCGCCGTATTGGTTGAAGGTGGATCTTGCACGCAAGGTTGCCGACGCTCGTTTCATCGCGGAAGTCGAGAAAGCCGGAAAGCCGCTCGCGACCCGCACGCGCATCGATGCCTCGCGCGGCGTCACGGAGCTGACGATTCTCGCGCAGGACCATCCGCGGCTCCTCTCGACGATTGCGGGGGCTTGCGCCGTCGCCGGCGGCAACATCGTCGACGCGCAGATTTTCACCACGACCGACGGGCTCGCGCTCGATACGATTTCGATCTCGCGCGAATTCGACCACGACGAGGACGAGGAACGCCGCGCCGCAAGAATCGCCGAGGGCATAGAAAAGACGCTGAAAGGCGAAATGCGCCTGCCCGAAGTCGTCGCCCGCCGTGCGAAGCAGCGCTACACTGCGTTTTCCATCGTGCCGGAAATTGCCGTCAACAACGCCTGGTCCGACCGCTACAGCGTGATCGAAGTCTCCGGTCTCGACCGGCCGGGGCTTCTCTACGATCTCACCAACACGCTTTCGCGCCTGAACCTCAACATCGCCTCGGCGCATATTGCGACCTTCGGCGAGCGTGCGGTCGACGTTTTTTATGTCACCGACCTTACGGGCGGGAAAATCCGCTCCATCCAGCGCACGGCCGCGATCAAGCGGGCGCTTTCGCAGCTGTTCGAGGCCCCCGCCGAACGGGGAAAGCCCGCAAAACGCACCCGCGCCGCGCGCTAAATCGCGCTTAACCGCGCCTTAAATTGCCGCATTTACATCTGCTTAACGGTAACGGCGCCGCGTTCTGCGCCGCTCCGGGATGGATGCGATTCAATGCTTTGGGGCAAACAAAAAGTACGCCGTGAGCCGGTGCTGGGCACCGACGGCTCCTTGTATGGCCTCAAGCTTTCGCCCTCCGACCGCGCCGGCGGCCCGGTGGAAGCGGAGGAGCGCCCGAAGCCCGTGCCGAAATATAAAGAGGCGCCGCCACTCCCGCCGAAAAAACCGAAACCGAAACGGCACAAGGGAAAGAGCCTGAAAAGCCGCGGCTTGATCGGAAAGCTGGTTTACTGGTGCCTCGTGCTCGGCGTGTGGGGCGCGATTGCGCTCGCCGCGCTCATCGGCTGGCACATGATGCGATTGCCGCCGATCAATTCGCTCGTTGTGCCGAAGCGCCCGCCGACGATCACGATTTTAGGCGCCGACGGAAAGACCATCGCGGTGCGCGGCGACATGGGGGGCGTTGCGGTCCCGCTCAAGGCGCTTCCGCCTTATCTCCCGAAAGCCTTTGTCGCGATCGAGGACCGCCGCTTCTATCAGCATTTCGGCCTCGATCCGATCGGACTTGCGCGTGCGCTCGTCACCAACCTGCTTCATCGCGGCGTGCGCGAAGGCGGCTCGACGCTGACGCAGCAGCTCGCGAAGAATCTGTTTCTGACGCAGGAGCGGACGATCTCGCGCAAGATCGACGAGCTGATCCTCGCGCTCGGACTGGAAGCGAAATACTCGAAAGACCAGATTCTCGAACTCTATCTAAATCGCGTTTATTTCGGCTCCGGCGCCTATGGCGTGGAAGCCGCGGCGCAGCGCTATTTCGGAAAATCCGCGCGCACCGTGACGCTCGGCGAAGCCGCTATGCTCGCGGGTCTCGTGAAGGCGCCGTCGCGCCTCGCGCCCACGCGCAATCCGAAACTCGCGCGCGAGCGCGCCGATCTCGTGCTCACCGCGATGGTTGAAAGCGGGTTCGTCACGACGGCGATGGCGAAAGTGGCGCGCGCCCATCCGGTCGCGATCGCGAAGGAGAGCGGCCCGGGCTCCACCGGCTATGTCGCCGACTGGGTGATGGATTCCCTGAACGACTATGTCGGCCGCTTCGAGACCGACGTCACGGTGCAGACGACGATCGATCCCGCGTTGCAGGCCGTCGCCGAAAAGGCGCTTGCGGATGAATTGGCGCAGAAAGGCGATAAATATGGCGTGACGCAAGGCGCGCTGGTCGCGATCGACACCTCGGGCGCCGTGCGCGCGCTGGTCGGCGGCCGAAATTATTCCGATAGCCAGTTCAACCGCGCCGTTTCCGCGCATCGCCAGCCGGGATCTAGCTTCAAGCCGTTTGTGTATCTCACCGCGCTCGAGCGCGGGCTTACGCCCGACAGCGTACGCGACGACGCACCCATTCAGGTGAAAGGCTGGCGGCCGGAGAATTATTCGCACCAGTATATGGGCCCGGTGACGCTCACGACGGCGCTTGCGAATTCGCTCAACACGGTTTCTGTGCGGCTCACGCTCGAAGCCGGGCCGCAAAACGTGGTGAAGACCGCGCGCCGGCTCGGCATCACTTCGCCGCTCGATCCAAATCCGTCGATCGCGCTCGGAACATCCGAGGTAACGCCGCTCGAACTCGTCGGCGCTTACGTTCCGTTTGCAAATGGCGGGATCGCCGTGATGCCGCATGTGATCGAGCGGGTACGCGGCGAAAAAGGAAAGACGCTCTACGCGCGCACGGTTTCCGGCTCCGGCCGCGTGATCGCACCGGAATATGCCGGCATGATGAATCGCATGATGGAGGAGACGCTGATCTCCGGCACCGCGCGCCGCGCCTCGATTCCCGGCTGGCAGGCCGCGGGCAAGACCGGAACGAGCCAGGAATATCGCGACGCCTGGTTCGTCGGCTACACCGGCCACATGGTGACGGGCGTATGGCTCGGCAACGACGATTCCTCGCCGACGAAAAAAGCCACCGGCGGCGGGCTGCCCGTCGATATCTGGAATCGCTTCATGCGCGCGGCGCATCAGAACGTGCCGGTCGTCGCGCTGCCGGGAACGAACATTTATACGGGCGGCGGCTGGGCGCAGGGCCCGGCGCCGATGGCGCCGCAGCCTTATCCGCAGGGCCAGCCTTATCCGCAGCCGGGGAATGGCATGCTGCCGCCGGGGAGTGTCGGCGCGCCGCCGCAGCGGCCGGAGAATCCGTTCGAGCAATTGTTCGGCGCGCTATTCGGAAGGCGCTGACTTCTCCCTCTCCCCAACGTGGAGAGGTAAAGAAAGCTCAGCTCGCCCCGTACCGGTGCAGCCCCGATCCGTTCGCACGCAGCCAGGCTTCGGCGCGCTCGCGTTCGGGGAAAATGCCGTCGACGATCTTCCAGTAGCGCTTCGAGTGGTTGAGCTCGAGCCGGTGGGCGAGTTCATGCGCGGCGAGATAATCGAGCACGAAAGCGGGCGCGATCACGAGCCGCCAAGAATAAGAAAGCGCGCCTTCATACGAGCACGAGCCCCAGCGGCTCGCAGTGTCGCGGATCGAGATCGAGCGAATCGAAACGCCGAGCATGGCAGCGTATTTTTTGCTCGCCGCGACGAGATCGCGCTTCGCCTCGCCTTTCAGAAAATCGCGCACGCGCCGTGAGATATGCTCGCTTCGTCCCGCGACGCATAAGAGTTGCTCGCCTTTCGCGCTTTCGATCCACACGGTGCCGCGCGCGTCCGGCCTGTGAGCGATTCGGTGCGGCACGCCGCGAAGCGGAATGGTCGCGCCGTCGGCGAACGGAACCGGTCCCGGCAGCCGCTTCAGCCGCGCCGAAATCCACTCGGCGTTTTTCTCGGCGAAGCTTTTCGCCTGCTTGAGACTCCCGCGCGGCGGCATGGTGAGCACGACATCGCGGCTCGTCTCACGCACTCTGAGCGTATAGCGGCGCGCCGCCGCGTGCCGCTTGATTTCGATGTGATAAGGCTCGCCGTCGCCCGTGATCACGATGCGGTTCGGTTCATCCGGCTTTCGCTGCGGAAAAAATCGGAAATTGATTCGCATCGCGAACTTGCACCTCGAATCGGCCGCGCCTTCGGATCAAGGCAAGGCCATTCCGCGGTTTCACGCAAGCTTGACACGCCGCGACGGCTTTGCCTCAGAGTTGTTTGTCAGTATGAAGTCCGCAATTCGCGGCTGAATTTCGGCGCGGAAGCGTGATCCGTTGAATACGCCGTAATGGCCGACACCGGGCTGCAAATAATGCGCCTTTTTTCCGGCTGGAATATTCGTGCAAAGTGCATGCGCAGCTTCGGTCTGGCCGACGCCTGAAATGTCGTCCTTCTCGCCTTCGATGGTGAGGAGCGCCACGCGCTTGATCGCGGAGAGGTCTACCGGCAAGCCGCGATGGGTCATCGTGCCGTTCGGCAGATCGTGCCGGACGAAAACGCTCTCCACGGTCTGCAGATAATATTCGGCGGCGAGATCCATCACCGCAAGATACTCGTCGTAAAATTCCTGGTGCTTGGTGACCGAGTCGCCGTCGCCTTCGACGAGATGCATGAACAGCGCGCGATGCGCGTCGAGATGCCGCTCGAAATTCATGCTGACGAAGCCGGAGAGCTGCAGAAAGCCCGGATACACTTCGCGGCCGAAGCCGGGATGCGGGAAGGGCACTTTCGCGATCACATGCCTTCGGAACCAGTCGGTGCCGCGCCGTTCCGCGACCTTGTTCACGGCAGTCGGATTGATGCGGGTGTCGATCGGCCCGCCCATCAGCGTCATCGAGCGCGGAACGTAAGGATCGCCGCCCGCCTCCATGCGTGCGACGGCGGCGAGCACCGGCACCGACGGCTGGCAAACGGCAATCACGTGGCATTCGCCGCGGAAGCGGTGAAAAATTCCGATAAGATAATCGATATAGTCGTCGAGATCGAAGGGACCCTTGGCGAGCGGCACCATGCGCGCGTCCGTCCATTCGGTGATGTAAACGTCGTGGCTCGGAAGAAACGCTTCCACCGTCCCGCGAAGGAGCGTCGCGTAGTGACCGGAAAGCGGCGCGACGATCAAAACCTTAGGCTGCGGACGGCGCGGCGGCACGGAAAGTTCGCGCTCGAAATGCAAGAGGTTGCAGAACGGCTGTTCCCATACCGTGTTGATGCGAACCGGCACACGTTCCCCGCTCACCAATGTCGAGGAAATCCCCCAGTCGGGTTTTGCGTAACGACGCGTCGCGCGCTCATACACCTCGGCGGCGGCGGCGACGGATTTTCCGAAGGTCGTCTGCGCGAGCGGGTTCAGCGGATTCTTGAACAGAAGCCGGGTCGCATCCGCCATCGCGCGCGAGGGCAGAAGCGCCGCGTTTCCCCATTCGTAGAGCCAGTACAGCGGAGTCGAGACTACGTTTTCTCCGCCCGGCAACTGCGGGGTGTCGCCAAAAACACCAATCGCCATGAAAATCTTTCCAGCCCAACCCGTTCTCGCCGCCCTTACTCGTACCGAACATTCCCCAACATTCGGCAAACGGCTTAGTTGCAGTGCAGCACGGTTTTAGCAGGTGCGTCAATGTTGGGTTGTGGGCTATTCGCCGACGGAAATAAGCGATCCCACCTCCCGTGCCCCGCGCAATAGCCAGAAGAATGAGAACGCGCCGGCCGCGAACCACAGCACGTTCAGCCCGAAAGCCCATGCCATCAGGTCCGGGCGAAACGTTTGCTCCAGAACAAGCGCCCGCATGCCCTCAAAGACGGCGGTCGGCGGCAGCGCACAGGCTACGGGTTGCACCCAGACGGGGAGTGTGGTCACGGGGTAATAGACGCAGGCGAGGGGAAGTAGAATGAACATCAGGCTCCAGGCGAGCCCCTCCGCGCCCATGCCGTTCCGGAGCACGAGGCCCGAGCAAAGCATGCCGACGGCCCAGGCGGTGAGAAAGAGATTCGCGAAGAAGATCGCGAGCGCAACGCCAAGCCCCCATAGATTGAATCCGAAGAACCAGATCGCCACGATCGTGACGGGAAGAAATCCCACCATGAGCCGGATCACACTCATCGCCATTAGCGAAAGCACGAATTCGATCGGCCGGAGCGGGGTGATCATCAGATTTGCAAGATTGCGCGCCCACATTTCTTCCAGGAACGACATCGAGAAGCCGAGCTGTCCGCGGAAGAGCGCATCCCACAGAAAAAACGCGGCGAGAAAGGTCGCCGTCGCGGCGACGAATGTGCCGGTCTGGCGCGCGACGCCGAGCTGCAGAAATCCCCACATGAACATCTGCACCATCGGCCAGTACATGAGCTCGAAAAGCCGCGGCCAGGACGAGCGCAGGAGATACCAGTGCCGGAGCACCATCGCGCCGATGCGGCGAAACGAAAAGGAAGGGCAATAAGTCACGCTCATTCCGCCGCGTCCTTCTCGAGCTTCGGCTGGCGCCGGGCCCGCGCGATGTCGAGAAACACCTCTTCGAGATTTTGCCGGCCATAGCGCGCGATCAGGCTCTCCGGCGCGCCGTCGTCGACGATATTGCCGCGCTTCATCATGATCACGCGGTCGCACAGCCGCTCCACCTCGTACATGTTGTGGGACGCGAGCAGAATGGTGGCGTTCTTCTCGGCGCGGTAACGTTCGAGATGCCCGCGGATCCAGTCGGCGGTATCGGGATCGAGCGAGGCGGTCGGCTCGTCGAGCACGAGAAGATCCGGCTCGTTGATCAGCGCTTTCGCGAGCGCGACACGGGTCTTTTGTCCGGCGGAAATCTTTCCGGCTGCGCGGTCGAGAAATTCCGTGAGATCGAGCACGTCGGCAAGCCGGGCGATCCGGTCGGCGATATTGTCGAGACCGTAGAGGAGCCCGAACACTTTCAGGTTTTCGCGCACCGTGAGCCGGTGCGGGAGATCCACATACGGGCTTTCGAAATTCATCCGGTAGAGCGAACGGTAGGGCTCGCGCGCCATATCCGCGCCGAACACCTTCACCGACCCCGAAGTCGGCGCGACCAGGCCCATGATCATGCCGATCGTGGTGGTTTTCCCCGCGCCGTTGCCGCCGAGGAGCCCGGTGATGCTGCCGGTTCCGACCGCAAACGAAATCGCGTTGACGGCGGCGGAATCGCCGTAACGTTTCAAGAGGCGGCTTGCCTCGATTGCCGGTAAGGTCGTCCGGTCCTTCATATTGCTCACTTCGAGATGCCACTTCCGGGCATGTTTTCCAAGCGCCGGAGATAGGCATAGATTGCGGCAATGCTTGGCTTGGACGCCCTGACACGCCCGCGCGGCGACCGGCAATACGGTTTGCGGCTGGATACCTTCATCCGCCTGCGCTGGCTCGTCGTGCTGGGTCAAACCGTCACGCTCGTGGGCGTGCGCTGGGGTTTCAATTTCGAGTTCCCGATCTGGCCGACGCTCGGCATCGTCGCCGTCTCCGCCGCGACCAATCTTGCACTCCGTCTGCGTTATCCGCGTCCGCACCGGCTTATCGATCCGGCCGCCGGGTTTCTGCTCGCTTTCGATGTCGTCGAGCTCGCCGGGCTTTTGTATTTCACCGGCGGTATCGACAATCCGTTCTTTGCGTTTTTTCTCGCGCCGTTTTTGATTTCGGCGACGGCGCTCGCGCCGATGACGACGCTTCTGATCGGTCTTTTGATCGTCGTCGTGGTCACGTTCTTGAGCTTCTTCTATGTGCCGCTGCCTTGGACGACGCCGGGCGCGATCAATTTTCCGCTCCTCTATCGCATCAGCGAATGGATCGCGATGGCGGTGCAGGTGGGCTTCATCGGCATCTATACCTGGAAGATCGCGGAAGAGACGCGTCAGCTCTCCGACGCGCTTGCCGCGACCGAGCTTGTGCTCGAGCGCGAGCAGCATCTCTCCGCACTCGACGGGCTGGCCGCCGCCGCCGCGCACGAGCTCGGCACGCCGCTTGCGACCATCGCGCTTGTCGTGCGCGAGCTTGAACGCGCGATGCCGCCGGATGCCTCCTATGCCGACGATATCAGGCTCCTGCGGGAGCAAAGCGAACGTTGCCGCGCGATTTTGCGCAGGATCGCCTCGCTCGGCTCGGACGAGGCCCCGTTCGACCGGCTTTCGCTCTCCCAGCTTTTGAACGAAGTGGCGGAGCCGCACCGCAATTTCGGCATCAAGATCGACTTGCGGTTGCCCGCCGAGCGCGCCAGCGAGCCCGTGATCGCCCGCAACCCGGGGATTTTGTACGGGCTCGGCAATATCGTCGAGAACGCGGTCGATTTCGCGAAGGAGCGCGTAATGATCGAGGCCGACTGGGACGCGGACCAAATCGAACTCGTGATTACCGACGACGGACCGGGATTTGCCGACGACATCATCAATCGCGTCGGCGACCCCTATGTCTCGTGGCGCGAACGCGACAGCGGCGCGCCGCAGGGACTGGGGCTCGGCATTTTCATCGCGAAAACATTGCTGGAGCGGACGGGTGCGAGCTTTTCGGTGAAAAACCGCGAGGCGCCCGAAACCGGCGCGATGGTGCGCATTGAGTGGCCGCGCGCGAAACTCGCGCTTGCGGCAAAAACGCGCGCGAAAAGGGGCGAGAATACGACTGCGGGCGCCGAAAAGGAGCGCCTTGCGAGCGAGCCCGCCGCGGAATAGAACCACAAGACAGGGGTATTCCGAAAGTCACAGTCACAGATGGAGCCGCGCCCCATGCCCGAAATAACGAGCGCCGAAACGACTGCTGCAAATCCGAGCCTTTTGATCGTGGACGACGATAAGCCGTTCCTCGATCGGCTCGCCCGCGCGATGGAAGGCCGCGGCTTTACCGTCGAAACCGCAAGCTCCGTCGCCGAAGGTCTCGCTGCGGTTACGAAATCGCCGCCCGCTTTCGCCGTGGTCGATATGCGGCTCGGAGACGGCAGCGGCCTCGATGTGATCTCGGCGCTAAAGGATCGCCGTCCTGATGCACGCGGCCTGATCCTCACCGGCTACGGCAACATCGCCACCGCCGTGAACGCCGTGAAGCTGGGCGCCGTCGATTATCTTTCGAAGCCCGCCGACGCCGACGAGGTTTGCGCGGCGTTGAA
>JAJPHK010000172.1 GCA_021325315.1 Alphaproteobacteria bacterium
CAGAATGGGAATGGAAGTCAACGGGCGCGATATGATTATATGCCTAAATTGCGTCACCTGGCCATGACGCTGCTGCTGCGGCCATGATAGCGCCGCTAATGCAGCGGCGCCAGAATCCGCAGCGCGAGCGCGATCAGGAACGCCGCCACAAGCCCCGAGAAGAAGATGATCTTCTGCGTGCGCGTGGGAAGATTGATCGTCGCGCCGCGCGCCTTCTCAGCCGGATACGGCGGAGCCGCCTCTTTGTGCGGCGGGGCGTGTTCGGGCGGAGTTTCGCGTACGTTCATCGCGGCCTCCTTTGTTTGTTGGATAACGGGTGGGCCCCGCCGGATGGTTCCGTTAATTTGATTTTTCGACGCCGCGATAGCGGATCGAGACGATGCGGGCCCTGGGCTTGTCTTTCGCGCTTTTCGCGCGCTCGGCCTCGCCATGCACGGTGTAGTAGTACATCGGCCCTTCCTTCGGCGCCCACAGCATGACCTCGATGCGGAAGCGCCCGCGATCGTCGATTTCGACCGTCTTTTCGTTCTCGCCTTTGGCGGCGATCGCAAGCGTGAAGCCGTCGGCATCCGCCTCATAGGGCTTGAGCCGCTTGTGCAGCGGGGGCTCGATCAGCGAGAGCAGATCGAACGGACCCCTGACGATGTCCTCCGCGCCGATCGTGTAGAGTTCGACGACGTCGCTCGAAAAGCGGCTCGTGGATTCGCGGATCATGAATTTGCTGTCGGGCGACCAGAAGGCGTGCTCCTGCAGCCGGTTCGCATGCGCTTCGCCCGTGTCCCAGTATTCGGTGCTGGTTTTCGAAAGGATGCCGCCGTCCTCGAGACGGATGACGACGAGATCGATCTGCCCTTCCGGCTCCTGAAAGGGCGGCGCATCGACCGTGCGCCAGGCGAGCGCGAATTTCTTCGAGGGCGAGACCGTGTCGCGGATCACGATCGCGGCGCCGTCGCCGGAGCCGCAGACGAGAACTTCCAGCGGCGGATAGGGCTTGCACGGGCCGGTGTCGGCAAGGGCAGGGCAGAATAGGCAGGCGAACGCAAAAACCGAGCTGGAAATGAACCTGCGTCCGCTTTTCATGCTTGCGAGGATGGCATGCGGTTTGCGCCAGAACAAATGCGCCGGTTTTTAACGGATCAGTGCAGTGTCTCATTTCCCGTCATCACCGGGCCGCAGCGTCCCGTGAGCGAAGCGAACGGCTGACGTTGCGAGACCCGGTGATCTATGATGAAGCGCGGCATACGCGGAGAGTCTTCATGGATTACCGGGTCTCGTCCGCGCCACGGCTCGCATTCTGCTCGCCGGGCGCGACGGCCCGGTAATGACAGAATTGCAGACGGAGATACTACTGACGGCGCGTAAACGCATCTTGACGATGCGCTTTCAGTGCCTCTTCGGCCAGCCGATCAAGCTTCCCGGCTTTAGCATCGCTCTCGATTTTCTGATCGAAGCGCGCGGTATCGAACGTCTCGAACCAGTCGCGAAATTTTGCGAGCTGATCCGGCGGGAGCTTGGAGACGGCGTTTATGAGGTCTGAGAGGGTCATAGAAAAATCTCATGTGGCAGGACTTCGCGGTTCTTTGACGCGCTCTGTTATCTCCGTCACCAGTTCAGACGGCAGCCGTACCTTGAGAGGCGAAAATTGTTTTTCGAGCCATTCTCGATGGGGGCCGACAATCGTGCGCTCATCTCGCGTGAGAAACACCTCACAATTGTTACAAATAGCTTGAGTTAAATGTTGGGCGTCCTTATCGCGAAAGCCGCGTTCCAGAAGCTGCTTGTAAAGGTTGTCGTCCTGCAAATCAGAGACAATCGGATTTGTGATGAAGCCACCGAATTGGTCGTAATTGGTATGAAACCCGCAAAGGCGCTCATCTCTCGGAATTTGTTCGAGTGCTTCGTAGTCGGCTCGAAGCTTGTTTTTATGTTCTTGATTTTTAGTGCGATCCAGCTCTCTCAGCGCAACTCGCGAGCGCACTAGCTTACAACGACCTGCTTTGTGATCTGAGATCAATCTCTGTAACGCAGAAAGCTCGCGGGCGCTTTTTTCGTCATTATGCACGTGACGTTCAATGTTGTTCCAAAGAGTATCAGTATCGCAATAGATTTGCGTCATTGATCCAGCTCACCTCCGTCGCCACGCTGCCTCGCGTAGCTTCGATCATTTCGCCGCAAGCGGCGTCAGTGCGAACACGCGTGCGTATTTGGAGGCTTCGGCAACATCGCCTTGCCGCAATGCGAGCCGTACGGCGTCCAGCTTGTGCGCGTCTTCAGGCGAAAGATAAGGCGACCACGCCGTTCCGTCCTCGATCAGCTCGACCGGAACCTCGGCCGCGTATTTGCCTTCGTGGATAAACTCGGTTGACTTGCGCGTCATCGCTTTCGCCTCATGAAATCCGCCGACCAGCGCTCGGGAGCGGGCCGATAGGCTGTCACCAGTATAGCAGGTGTTCCGGCATCTTTCGGAATGCCCCACATCACATGAATAGGCCGGCCATTCCGGTCATATTGAAGAACCAATACCGACGGCTCCTTGCGCGAACTCGGATAATCTTCAACAACGATTGCGCTTCCGGCGCCTGCAAGCACTTCCTCGACAAGAATATCATCCGCCGCGAGTTCTCGAAAGCCGTGCCGCGACACAAGGTAATCGCCGCTACGCACAAGCGACTGCACACGACGTAAGGTTTCGCTCATGTCCCCACCGCATCAGCGCCGAACTTACTCCGCCGCTTCCACGCGCTTCCTTTTCTTCCCGCCGCGCTCCAGGACCGGCTTCAGGAACTGCCCGGTGTAGCTGTCCTTCACCTTCACCACATCCTCCGGCGCGCCGGCCGCGACGATCTCGCCGCCGCCGTCGCCGCCTTCGGGGCCAAGGTCGATGATCCAGTCGGCGGTCTTGATGACTTCGAGATTGTGCTCGATCACCACCACCGTGTTGCCGCTTTCCACGAGTTCATGCAGCACTTCGAGGAGCTTCGCGACGTCGTGGAAATGCAAGCCGGTCGTCGGCTCGTCGAGGATGTAGAGCGTGCGGCCGGTCGCGCGCTTGGACAGCTCCTTGGCGAGCTTTACGCGCTGCGCCTCGCCGCCGGAAAGCGTCGTCGCCTGCTGGCCGATATGGATGTAGTCGAGACCGACGCGCGCGAGCGTCTCCAAAATCTTGCGGATCGCGGGCACCGCCTGGAAAAGCTCCAGTCCTTCCTCCACCGTCATGTCGAGCACGTCGGCGATGGATTTGTCCTTGAACGTGACTTCCAGCGTCTCGCGGTTGTAGCGCTTGCCCTTGCAGACGTCGCAGGTGACGTAAACGTCCGGCAGGAAGTGCATCTCGATCTTGATGACGCCGTCGCCCTGGCAGGCCTCGCAACGGCCGCCCTTGACGTTGAACGAGAAGCGCCCGGGCTCGTAGCCGCGCGCCTTCGCTTCGGGTAACCCCGCGTACCACTCGCGGATCGGCGTGAAGGCGCCGGTGTAGGTCGCAGGATTGCTGCGCGGCGTGCGGCCGATGGGGGATTGGTCGATGTCGATCACCTTGTCGAGATGCTCCAAGCCTTCGATGCGGTCGAACGGCACGGGCGCGTCGTGGGCGTCGTTCAATTTGCGCGCGATCGCCTTGTAGAGCGTGTCGATGAGGAGCGTCGACTTTCCGCCGCCGGAGACGCCGGTAATACAAGTAAAGAGGCCGAGCGGGATTTCCGCCGTGATGTTCTTGAGGTTGTTGCCGCGCGCGTTCACGATTCTGAGCTTGCGTGCCGGGTTGGGCTTCCTGCGCTCGGGAATCGGAACGTCGAGCTCGCCCGAGAGATATTTCCCCGTGAGCGACTCCTTCGCGCGGATGATGTCGTCCGCCGTGCCCTTGGCGATGATCCGGCCGCCATGGATGCCGGCGCCGGGGCCGATGTCGACGAGGAAATCCGCGGTGCGGATCGCGTCCTCGTCGTGCTCGACGACGATCACGGTATTGCCGAGGTCGCGCAGCCGCCGCAGCGTTTCGAGGAGCCGCGCGTTGTCGCGCTGGTGCAGGCCGATGGACGGCTCGTCGAGGACGTATAGAACGCCCGTAAGTCCCGAGCCGATTTGCGACGCGAGCCGGATGCGCTGGCTCTCGCCGCCGGAGAGCGTACCGGAGGCGCGGGCGAGCGTCAGATAATCGAGCCCCACGTCCACGAGGAAGGTGAGCCGCTCGCGGATTTCCTTCAGCACGCGGACGCCGATTTCGTTCTGCTTCTGCGTGAGCTTTTTCGGCAGCGCCTCGAACCACTCGCGCGCGGCCTTCACGGAAAGCTCGGTCACCTCGCCGATATGCTTGCCGTCGATCTTGACCGCGAGCGCCTCGGGCTTGAGGCGATAGCCGTTGCAGGCCTTGCAGGGGATCGCGGAAAAATATTTCTCGATGTCCTCGCGCGCCCAGTCGCTTTCGGTCTCGCGATAGCGCCGCTCGAGGTTGACGATCACGCCTTCGAACGGCTTTTTCGTCTCGAACGAGCGCGCGCCATCGTCGTAAATGAACTTTACGTCCTCGTCGCCGGAGCCGTACAGGATCGTGTCGCGGACCTTCTTCGGCAGATCCTTCCAGGCGGTATTCAGCGAGAATTTGTATTTCCGGCCGAGTGCTTCCAGCGTCTGCTGGTAGTAGGGCGAGCTTGATCGCGACCACGGCGCAATCGCGCCCTGACGGAGCGTCTTTCCGGGATCGGGGATCACGAGATCGGCGTCGATCTGCTTCTCTTCGCCGAGGCCGTCACAGGAGGGGCAGGCGCCGTGCGGGCTGTTGAAGGAGAAGAGCCGCGGCTCGATTTCTTCAATCGTGAAGCCTGAGACCGGGCAGGCGAATTTCTGCGAGAACACGATGCGGTTCGGGTCGTCCGAATGCCCGCGCTTCATGCCTTCCTTCTTCACGGCTTCGGGCGCGCCGTCGGCGAATTCGATCACCGCGAGGCCGTCGGCGAGGTGCAGCGCCGTCTCGAACGAATCCGCGAGCCGTGTCTTGATGTCGGGCCGCACGACGAGGCGATCCACCACGACATCGAGATCGTGCTTCAGCTTCTTGTCGAGCGCGGGCGCGTTCGCGATCTCGTAGAACTTGCCGTCGATCTTCACGCGCTGGAAGCCGCGCTTCAGGAACTCCGCGAGGTCTTTCCTGTATTCGCCCTTCCGTCCGCGCACGACCGGCGCGAGGAGATAAATGCGCGTGCCCTCGGGCAGCGCCATCACGCGGTCGACCATCTGCGAGACGGTCTGGCTCTCGATCGGAAGACCCGTCGCGGGCGAATAGGGCACGCCGACGCGCGCCCACAGGAGGCGCATGTAGTCGTAAATCTCGGTGACGGTGCCGACGGTCGAGCGCGGATTGCGCGAGGTGGTCTTCTGTTCGATCGAAATCGCGGGCGACAGGCCCTCGATGCGGTCGACATCCGGCTTCTGCATCATCTCGAGAAATTGCCGCGCGTAGGCGGAGAGCGACTCCACATAGCGCCGCTGGCCTTCCGCATAGATCGTGTCGAAGGCAAGCGACGACTTGCCCGAGCCCGAAAGCCCCGTGAACACCACGAGCTCGTCGCGCGGGATATCGAGATCGACGCTTTTCAGGTTGTGCTCGCGCGCGCCGCGAATGGAGATGACGCGGGCCTCGCCGTGCTTGGGGGTGGAGCGGCTCATGCGGAAGTTCGGACGCGGCTTGAGGTTTGAGATCTAAACGTAATGAGCAGGTGCAAAATGCGCCACCGGCGCACGGGGAAAATCCCCCGCCGATAAACGCGCGGGCGGTACGTGACAAACACATGTCTCGCCCTGTGGTGATCGGCATTCGGCGCCAAAGTTATTAACAGATGCGCCTCCAAAATGTGCGAACAGAAATCGAACAAAGGCGTTTTTGACCCTTAATGGGATTGCACAGATTTTTTGGTAAATTATGGGAATCGCCTTGCATCACGGGAAAAATACAACTAGAACATATCAGGAACAAACCGAATGTGTCCTGGTTGTGTCATCGCTCAACCCCTTGTGGAAAAATCGTTAATACCCGCTGCGCTGCGGACTGAAAAAGGCGCAGTGTCGGCGATCAACACGCGGAGGAAGTCATGGCGGGTAGCGTCAACAAAGTCATTCTGATCGGCAATCTCGGCGCCGATCCCGAAATCCGCCGGACGGGGGACGGGCGTCCGGTCGCCAACCTCCGCATTGCGACTTCCGAATCCTGGAAGGACAAGAACACCGGCGAGCGCCGCGAGAAAACCGAATGGCATCGCGTGGTGATTTTCAACGAAGGCCTTTGCCGCGTCGTCGAGCAATATCTCCGCAAGGGCTCGAAGGTGTATCTCGAGGGCCAGTTGCAGACGCGCAAATGGCAGGACAAGGACGGCCAGGACAAATACTCGACCGAGGTGGTTTTGCAAGGCTTCAATTCGCAGCTCGTAATGCTCGATAACCGCGGCGGAAGCGGCGGAAGCGCACTCGAGGATTCCGGCGGCGAATTCGGCTCCTCCGGCCCGATGCGCGAGCGCCGTCCGGCGGCAGTCGGCGCCGGCAGCAAACGCGGCGATCTCGACGACGAAATGCCGTTCTAAGGGTGCTCGACCTCGTCCCGGCGCCGCTCCTGGCGCTCGTGGCGGCCGCCTTTTTCGGCGCCGCGATCGTCGTCAGCAAGCCGGCGCTGCACGAAATCCCGCCGCTTGCCGGAACGCTGGTCAGCATTCCGACGACGACGCTTTTCCTCTGGCTGCTTTCGCCGTTTCTGCTCGATTTGGAGAACTTCAGGATTTCCGCCGTCGCGGTCTTCGCGGCGGTCGGGATCTTTTTTCCGGCGCTCGTTTCGTTTCTGAATTTCGAAGCCAACCGCCGGATGGGCCCGACCATATCGAGCGCGATTTCCAGCACCGCGCCGATTTTCGCCGTGCTCGGCGCGCTGATCTTCTTGCACGAACAACTTACGCTGCAGCAGGCGGCCGCGCTCGCGGTCATCGTCGCGGGCGTGATGCTGATGTCGCTCGCGGACAAATGCCGGCCGAGGCGCTGGCCGCTCTGGGCGCTTTTGATCCCGGCCGGCGGCGCGCTTTGCCGCGGCGCGGCGCAAGCGGGCATCAAGTTCGGGCTCGCGATCTGGCAGAATATTTTTGCCGCGCTCCTGATCGGCTACACGATGTCGTCGATCGCCTTGCTCACCGCCAATGCGTTGACGGGGAATGTGAAGCGAAAGGTTTACCGCCGCGGCGTGGTGGCGCGTTTCTGGTGCGTGGGCGGATTGAACGGCGGCGGCATGCTGTTCAGCTACATCGCACTGCGGCAAGGGCAGGTGACGCAGATCGCGCCGATTTTGGCGTCCTTTCCGCTGTTCACGTTTTTCCTGAGCGCGATTTTCCTGCATGACGAACGCGTGACGCTGCGGGTGACGGTGGGTGTACTGATGACGGTCGCGGGCGTCATCGCGATGACATTGCACTGAATCTCCTGCATTCGGGCGTGTCATGCCCGGCCTTGTGCCGGGCATGGGTAATGTCTCAGTTCCCGTCATCACCGGGCCGCAGCGTCCCGCGAGCAAAGCGAGCGGCCGACGCTGCGAGACCCGGTGATCCATGATGAACCTCGGTATATGCTGGGAGTTTTCATGGATTACCGGGTCTCGTCGCGCCAAACGGCTCGCTAATGCTCGCCGGGCGCGACGGCCCGGTAATGACGAAGAAACAGAAACTGAGACACTATCCGGGCGGATAGCGCTTGATTTTGATACGCAATCGCTCCCGCCGCGTTGATCGGCTAGTCTCGTTCCATGCGAATCCTGGTGGTGGGGGCTTACGGGTTTATCGGCATGGCGGTGGCCGCGCGCCTCGCGGCCGACGGTCATGAGATTGTGGGTGCGGGCAGGCGGATTCGCACCGCTTCTTATCGCCGTCCCGATCTGCACTGGATCAAGCTCGACCTCGCGAAAGCGCGAAAGCCGGAGGAATGGGCCGC
>JAJPHK010000182.1 GCA_021325315.1 Alphaproteobacteria bacterium
GGCGAGAATGAGAGCGCGGCCCGAAACCGCCTCGGCGGCCGGGTTGGCAGAACGGATGGTCGAAACATGCGTCATGCGTCTGCAAGGCTCTCGAATCAGCCGCCAGTCTTCGCCCGAAAAATTAAGCAGGCGTAAAAGCGGCGCTGTGAGCGTTGTAACGGCCCCCGCCGCACGAAGCAAGCCGGCCCCGGGGCGAGATCGGGCAATAAAACTGTCTGATTATTATCGCATTTTCTGGCTTCCCAAGATAAAATCGCTTCGATTTGGGGATGAAATGCCGCGCCGCTCCTTGCTTCCATTGCTTGCCGTTTTTGCGGGCATCCCGCTCCTTGCAGGTTGCGCTGTCGCCACGACAAGCTCGCCGGTCCAGCCTGAGGTTCCGGCCGGCGTCGGCACCGCCGCGCAACACCCGCCGCTTTCGGGCCCGGCGCGCTGCACCGCCGCCATCACCGAATATGAAAAAATCGTCGATCGCGACGTGACCACCGGCTATCTGAGCCAAAACGTCTATGACACGATCGTCCGCGACATTAACGCCGGCGCCCGTCCCGCCTGTACCGCCGGCCGTGAGGGCGACGCCATGAGCCAGCTTGCACGCGTGAAAAGCGCGCACGGCTATCGCTGATCAAATCGGCTCCGGCCGGAAAAGCCGCGAAGGTTTTACGATCTCCTCTTGTGCTGCGATGAGCGCAATTTCGCGTGCGCACGTCTCGGCCGTTTGCTTCAAAATGCCGAACACCGACGACGCCGTGCGCGAAAGCGCCTCCGCTGTCGAGCCGATCTTCAAGACGTGAAAGAAAAAGAGCGCCGCCATCGCATCGCCTGCGCCGTTTACGGAAATATCGAGGAGTGGCGTGCGCACCCGAAAGCGCCCGTCAGGGCCAGAGGCAAGAAGATCGACCGAATCCTTCGGCGTGTCCTCGACATGCAAGCTTGTGACGAGAATCGTTTCGGGCCCCATCGCGTGCAGCGCGCCGCAGGCTCGGATCGCCTCCGAAACCGACTTGCTCGTAAGGCCGGAAAGATAGTCGAGCTCGAATTGATTGGGCGTCGCGATATCGGCGGCGGGGAGCGCCCGCTCGCGCATGAATTCGGGAATGCCCGGCCGCACAAAGACGCCGCGGCCCACATCGCCGATCACCGGGTCGCAGCAGTAGCGCGCTTTCATGTTCGCGACCTTTACACGATCCACAGCATCCAAAATCGCGCCACCGATTTTAGCCGAGCCCATATAGCCCGAGAGCACGCCATCGCAGGAAGGAAGCACCCCGCGCTCCTCGATCCCCTGCATCACCTCGGAAATCGCGCTCGCACCGAAGACTTCGCCTCGCCACTTGCCATAACCCGTATGGTTCGAGAACTGTACCATATGAATTGGCCACACCTCGACGCCGAGCCGCTGCAAGGGAAAGACCGCCGCATCGTTCCCGACATGGCCGTAGGCGACGTGCGATTGGATGGAGAGGATATTCATCGCGCCTTCATAGCAAAAAGGGCGCCCGTGCAGGCGCCCTTCTGAATTGGCATCACGTAGGGCTACTGCGAAGCACCCGCTTTTTCCACAAAGGCGTTCGTATAGGTCTTTGAGAGATCGATATTCGCCTTGGCGATTTCCGGCACCGACAGGCTGAACACATCGAGCACCGCCTTCGCGCCTTTCGGGTCCATTTTGCCGTTTTCCGAATACATCGGCAGCGTGTTCTTGAGCGCGGCGAGATAAAGCGCCTTGTCGGCGCCGACGAGATTTTCCGGCATCTTCGCCATGATTTCTTCCGCCGTATGCGAATGAATCCATTTCAGGGTCGCGACAATCGCGTTCGCGAGCGCCTGCGTTTCCTTCGGATGCTTTTCGATCCAGTCGGCTTTGGTATAGAGCGCACCGCCCGGATATTCGCCGCCGAAAAGCGAAAGCGTGTCTTTTGTCGTGCGCGTATCGCTAATGATCTTGAGGTCCTTGAACTTGCCTTGCAGCACGGTGACGGAGGGATCGAGCATGACGGCGGCATCGACCGTCCCCTGTTCCATGGCGGCGACCGCCGTCGGCCCGAGACCGACGCCGATCACCGACGCCGCGTCGGCAGCTAATCCCGCTTTCGTGAGCTGGTATTTGAGGAAGAAATCTGTAGATGAGCCCGGCGCCGAGACACCTACCTTTTTTCCTGCAAGCTCTTTCACCGAATGGATATTCGCCGTCTGCTTCGGCGAGACCACGAGCGCAAAGCCGGGATAGCGGTCGTACACGATGAATGCTTTCAGTTCCTGCCCTTTTGCAGCAAGATTCACGCAATGATCGTAGTAGCCCGAAACGACATCGGCGCTTCCGCCCATCACCGCCGCTAGTGCTTGCGATCCGCCTTTGAGATCGACAGTTTCGACGTCGAGCCCCGCTTTTTCATATTCGCCCAGCGCCTTCGCGAGCATCGTCGGCAGATAGCAAAGGCAGGCGCCGCCGCCGACCGCGATCGTCACTTTCGGACGGCTCTGGGCGGAGGCAAAACTCGTCAGCAGCAAAAGCGCAAAGATTGTTCCCGTAATGCGAAGCAGGGATTTCATGGGACCTCCCAAGACGATCATTTTATTGGGCAAAGGCTAAATCATCGCGCGTTGTCGTCAAACGCCCACTTCGGTTACCTTCGGCCGCCAGATCAGCAGCCGTTTCTCGACGAGCGTCACAACCGCGTCGATCACGATCACAAAGGCTGCGAGTACAATCATGCCGGCAAAAACGCCGGCGGCGTCGAAAATTCCCTCTGCCTGCTGGATGATATAACCGAGACCCGCGGCCGAGCCGAGATATTCGCCGACCACCGCACCCACGACCGCGAAACCCACCGACGTGTGCAACGACGAAAACATCCACGAAAGCGCCGACGGCCAATAGACATGCCGCATCAATTGCCGCTCGCTCATCCCGAGCATACGGGCGTTCGCGAGAATCGAGGGACTTACTTCCTTCACGCCTTGATACACATTGAAGAACACAATGAAGAAGACGAGAGTCACGCCAAGCGCGACTTTCGACCAGATACCCAAACCGAGCCACAGCGTGAAGATTGGTGCGAGCACAAGGCGTGGCAGCGAGTTCACCATTTTCACGTAAGGATCGAATACGGCGGCAATCAACGGCTTTCGAGCGAACCAGAAGCCGACGAGGATGCCTGCGATGGAACCCGCAACGAAAGCGAGCATCGCTTCGGTGAGCGTGATACCAAGATGATACCAGATCGTTCCCTCGCGAAACCACTTCACAATGCGTGCCGCGACATCGAGCGGCTTCGAGAAGAAAAAAGGATCGAGCAGCAACCGGCCAAATAAAGGATAAGTCGTGAGAGTGTGCCAAAGCGCTAGCGCAATCGCCGCGACCAACATTTGCAGAAAGAAAAGCTTCGTCTGTCTCACTGCTTCGTTCCCGCGCCGCTGTAAGTCTTCATCACTTCCTCTTTCAGCATCGACCAGATTTCTCGATAGAGATCGCGGAATGCGGCGTCTAACTTGATCTCCGCGGCATCGCGCGGCCGCGGTAGCGGCACTTTCCACTCACCGATGATGCGCGCGGCCGGGCCCGCCGACATGATGACCACGCGATCCGAAAGCGAGATCGCCTCCTCGAGATCGTGGGTTACGAACAGAACGGCTTTTTTGTCGGCTTGCCAAAGGTCGAGCAGCAAATTCCCCATGATCTGTCGTGTCTGCGCATCGAGCGGCCCGAACGGCTCGTCCATCAGCAAAATTTTGGGATCGCGAATGAGAACTTGCGCGAGTCCCACGCGCTTGCGCTGCCCGCCCGAAAGCATGTGCGGATAGCGGTCGCTGAAGTGACCCAGCCCCACGCGCGACAGCCACATTTTCGCGCGCGAACGCGCTTCGGCCTGCCGAACGCCCGCAACATCGAGCCCGATAGCCACATTTTCGAGCGCCGTTTTCCAGGGAAAGAGCGAATCCGCCTGAAACAGATAGCCGGCGCGGCGATTGAGCGAATGGAGCGGCACACCAAATACATCCACCCGACCGGAAGATGGCGGCCGCAGCCCCGCCGCGATGTTTAAAAGCGTGGATTTTCCGCAGCCCGTGGGGCCCACGATCGAGACGAATTCGCCGTCAGCGACCGAGAGCGACGCCCTTTCAACCGCCGGATAGCTTCCGCCGCGCGCAAGTCCGAAAGAAACGCCGACATCAACCAGCGAAACTGCTGTTGCCTCCTCCTCGCCGAACGTCATGCTGTCCCCAAGGCAAAATCACTGCTGGATTTCCATGATAGGAGACGCCGACGGCAAATAGCAAAAAGGCGCCCATGCGAGCGCTCCCTCAGAAAGAGGCGATGTTTCGTTATTTTTCAGGCTTTGTGCGCTGCCGGATGTACCAGACCAGAAGCATCAGGGCACCGACGCCGAGAAGCGTCGCCCCCGGCACATCGCGCCCCAACGCAACGAGATTGTCGTAAACGCCCTTCACGAAACCGCCGGAATACTCCCCAAGCGCGAGATGCAGGAGCACGCTTACGAGGACGATGAGAAATGCGATCTCGGCGATAGTCCAGAGATAGCGGCGCGCTATATCGAGGTATCTGTCCACATTCCGGTCCATGACGATCTCCCGAAGCAAAGGGTGGGAGATTTCTCTCCCACCCGCTTTTTCGTCACGTCACGCCATAGTGCGTTTTGAGAACAACCAGAGAATAATGCCAAGCGCAATCAGGCCGACAAGTCCATTCTTGCCGAGTTCGCTCACCAAGGCGGTGATATTCGACACAACCGACCCGAAGAACGGAAGGTTGTTACCGACCAACAGCGCGCAGACGATTGCCAGCGCGAGAAGCATCAGACCTATTTCAGTAAGTGCGCCAATAGCAGCTTTGATGTTTCTGGCGGCGTTCATAGTGCGATTCTCCCTTTGCAAAGGTTATTTGGGGACGCGCACAAAGCCTGTAACGATTGGATGAGACCGAATCCGATTTCAAGGGCCGCCGAAGCTCCGCCATCCGTCCGCAGCCGCAGACGGATACGGCGAGCGGCGGGAAACGAGCCAATCACGGCCCTTGCCGCGATTTTATTGCGTTGCAGCTTCGCCCGCGAAGGAATTGTGACCGAAGCGGTCGAAACGTCCCGCGGAAGGTAACTGGAAGCCTTTTGCCTTATTTACTCCGAATCAGCGGGCTTGCTGGACTGTAAGGCCGCGTGTGCTTCAAAGTTCGGCATTGCATTCAGCCAAAAGAGTCTCCAAGAAAGCGGCTCGAACGATCTTCCTGCCATTTTTGCTTATTCCAGCGGTCCATCGCGCATGAGCCTGAGTACGTTTGCTCACGAAGTTACCGATTTTGTGAAAGAGCATCAGGCTTGGTCGCCGTTGATCGCAGGCGCGCTTGCCTTCGGTGAATCGTTCGCGATCTTGTCGCTTCTCATTCCGGCAACCGGCGCGCTGATTGCCGTCGGCCTCCTGATCGCGGCAAGCGATATTCCTTTTGTGCCGGTCTGGATTGGCGCCGCAGTGGGCGCCGCACTCGGCGATTGGATTTCCTATTGGATTGGATTGAAGCTTGAAAACGCCGCGCACAAGGTGTGGCCGCTCTCGCGTTACCCGCAGATGATCGAGCGCGGCGAAGAATTCTTCAAGCGATGGGGCATCTGGTCGGTATTCATCGGCCGTTTTTTCGGCCCGGTGCGCGCCGTGATCCCGCTGATCGCCGGCACGTTTGAGATGCCCTTCGTCGCTTTTCAGATCGCGAATTGGACCTCCGCTTTTCTGTGGGCGTTCCTGCTGCTTGCGCCCGGTTTTGCAGCGTTGAAATACCTCTCGTAAATCCAGCGTAGGCGGGTTATCCCGCTACATGGCTGGTAAAAACGCCATCGAACTGCAAGCCGTTACGAAACACTACGGCGCAGAAGCCGAAGTGCTGGAGGTGCTCAATGAGATTTCGCTGGAAGTTCCCGAAGGCGAGTTCCTTGCCATTGTCGGTCCGTCCGGTTCCGGCAAGACCACCCTTCTCCGGCTGATCAATCGCCTCACCGAGCCCACGGCCGGAACCGTCCGTATCCACGAAAAGGACGTGCGCGAAATCGACCCGATCCAGCTCCGGCGCCAGATCGGTTATGTGTTTCAAGGTGTCGGTCTCTTTCCGCACATGACGGTCGCGGAAAACGTCGCGATCACGCCGCGGCTGATCGGCTGGGACAGCGCGAAACGGGCGGACCGCGCGGACGAGTTGCTGAAACTCGTCCGCCTCGATCCCGAAACGTATCGTGCCCGCTTTCCGACCGAGCTGTCCGGCGGCGAAAGGCAGCGCGTCGGCGTCGCCCGCGCGCTCGCGGCCAACCCGAAAATCGTGCTGATGGACGAGCCCTTCGGCGCGCTCGACGCGCTCACGCGCGATGCACTGCAAACGGACTATCGCGAGCTGCACGACGCGCTCTCCCTCACGACCGTGATGATTACCCACGATCTCACGGAGGCGGCGCTGCTCGCCGACCGCATCGCGGTCATCCATAAAGGCAAGATCGTCGAGCAAGGAACGCCGCGCGAACTGATGACGGCGCCGAAAGACCCCTATGTGCGCGAGCTCGTAAAGACCCCGAAGAACCAGGCGGAGCGATTTTCCGCCATCATGCGAGGAAAGCAGTGAACACGGACGTCCGCTTGTCCGAGGCGCTTGCACGGCTTCCCGATTATCTCGGGAGCCATGTGCTCGTGAGTGTCACCGCGCTCGCGCTCGGTCTCGCGGCAAGCTTGCCGCTCGCGATCCTGGCGACGCGCCGCCATCAGCTGCGCAATCTGATTCTGGGTTTGGCCAGTGTCGTGCAGACGATTCCGGGGCTTGCCCTGCTCGCGCTGTTCTATCCCCTGCTGCTTGTGCTCTCGACGCTCGCCGGAAAAATTTTCGGCGTCGGCTTTTCAGCGCTCGGCTTCCTGCCCTCGGTACTCGCGCTCGCTCTCTACTCGATGCTGCCGGTGTTGCGAAACACCGTGACCGGCATTCTCGGCATAGATCCGACGATCAAGGCGGCGACGCTCGGCGTCGGCATGACCGAAGGTCAGGCGCTCAGGATGGTCGAGTTGCCGCTTGCGCTTCCGGTCATTATGGCGGGCATCCGTACGTCGGCCGTATGGGTGATCGGCACCGCGACCCTCGCAACGCCTGTCGGCCAGACGAGTCTCGGCAATTACATTTTCACCGGGCTGCAAACCCAGAACTGGGTGTTCGTGGTGTTCGGCTGCGTGGCTTCCGCCGTGCTTGCGCTCGCGGTCGATCAACTGCTCGCACTGATGGAAAGCGGCATTTCGGCGCGAAAGCGAAACCGGATTCTGCTCGGCGGCGCGGGGATCGTGCTCATTGTCCTCGCCGCCCTTACGCCCGTTTTCGCGCGGCCGGGAGCCGCATACTACGTAGGCGCGAAAGCCTTCACCGAGCAGTACATTCTGGAATCGCTGATCGATCAGCGCCTGCGCGCGGCGGGACTTTCCGTGCGTGTCCGCGACGGACTCGGCTCAGCGGTAATTTTTGACGCCCTGAAGAACGGCGACATCGATCTCTACGTCGAATATTCGGGTACGCTCTGGGCGAACCAGATGAATCAAGCCGAAGCGAGGCCGCGCCAGGAAGTCCTCGCAGAAGTCAAAGACTGGCTTGCGAAAGCCTACAACATCACGATGCTTGGCGATCTTGGTTTCGAAAACGCCTATGCGCTCGCGATGTCGCGCAAGCGAGCGCAGGAGCTCGACATTCGTTCGATTTCCGATCTCGCCCGCTATGCGCCGCAGCTTTCCATCGCGGGCGATTATGAATTTTTCGCCCGGCCGGAATGGCACTCGCTTGTCGTGGACTACGGCCTTTCCTTTCGCGAACGCCGCCTCATTCAGCCGGAATTCATGTACAAGGCGGCCGCGGACGGCGAAGTCGACGTGATTTCGGCCTACACCAGCGAGGGACGCATCAAGCAGTACGATCTTGTCGTGCTGGAAGACCCGAAACACGCCATTCCGCCCTACGACGCGATTGTACTCCTCGCTCCGAAACGTGCCCATGATGAGAAGCTGGCCGCGGCGCTGAAGCCCCTGCTCGGTGCGATCAATATTGATCTGATGCGGGATGCGAATCTGCGCGCCAACGGCCAGGGCGGCGACAGCTCGCCCGACGAAATCGCGCACTGGATGTGGAGCGAAATTGAGAAGAAGGGCCGCTAGCAGACGCAGCTAATGCGTTTCGCCCGCCTCTTCCAGTTCCAGCGCGCGGGCTGCGGTCATGCTGCGCATGCACTCGCTGCCCCATAGGCGGCGGATCGTGCCTTCGCCCGTCTCGTACCATTCGCAATTGTCGGCGCGATATTTGAGCCAGGATTTTTGCCCTGCCTCCAGCGCAGCGCGGCTCTTTGCATCCTCTTGCATGCCGAGGAGTTTCTTATAGGCGGCGTCCACGCGCTCATTCCATTTTTTATAGCGCGCGGTGAGACAAGTAACGATCTCGTGCGTGTTGCCTTCGCGGCAGGCCTGATATTCCTCGCCGTAACGTTCGCTCGCCGGCTCCGCATGCGCGGCGGAAACCGCGATGCAGAAACCGGCGAGCAATACGTTCCGGAAAAACCTCAATTCTTCGCCTTGTCGACCAGCGCTTTCGCCTTGATCCACGGCATCATGGCGCGGAGTTTCTCGCCGACCTGCTCGATCGGATGTTGCGCTAGCTTCGCGCGCGTCGCCTTGAACGAGGTCTGGTTCACCTTGTTCTCGAGCATCCAATCGCGCGTGAAGCGGCCCGACTGGATGTCGTTGAGCACTTTCTTCATCTCGGCCTTCGTCGCCGCATTGATGATGCGCGGCCCCGAAACATATTCGCCGTATTCGGCGGTGTTCGAGATCGAATAATTCATGTTGGCGATGCCGCCCTCGTAGATCAGATCCACGATCAGCTTCACCTCGTGCAGGCATTCGAAATATGCCATCTCGGGCGAATAGCCGGCTTCGACCAGCGTCTCGAAGCCGCCCTTGATGAGCTCAACGAGGCCGCCGCAAAGCACGACCTGCTCGCCGAACAAATCGGTTTCGCATTCCTCGCGGAAGGTCGTCTCGATGATGCCGGCGCGGCCGCCGCCGATCGCGGAAGCGTAAGAGAGACCGAGATCGTGCGCATTGCCGGAAGAGTCTTTATGAATGGCGATGAGACAGGGAACGCCGCCGCCCTTGAGATACTCCCCGCGCACGGTATGGCCCGGCCCTTTCGGTGCGACCATGAGCACATCGAGATCCTTGCGCGGCTCGATGAGATTGAAATGCACATTGAGGCCGTGCGCGAACAGAAGTGCCGCGCCGTCTTTCATGTTGGTGTGCAGATGATCGCGATAGATGTCGCCCTGTAACTCGTCGGGCGTGAGCATCATCATCACATCCGCCCATTTCGCGGCTTCCGCGACTTCCATCACCCTGAACTTCTCGCCTTCCGCTTTTTTCGCCGAAGCGGAGCCCTTGCGAAGCGCGACCGCGACTTCCTTCACGCCGGAGTCGCGCAGGTTCAGCGCATGCGCGTGTCCCTGGCTGCCGTAGCCGATGATGGCGACCTTCTTGCCCTTGATCAGATTCAGGTCCGCATCGCGATCGTAATAAACACGCATGTTATCCTCTGACTTAGCCCCGTTGAATTCTGCACGCAGCTTCTAGGGCGCGGAAGCTGGCCCGGCAAGAGCCGGCGAAAGAACGTCAAATCACCATCGGAACGATGCTCACCACCAGAAGCAGCGCCATGACGACGTTGAAGATTTGCGCGTGATGCTGTTCGCGCAGCGCCTGACTCACGACTGTGCCGAACGCGGTCCAGACCGTTACCGCGATCACCGTCGCCACCGCGAAAACCGCGAGCATCAGGATCGTATCCGTAAGCGCCGATGGCGGCCGCACAAACAGCGCCACCGCGCTCAGCGCCGTAAGCACGCCTTTGGGATTGACCCATTGAAACGCGGCAGCCTGCAGGAACGTGAATGGCCGCCCGCTTTCGCTGTCCGTGCGCTGCAGCCGTCCCGCGTTCGCGACCTTCCAGGCGAGCCACAACAAATACACCCCGCCCGCAACCTTGAGCGCGGTATGCACGGCGGGGAAGCTGGTGAACAGCAGGCCGAGACCTCCGGCGCAAGCCGCCAGCAAAATGATAAAGCCGGCGACCACGCCTGCCATATGCGGAATCGAGCGCGCGAAGCCGTAATTCACGCCGGATGCCGTCAACATGATGTTGTTGGGACCGGGCGTGCAAGCGGTGGCGAGCGCGAACGACATCAGCGAGAACAGCATTTCCATTGGTCTTTCGCGCTGTAGCTACATCTCCTCCGGGCCGCGCGCGATCGCACAAATCCCCGTACGCGAAACCTCGACGAGTCCGATCGGCGCCATCAGAAGAACGAACTGGTCGATTTTCTCCGGTTTGCCCGTGAGCTCGAAGATGAAACTCTCGGTCGACGCATCGATCACGCGCGCACGAAAGGCGTCCGCGAGACGCAGCGCTTCGACGCGGTTCTCGCCCTTCCCCTTCACCTTGATGAGCGCGAGCTCGCGCTCGATCGCGCGGCCCGTCTCCGTGAGGTCGATCACGCGATGCACCGGCACCAGCCGCTCGAGCTGATGCTTGATCTGCTCGATCACCATGGGCGTGCCCATGGTCGCGATCGTGATGCGCGAGAGATGCTTCTCGTGCTCGGTTTCCGACACCGTGAGAGAATCGATGTTGTAACCGCGACCGGAGAATAGTCCGATCACGCGCGCGAGCACGCCCGGCTCGTTGTCGACGACGACCGAGAGCGTGCGGTGAACGATCTGTTCCTTCACGGCAGCGGCTGGATAGTGCGAGGTCGATGAACCCGGTTGCGTACTCACACCATCACCTTGCCTTCCTCGGTGATCGCCTCGTCGAGGCTTTCCGCCGCGTCCCCCAAGATCATTTCGTTATGCGCCCGCCCGGACGGAATCATCGGGAAGCAGTTTTCCGTCTTGTCCACGACGCAGTCGAACAACACGGGCTTCTTCACCTTAATCATTTCCTGGATCGCGCCGTCGAGATCGCCCGGCTTCTGGCAGCGGATACCGACCGCGTGATAGGCCTCGGCGAGCTTCACGAAATCGGGCAGCGCCTCCGAATAGGAATGCGAATAGCGTCCGCCGTGCAGGAGTTCCTGCCACTGGCGCACCATGCCCATATATTCGTTGTTCAAGATGAAAATCTTGATCGGCAGGTCGTACTGCGCGGCCGTCGACATTTCCTGCATCGTCATCAGCACCGAAGCCTCGCCCGCTATGTCGATCACGAGTGAATTCGGATGCGCGACCTGCACGCCGACCGCGGCCGGAAGCCCGTAACCCATGGTGCCGAGGCCGCCCGAGGTCATCCAGCGGCGCGGCTCCTGGAACTGATAGAACTGCGCCGCCCACATCTGATGCTGGCCGACTTCGGTGGTGATGTAGGTGTCCATGCCTTTCGTTAGCTCATAAAGCCGCTGGATGGCGTATTGCGGCTTGATGCTCTCCGACGAATTTTTGTACGCGAGCGACTTGCGGCCGCGCCATTTGTCGATCTGCTTCCACCATTCGGCAAGCGCCTTCTTGTCCGGCTGCACGGACTCCGCCCGCCACAGCCGCACCATGTCTTCGAGCTCATGCGCGCAATCGCCGATGATCGCGACATCGGCCTTGACGTTCTTGTTGATCGACGACGGATCGATGTCGACGTGGATCTTCTTCGAGTTCGGCGAGAACGAATCCAGCCGCCCGGTGATGCGGTCGTCGAAGCGCGCGCCGATGCAGATCATCACGTCGCAATCGTGCATCGCGAGGTTCGCTTCGTATGTCCCGTGCATGCCGAGCATGCCGAGCCATTGCGGATTCGCCGCCGGAAACGCGCCGAGGCCCATCAAAGTCGAGGTGATCGGGAAACCCGTGAGCTTCACCATCTCGCGCA
>JAJPHK010000151.1 GCA_021325315.1 Alphaproteobacteria bacterium
GCCAGCACCCGGCCGGTGGTCTCCATGACAACGGCGAGCACGCCCGCGGGACGGCCGCTTTCGTCCAGCACGGGGCTGTAATCGAGATTCAGCCAGACCCGTTCGGGCAATCCTTTTCGGTAAAGAGTCAGTTCAAAGTCGCGATACGAGAGCGTGCCCCCGCTCAGACATACCTTCAGAACATTGTCGTTGAAGTCGGCGACCTCGGGCCAGCCTTCCCGCACCTTCGAGCCGAGCAGATGCGGATGGCGTCCTTCTGCAAAGGCCGAATAGGCGTCGTTGTAGATCATGATCCCGTCCGGCCCCCACAGGAACACGATAGGAACCGGTGAGCGCAACCAGTTGCGGAGGGCCGTTTTCATGCTTTGCGGCCACTGTGAGATCGGTCCCAACGAGGTCTTGGACCAATCAAAAGCATGGATGAGCTTGCCTAGTTCGCCCCCGCCCGACAGGAAATCGGCGGCGTTCTGGACGCTCTCTGCCGCCGCGACGACCGAAGGATTGGAGGGGTCCGAATTGGACATCCGACAGAAGAGGAACCTTTAAACCGAGAATGGAGTTTAAAAATCTTACTCAACTCGCAGCAAGGGGTTTGATCATTTGATAGTTGGCTAGTGCCGCCTCGGGGGCAGCATCCATGGTGAAGAAGATGCAACAAATCCTCGTTCACAGCCTGAGGGAGCACTCGCGGCTCAGCAAGGAAGACATTGCGGAGATTTCTGTCCTGAAGCACGAAGTCCAGGAGTTTGAGCCGGACGTGGACTTCATCCATCAAGGAGACCGTCCGAAAGCGTCCACTCTTGTGTTGGCAGGGATGGTTGGCCGCTATCACCTCCTGCCGGATGGGCGGCGGCAATATCTCGCCTTCCACATGGCAGGCGACATGCCGGACGCTCAAGCGCTGTTCATCGAGGAGATGGACCATGGGCTTTGTACGATCGGCCCGGCGACGGTTGCGTTCCTGCCTCATAAGGCGCTGCTCAATGCGTTTAACCGCCAGCCCTTGTTTGGGCTCGCGATTTGGCGAGAGACTCTGCTCGATGCTGCCATTTTCCGGGAGGCCATCACGAACAACGGTGCCCGGACCATGATCGCTCGAATGGCCCATCTGTTCTGCGAGCTGTTCTATCGGGCGCACGCGGCTCGCTTGTCCAAGGGGGACGAGTTGGACTTGCCGATCAGCCGAATACAATTGGGCGAAGCGCTGGGCATGGCAAGCGCCACCATTCATCGCACGCTGGGGCAGCTACGAAAATCGAAGGCAATGGACTTCGGTGACGGCAAACTGACTGTGAGGAACTGGAAACGCCTGACCGAACTTGGCGAGTTCAACCCGCGCTATCTGCACGTCAAGAGCAGGGCTGCGCTCGGGGTGCTGTAAGAGGCGCTAGCGGAACCTGAATCGGAGTTTGCCGGAACCTGACGGGGTTGTGGCCCGTTTATATCCAAAAGACATAGTGACGGAGGCCCTCATGAAACTGCTTCACAAGGCAACACTGGCTCTTGCCGGCGCGAGCGCCATAACTTTCTACGCGGCCAGCGCGTCTGCAGCGATCGTTTGCAATGAGACGGAAGGAATCTGCTGGCACACCGAAACCATCTACGAGTATCCCCCTGAGGCCGGAATCGTTGTGCACGAAGATTCGTGGCGTCCACACGCACGTTTCAAATTCAAGGAGCACAGCGGTCGCGGCTATTGGCGCGGCGGAACTTGGATAACCTGGTAGTTTGCGAATTTGGCCCCGGCAATGCCGGGGCTTTTTTTGAGCGCATCGCTTCATACGAAGTCTTTCCCTTCCCGGGCGATGAGAGCGATTAATGCCTTGGCCAAAGCCGCAAATATGTAAAAATGCACGGAAAGAATCGTGCGGCAAACCAAGGATCGGCCAGCAACCATGTCTTCCTCTATCCAGCGCGCGGCAAGCGCCACGAAATCCGAGCCGCTCGGGCCGCTGCCCGAATGGAATCTGAACGATCTCTATCCCGGCATCGACGCGCCGGAAGTCGCGGCCGACCTCGCCAAGGGCACGCCGAGTGCATCGCCTTCGAGGAAACCTACAAGGGGAAGCTTGCCGAGATCGCCGCGGCGTCTGACGCGGGCGAGAAGCTTGCGATCGCAGTCAAGCGCTTCGAAGCGATCGAGGATCTCCTGGGCCGGCTGATTTCCTTCGCGGGCCTCGTCTACACCGGCGACACGACCGATCCGAAGCGCGCGAAATTCTTCGGCGACGTGCAGGAGCGGATCACGACCGCGTCCTCGCATCTTCTGTTCTTCACGCTGGAGCTGAACCGGATCGAGGACGCGCTGATCGAGAAGGCGCTGCAAAATCCCGCCTTCGGCCATTACCGCCCGTGGGTCGAGGATGTGCGCAAGGAGCGGCCGTATCAGCTCGAGGATAAGCTCGAGCAGCTCTTCCACGAAAAATCCGTCACAGGGCGCGGCGCGTGGAATCGCCTGTTCGACGAGACGATTGCCGCCATGCGCTTCAAGATCGACGGTGAGGAGCTTCCGCTCGAACCGGCGCTCAATCTCTTGATGGATCCGAGCGAGGAAAAACGGCATCGCGCGGCGGATGTGATTTCGGAGACGCTGCGCGGACAGCTTCGCACCTTCACGCTCGTCACGAACGTACTCGCGAAGGACAAGGAAATTTCCGACCGCTGGCGCGGCTTCAAGGACATCGCCGACGACCGGCATTTGTCGAATCGCGTCGAGCGCGAACTCGTGGAGGCGCTGGTCTCCGCCGTGCGCGCGTCGTTCCCGCGGCTCTCGTACCGTTACTATGCGCTGAAGGCGAAGTGGTTCGGCAAGGACAAGCTCGAATACTGGGACAGGAACGCGCCGCTGCCGAAAGTCGAGACGCGCACGATCGGCTGGGCCGAAGCGCGCGACACGGTGCTCTCGGCTTACGGCGCGTTCTCGCCGAAGATGGCTTCGGTCGCGAAGCGCTTCTTCGACGACCGCTGGATCGACGCGCCGGCGCGTCCCGGAAAGGCGCCGGGCGCGTTCTCGCATCCGACGGTGCCCTCGGCGCATCCCTATGTGCTCGTGAACTATCTTGGGAAACCGCGCGACGTGATGACGCTCGCGCACGAGCTGGGGCACGGCGTGCATCAGGTGCTGGCCGCGCCGAACGGAGCCTTGATGGCGCCGACGCCTTTGACGCTCGCGGAAACGGCGAGCGTGTTCGGCGAGATCTTCACCTTCCGCTCGCTGCTCGCGAAGATCACCGACCCGCGCGAGAAAAAGGCGATGCTCGCGCAGAAGGTCGAGGACATGCTGAACACGGTGATCCGGCAGATCGCGTTCTATACCTTCGAGCGGCGCGTCCACACCGAACGCAAGAACGGGGAATTGACGAGCGAGGAGCTCGGCAAGATCTGGCTCGACGTGCAGGGCGAGAGCCTCGGGCCCGCCATTCGTTTGGGCGAGGGCTACGACGTCTACTGGACGTATATCGGCCACTTTATCCACGCGCCGTTCTACGTTTACGCCTACGCCTTCGGCGATTGCCTCGTGAACTCGCTCTACGCCGTGTACGAAAAATCGAACGCGGGTTTCGCCGAACGTTATCTCGAAATGCTCGCCGCCGGCGGCACCAAACATCATACGGAGCTGTTGAAGCCGTTCGGCCTCGACGCGCGCGATCCGGAATTCTGGCAGACCGGGCTCGATCTCATCGATTGTATGATCACGGAGCTGGAGAAGCTGGATGCGCAGGCGTGAAACGCCCTGTCATGCCCGGCGTTGACGAAGTCATCCCGGAAGCCGCGAAGCGGCTGTCCGGGATCCAGAAACGCCGGCGATTCTGGATCCCGGGTCTCGCGGCTTCGCCGCTCGCCCGGGATGACCACATCGTTATAAAGGAATCCCGATGCTGAAAGGAAAAACCGCGCTCGTCACCGGCTCCACGTCGGGAATCGGACTTGGCATCGCGCGGGCGCTCGCGGCGGAAGGCGCGGACATCGCGCTGAACGGTTTCGGTGACGCGGCCGAGATCGAAAAGCTGCGGCAGGGCATTGCTTCCGAATTCAAGGTGAAGACGGCTTACGTCCCCGCCGATGTGAGCAAGCCGCAGGAAACGACCGCGATGGTCGAACGCGCCGAGAAGGAATTCGGCCGGCTCGATATTCTGGTGAACAATGCCGGCATTCAGCATGTCGCGAAGGTGCAGGACTTCCCGCCAGAGAAATGGGAAGCGATCATCGCGATCAACCTCTCGTCCGTCTTCTACGGAACGCGCGCGGCGCTGCCGGGGATGCTCAAGCGCAACTGGGGCCGGATCGTCAACATCGCGAGCACGCACGGCCTCGTGGCGAGTGCGGAGAAGTCGGCTTATGTCGCGGCGAAGCACGGCGTCGTCGGCTTCACGAAGGCGGTGGCGCTGGAGACCGCGCGAACGGGCGTCACCTGCAACGCGATCTGTCCTGGCTGGGTGCTGACGCGGATTCTGCAAGAGCAGATCAATACACGGGCGCGAACTGAAAAGATCACGCCTGAAGACGCGAAGCATGCGATCGTTGGCGAAAAAATGCCGTCCGGCGAAGCGGTGACGCCGGAGCAGCTCGGCGCGCTCTTGGTATTTCTCTGCTCGGACGCCGCCGCGCAGGTTCGCGGCGCGGCGCTCACGATGGACGGCGGCTGGACAGCGCAGTGATCGCTAACGTTTCGTATTCCGTCATGGCCGGGCTTGTCACCCAAGTCGGATTTATCCGACTTGGGCTCTTAAATATGTCGAACTCGGGCGAGCCCGAGTTCGAGTGCCATCCACGCCTTAACGGCATTTCTGAAAGAAAGACGTGGATGCCCGGCACAAACCGGGCATGACAGGTTAGGATTTCGGCTTAATCCTCCAAGTCATCGTCACCGATGCCTGCACATCCAAAGTCTCCGGCGGCGTCACTCCCATATCACGCGCGAAGCTCGCCTGCTTCATCGGCAGCGGAAAGCGGCGCTCGGTATCGGAAATTTCCAGCACTTCGCCGAGCTTCACGCCCGCCGCTTCCGCATAGAGCTCGGCGCGGTGACGCGCATCGCGCACGGCGTTTTTTCGCGCCTCATCCAGCGCCTTCGAGTTATCGTCGAGGGCGAAACGCAGGTTGTGAATCTCGAGGAGCCCCGTCTCGGCGATCTTGGTGACAATGTCGCCGATCGCCTCGATCCGGCGCGTCTTCAGGAAAAAGGTCGTGACCGCGCGGAATTCCGGCGCCGGTTTCTCTCCGGCGGCTGCTGGAGGCACGACCCGGTCGAGGCGGAAAGTCGAGCTTTCGACGGTCAGCCCATCGATGCCTTTCAGCGCGGCGCTCGCTTTCGACGCGCGTTCGCCGTGGGCTTTCTGGGCGGCATTCAGGTTTGATGCGCCGGTCACGACGTCGGCGGAGATCGCAACATAGTCGGGTTTGGCCTCGCTTTTTCCGTCGCCCTGCACCGTGATCGCCGCGCGCTCGGGAGGCGGCGGGGCGGGCTGGGCGAGGGCGGAATAAGTGCCGATGAGCGTGAGTCCAAAGGAAAGGACGGCAAGGAAATGGCGCATGAACGACTCCTTGATCGAAACCCGTTTTAGGCCGCCACCGCGTGGCGAATGTTTGACTTACCGCTTGTCATTCCGGGACACGCGCGACAGCGCGTGGACCCGGAATCCAGAGGCAAGCTCGGCGTATGTGTCTGGATTCCGGGTTCGCTCGCTACGCGAGCGCCCCGGAATGACTGACAACCGGGCTGCCTCGCCGCTACCATTTTCGTCCTGCACCCTTATGTTCTGCTTCCATGTCCGAAACCGACCAGGAACGTAACCGCTTCTCCGCCCGCGCCGCGCGCTATGCGCGCGTCGGCACGAATGTCGGCGGCATCGCGGCGAGAATGGCGGGCGCACGGCTGTTCGGCTTTTCACTCGATCACGGGCAGAACGCGCTGGAGCTTGCCGCGGCGCTCGGCGGGCTGAAGGGCCCGATCATGAAGGTGGCGCAGCTTTTGGCCACCATCCCCGACGCGCTGCCGCAGGAATACGCTTCCGAACTCATCAAGCTGCAGAGCGAAGCGCCGCCGATGGGCTGGCTGTTCGTGAAGCGCAGAATGACCGCAGAGCTTGGGCCGGACTGGCAGAGCAAGCTCAAATCCTTCGAGCGCGAGCCGGCCGCCGCCGCTTCGCTCGGGCAGGTGCATCGAGCGGTTTCGCTCGACGGCAAGGCGCTCGCGATGAAGCTGCAATATCCCGACATGCAGTCGGCGGTTGAGGCGGATTTGCGCCAGCTCGAGATCATCTTCGCGATCCGCCGCCGCATGGATACGGCGATCGACACGAGCGAGATCGCGAAGGAAATCGCCGAACGCATCCGCGAGGAGCTCGACTATCGCCGCGAGGCGAAGCACGTCGCGCTCTATCGCGAGATGCTTGCGGAAACGCCGGAAGTGCGGGTGCCGAAGGTGTGGCCTGAGCTATCGACCGGAAGATTGCTCACGCTCGACTGGTTAGAGGGAAAGAAGCTCCTCGCACACAAGGAAGCTTCGCTCGAAATCCGCAATCGGCTGGCGAGAGCGATGTTCAAGGCGTGGTGGCTGCCGTTCTCGCATTTCGGCGTTATCCACGGCGATCCGCATCTCGGCAATTACACCGCCTGCGAGGAAGCGGGCGAGCCGCGCGGCATCAATCTCCTCGACTACGGCTGCATCCGGATTTTTCCGCCTGCATTTGTCGGCGGGGTGGTCGATCTCTATCACGGGCTGCGCGATGGCGACGAGGCGCAGGTGGTACACGCCTACGAGACCTGGGGCTTCAAGGGACTCACACGCGGGCTGATCGACGCGCTCAACATCTGGGCGCGTTTCATCTACGGCCCGCTCGTAGACGATCGTGTGCGCACGATCGCGGACGGCGTGAAGCCTTCGGAATACGGCCGCCGCGAAGCCTTCCGGGTTCATACCGCGCTGAAGACGCACGGGCCCGTGGTCGTGCCGCGCGAATTCGTGCTGATGGACCGCGCGGCGGTGGGCCTCGGCGCGGTGTTCCTGCACCTTTCGGCGGAACTCAATTTCCACCGGCTGTTCGAGGATGCGATCCAGAATTTTTCGGTTTCAACGGTCGCCGGGCGGCAAACGGGCGCGGTTTCGCGCGCGGGGCTAACGCCTTCGGCGTGAGCCTTTAGGCGCGGCTTTCATTCAGAATTACCACTCCTGTCATCACCGGGCCGCAGCGTCCCGTTCGCGCTGGCGAGCGGAAGCGAGCAGCCAGCGCGAACTCTTTATAAAGCCGC
>JAJPHK010000184.1 GCA_021325315.1 Alphaproteobacteria bacterium
GAAGCGATCATTGCGTCGCATCTGAGCTGAGCTGCTATCTCTTCTCCGCGTGCCTTTATCCGAGCGCCATCGTTTCCGCGCTCGCGCTGTTCGCGCGTCCGGATATTCTTCAGCCCTCGAATAATTCGAGGGGGCCGGAGCGCCGCTCGGCGCATCGGCATTCCGTCTTTGCCTCTCTTTCGAGAGGCGCGCTTCGCAGCGCTCCAGCTCGGCGGCTTTTCGCTCCTAAGGGCCGTGCTTCCGGGCGCCGGTTACAAGGCGGCGTCGGGAGGCTGCGAAGAGCCTATGCCGCGACCGCGGACGGGGATCTCCCCCGCCCAAACCGGGCCGCGTCCAGCCACTGAAGGCGGCGGGGCCTATTTTACCCCGCGGACGGCTGCCTTGAGCGTCCCGGTGCCGCGTTTGCGAGCGCGACAGCGAGCGCCGGGCCTTTCCCCGCACAAATGACGCCTCATGAGCGCGCCCCTCGACGGGAAAGGGTAATAGGAATATAGTCCATACGAGAAAAGCTGTCAAGCGGCAGTTTTTCACTCGTCATACCCGCGCTTGTTGCGGGCATCCACGCCTTTCTTCGCAGCACCACCGTTAAGACGTGGATGGCACGCGAACTCGGGCTTGCCCGAGTTCGCTAGATTTAAAAAGCCCAAGTCGGGTAAACCCGACTTGGGTGACAAGCCCGGCCATGACGTGTTGATAGGTGCGCGCAATCCGTCATCCGGTGGAAGTTACACCACCGCCTCCGCGGCGGCCGTGGGCGACAAGTAAAGTTTGACGAACGCACCTGCACGCTGAAACATGCACCCATGCAAGCCATGGTATTGCGCAAGCCGAAGACGCCGCTCGTCCTCGAAGAGCGGCCGGCACCCGAGCCGGGCGAAAACGAAATCCGGCTGCGCGTCGAAGCCTGCGCCGTCTGCCGCACGGATCTGCACGTCGTCGACGGCGAGCTCACGCATCCGAAGCTGCCGCTCGTTCCCGGCCATGAAATCGTCGGCCGGATCGAAGCGATGGGAAAGTCCGTGCACGGCTTCAAGCTCGGTCAGCGCGCCGGCGTGCCGTGGCTCGGGCACACCTGCGGCCGCTGCCCCTACTGCCTCTCGCATCGCGAGAACCTTTGCGATTTCCCCGAGTTCACCGGCTATACGCGGGATGGCGGCTTCGCCACCCATGTGGTCGCCGACGCGGCTTATTGCTTCGACCTCTCCGGCCACGATGATCCGGTCGCCGCAGCGCCCTTGATGTGCGCGGGGCTGATCGGCTGGCGTTCGCTCGCCCGTGCAGGAGAGGCGCAGGCGATCGGCCTTTACGGCTTCGGTGCCGCCGCCCACATTATCGCGCAGGTATGTGCCTGGCAGGGCCGTAGGGTTTACGCCTTCACCCGCGACGGCGACGACGACGCGCAGTGCTTCGCCCGCGCGCTCGGCGCGGTGTGGGCTGGCGGCTCAAGCGATACGCCGCCGGAAAAGCTGGATGCCGCAATCATCTTCGCGCCTGTCGGCGCGCTCGTGCCGGCCGCATTGAAGCAGGTGAAGAAAGGCGGCCGCGTGGTCTGCGGCGGCATTTATATGAGCGACATCCCCGCTTTTCCCTACAGCTTGCTGTGGGAAGAGCGGGAAATTGTTTCCGTCGCGAACCTCACGAGAAAGGATGGCGAAAATTTTCTCGCCATCGCGCCGAAAGCGAAAGTAAAGACAACGACCGTTCCCTATCCGCTTGCGAAGGCGAACGAAGCGCTTTCCGACTTGCGCGAAGGCCGCCTGCAAGGCGCTGCGGTGCTTGTGCCGTAGCTACTTTTTCCCGCCGCCCTCGACCGGCCCGCCCGCCTTCTTCCAGGCGCCGAAACCGCCCGCGATATGCGCGACCGGCTTCAATCCCATATCTTGCGCGGTCTTCGCCGCGAGCGCCGAGCGCATCGCGCCTGCGCAGAAGAACAGATACTTCTTGTCCTGATTGAAAATGGGCTTGTGATAGGGCGACGCCTGATCGATCCAGAATTCCAGCATGCCGCGCGGCGCATGAAACGCGCCGGGGATCTTGCCGTCACGTTCGAGCTCGCGCGGATCGCGGATATCCACAAACACGATGTCGTCGCGCCCGTGCAGCTTGATGGCTTCTTCCGTGGGAATCGTTTCGATCTCGCGGTTGGCGGCATCGACCATCGCTTTGTGGCCGAGCGTGATTTTTTGCGGCATTACTTGTTCCCAAGCTATTTCTTAAGCTCCTCCGTCGCATCTTTGCCCACGCATGGTCAAGATTGGGCCATGGTCGAAATCGAGACTCGAAGCGGATACGGGGAATGTAATGCGATTGATGCTGATCGCGGCGGTGGTGCTTGCGCTTGCTCACGGAATAAGTGCGCCTTGCAAGGCGCAGCCGCTTTCGCCCGAGCGCGTGCTCGGCGCGCAAACCCGCCTCTCCGCGCGGCTCGCCGCCGAACTGGAAAAGCAGCCGTCGCGCCAATCACCGAACATCGTCATTTCTCCCGCGAGCATCGCCGGCGTGATGGCCCTCCTCGATATCGGCGCCGACGCAAAAATGCGCGGCGCGATCTGGGACATGCTCGGTTTCAAACCGGCGCTCGGTCATGACGCCGCATCCGATCTCAAGGCGCTGCGCGCGACGATTACGCAAGCGCCCCTCAGCCCCAACACCAAGGATGCAAAATTCAATTTTGCCAACGCGGTTCTGATCGATCCGGCGGCGAAACCTTACGCGAGAGCGATGGACGAAATGCGCGATACCGGCGCCGAGGTTTCCGTCGCACCGTTTTCGGATGTCGCGAACATCAAGCGCATCAACGAATGGGTCGCGAAGAAAACCGAAAACCTGATCCCGTCGATCTTGCAGGAACAGCCGCTGCCGCCCGGCCTGATCGCGATGAACGCGCTCTACTTCAAGAGCCTCTGGCCACAGGCTTTTGTGGCCGAGCAAACAAGACCGCAACCGTTCCATACCGTTTCGGGTGATGTCGAGGCGCTAATGATGCACCGCTTCGGCTCGTACAATTTCAAGCGCGAAGGCGATTTCGCGGCCATCGAAATGCCCTATCGCGGCGACCGCTTTACGCTGATGCTGGTCACGAACACGGCGCGCTCGCTTCCCTTCGCCGGCTTCTCGAAGGCCGGCGGCTGGCTCGACGGCAGCGGATTCGTGCGCAAGGACGTCGACCTTTCTATTCCCTGCTTCACGCTCGAGGCCGGAGAAGAGCTGCTGGAGCCCTTGAAGGAAATCGGGCTCAAGAACGGCGCCGATTCCGCGACCGCCTTTGAAGGTCTCACCGCCCTGCCGCAGGAAATCTCCCGCATCGTGCAGAAAACTTATCTGCGCGTCGATGAAGAAGGAACCGAAGCCGCGGCGGCGACCGGCGTCGTCACGGTGACCGCGGCCATGCCGCGCGGGGAGCCGGAAAAGCTCGTTCTCGACCGGCCCTTCATCTTCGCGCTTCGCGACCGGCAAACGGGTCTCATCCTGATGTCCGGCTATATCGGAAAACCAGTTACCGGCCCGGCTGCCGATGGCGGCGACGGGGCGAACAAGCTTGCCAGCGAATCGAAACCTTAAAGCCAATCCGTAAAAAGGAGTGCATCATGGCAGAATCGGAAACCGTAAAATCCGCGCAACTGGAAGCGGAAAGCCCTGCCACCTGCCCTGCGCTGCCGATGGTCGATGATGAGACGCTCGATTCATTTTTGCAGGAGCCGTCCAATGTCGCGCGGTTGCCGGTACGGCCGGAAGATTATCGCCGCGAATTCCAGCGCATGATCGTAAGCGCCTATCTCTTCAGCGAGGCGGCATAGGGAGAAATCCCCTTGCCGCATTCCTCTTCCGCGCTTTCTCTCCGTGCCTGGGGGTCGAAATGGCTCGTTGTCCTTTTGGGCTGCGCGATTTTCGCCGCCGGAAGCTTCTACTTTCTCACCCGGCCGATCGAAGGCGTTACCGTTCGCGGCGTGCCCTCTTGCGCCAACTGCACGGTGCTGGCCATCGCCGACGCTCTGCCCGATCTGCGGCACGAACTCCTTAACACGCTCGAAAAGGAGAATATCGGCGTAAACGATATGCGCTGCTCCGGTCACATGCTGGGCCGGCAATGGGGACATCTGAGCTATGGCGAAGTGACGCCGTTCTACTGCCAGGTCGGCAGCCGTACCTTGATCGTCGACGGCGGCAATACCTATCTCGATCAAGAGGGCAAGAAGCTCACGTCCTACGATCAGGCGATGTACGATAACGCCGTCGCGGTCGATCATCCGTTGCCGCATTGGAAGTGGAAATAGCGCTGGGCGCGCTAGGCTTCCCTGAACGCCAATGGCAACATCGCACCGATTCTGACGGATCGGCGCATGCCCGGCTTCTCCACACTCGACTGGATTGCGATCTCCTGGTTCGTCCTTGCCTGGGCGGGCTACAGCGCCATGACCGAACTCTCGGCCACCGGCCGCCGCGGCCTGAACGCCCGCATGCATCGTTACCGCGAGCAATGGATGCGCGAGATGCTCGCGCGCGAAAACCGGATCATGGACGGACAGATCATGGCGTCGCTGCAAAACGGCACGGCGTTTTTCGCGTCGACTTCGCTGCTGGCGGTCGGCGGTTCGCTCGCGCTCCTGCGCTCGACACCGGACGTCTCGCACATCTATGCGGCCCTCCCCTTCGGCAGTCAGCCGGAGCCCGGTCTGCTCGAGGTGAAAATCGGCGGCCTCCTCGTCATCTTTATCTACGCATTTTTCAAATTCGCCTGGTCGTACCGGCTGTTCAACTACGCCGCGATCCTGCTCGGCGCGACCCCGGCCGCACACGAAAAGCAAAAGCGCGGCACCAAGGCCGCGATGGAACGGCTCGCGCGCATGATCACGCTCGCGGGTCAGCACTTCAATCGCGGCCAGCGCGCCTTCTTCTTTGCGCTCGGCTATCTCGGCTGGTTCGTCAATGGCTGGGTGCTGATCCTGACGACGCTCGCCGTTTTGATCGTGACCGTGCTCCGGCAATTCGGCCCCGTCTCGCGCTGGGTGATCGAGACCGGGCCCGGCTGACCCTGCCAATTAGGCCCATCTGGCGCGGTTTTAAGCACATTGGGGGAACCGCAATCCCCGCATTTCGTTGAACACTGGACTCTTTCCGGCCGCTCGTTACCTTTAAGGAATACAAAAAGACTTCAGAACACGCCTCGGAGGGAGGCTTTTTCCGATGTCGATCACTGGGTTCAGCCCGGCGCGGGGTACCCCTGCGCAAGCCGCAGGAAGATCAGCCGCTGAAGGACTACGGGCCTTTGCGATCACGGCCGGGCTCATCTGCGCATCCCTCTTTATTTTGGTCGGCCTTCATTACAGCCTGCAGATGTATGCCGACGGCTCGATCTTCTCTTACGCGGTCGCTGTACGCGACGTCTGGGCTTTCCACTGGCACAACATCTCCGGCCGCGCTTCCGTCTATCTCCTCGCGATGGCGCCGGCCGAGTGGTATGTCCGCCTGAGCGGCGACGCGCGCGGCGGGATCGAGCTCTACGGCTTTCTGTTTTTCTCGGCGCAGCTTTTTGGCCTGCTCGCGACCTATAAGGCGGATCGCTCGCAGGGGCGGATCATCTTCACCTACGCCTGTCTCTCGACCGCGTGCCTCTGCCCGCTCGTGTTCGGCTTCCCGACCGAAATGTGGGTCGCGCATGCGCTCTTTTGGCCGACGCTCGCACTCAGCCATTATGCGCGCAAAAACATCCTCAGCATCATTCTACTCTTCCCCCTGATGCTCGCGATGATGCTCTCGCACGAGGGCGCGCTGATTTACGCCGCGGTCATTCTGCTCACATTGCTTCTGCGCGGCGTGGACAATCCCGCCTTCCTGCGCGGGTCCGGGGTCTTCGCGCTTGCGCTCGCGATCTGGTTCTGGGTGAAGGCGGACATCAAGCCCGACAGCTATATCGCGCCGGTCCTGGAGCGCGCCGCATTCGACGTCTTCAGCCTCGACATTCTGACCGGCAGTCTGATGCGGCTGCTCTACACCACGCTGGCGCTCTACGCGATTGCGTTCGCGGCCGCCTATCAGCTCACGAAAACGAAAGCGCATGTTTGGGCGGCGCTTCTGGTCGCAACGCTATTGTCGCTTTATTGGCTGACGATCGATCATTCGCTGCATGCCGATCAGCGCTACTGCCTGCGCACGATCGTACTCTCGGCGGCGCCCGGCTTTGCACTGCTTGCCGCCTTCTACGCACTTCTGCGCGAAGGCCGCCTCGCCTACAAGCTGCCTTTCCAGCGCTATCTTGTGGCGGCGCGCTCGAGCGACATGATCCATCGCCTCCTCGCCGGCGCGTTCTTTCTCGTGCTGCTCGTGCATACGGTGGAGACCGCGAAATTCGTGTCCGCCTGGACTCACTACACTTCGGCCGTCCGGCAGCTCGCGGCCGGCGCCGCGTCCGACCCGCAACTCGGCGATCCACGCTTTGTCTCGTCCGAGCGCATTCCGGCGAAACTCAAACCGCTGTCGTGGTTCTCGACGACGCCCTATCTCTCGGCGCTGGTTGCGCCGGATTTCAAGCCGAACCGGCTCGTTGTCGATCCCGCCGACAATTATTTCTGGCTATCCTGCAAAACCGCGACGCACAACGCGAAGGGATGGCGCTATTTCCCCACCGAGCCGCGCGAGCTCATCCGCCTCTATTCCTGCCAACATAGAAGCTGACAAGCTGTAGGGTTGTCATGCCCGGCCTTGTGCCGGCCATGACAGAAGGAAGAAGCTGCTTTTCAATCCCAATCCGGCGCCCAAGATGGATTGATGCGGCGGCCGTCCGGGACGGCGAGCGCATGGATCGCCTTTATTTCCTCATTCGACAGTTCGAAATCGAAAATCGCCGCGTTCTCCGAAAGCCGCTCCGGCTTGCTGGTGCGCGGGATAACGATAATCCCCTGCTGCACCAGAAAGCGTAAGGAAACCTGTGCAGCGGTTCTCTTATGCGCGGCACCGATCTTCTGCAGCGTTTTATCCTGCACAGCTGCACCTTTCACGATCGGGCTGTAAGCCGTCACCGACATGCCTTGCTTATTGCATTCGGCGATCACCTTCGACTGATCGAGATAGGGATGCATCTCGATCTGATTGTTGACGATCTTGGCTTTTGAAAGCTTCGCCGCCTCTCGGACGAGTGTGACGGTAAAATTCGCCACGCCGATATTTTTCGCGAGGCCACGCTCCTTGACTTCGTTCAACGCGCCGATCGTTTCCGCGAGCGGCACTAACTTGTTCGGCCAGTGGATGAGGTAGAGATCGACGTAGTCGAGTTTCAGCCTCGCCAGGCTTTCTTTCGCCGCCTGCAAGAGCGGTCCGCGTTCAAGATGCGTGAACCAGACTTTCGTGGTGACAAAAATCTGATCGCGCGCGACGCGCGATGCGCGAATGCCCTCGCCCACCGCTTCTTCATTGCCGTACATCTCGGCGGTGTCGATGTGCCGGTAGCCGAGCTTGAGCGCCTCCGCCACCATTTTCGCGCAAACGTCGCCGCGCAATTCCCATGTTCCGAGGCCGAGTTGCGGGACGCGCGCGCCGTTCTTCTCAACGAATTGCATTCGCTTCAGCGAGTCTTTCGAAAGGCTTCGTATTTCGCTTTGGTCTCATCGTTCGGCGGATAGAGGCCGGGAAGTGCGGCACCTTTCGATACTTGATCGAGCGCCCAGGTTTCGAACAGCTCCTGCTCGACCGCTTCCTTTGCCACGTCCGCCACGAATACTTGCGGAATGCAGACTGCGCCGTCGCCGTCCGCGACGATCACGTCGCCCGGAAAGACCGCGACACCGCCGCAGCCGATCGGCTCCTGCCAGCCGACGAACGTGAGCCCCGCGACCGAAGGCGGCGCCGCGGCGCCGTTACACCAAACCGGAAGCTTTGTCGCGCGCACGCCTTCGGCATCACGCATGACACCATCGGTAACGAGCGCCTGTACGTTTCGCTTGAACATGCGCATCGCAAGGATGTCGCCGAAGATGCCGGCGGATGTGATGCCCATGGCGTCGGCGACCGCGATACAGCCTTCCGGCATGGCTTCGATCGCGCCGCGTGTGGATTTCGGAGAGGCCCAGCTCGCGGGCGTAGCCAAGTCTTCCCGCGCAGGCACAAAGCGCAGCGTGAAGGCCTCGCCGACGACGCGGCTCTGTTCCCCGGAAAGCGGCTTCGTGCCCGCCATCCAGGTGCGGCGAAGACCTTTCTTGAGAAGAACGGTGGTGATCGTCGCGGTTGAGATCGAAGCTAGCGCTTTTTGCAGGTCGGAAGTCAGGCTCATGGATTGCCCGTGAAGTTGAAACGAGAAATTACCTTTTAATTAGAGCAATTCTGATCTTTGCGCCAATCGTTGACTTGGCTCTTTCGGCTTTGTTTTCTCACATCCCGAATTTTTGCAGCAGAGATGATGGAGGCAGCATGCTTACCCGGAAGAATCTGTTTTTTCCATTCGCTATTAGCCTGCTTGCATTGCCCTCCGTTGCTTTTGCCAAGGAATTTTACGTCGGCGAACCGGTTGTCAAAAACGAGATGCAGCTCGTGCCGCATTATCTTCTCGGGATCGAGATGGAGCCGATGCCGAAAGGCATGAGCCACGGCAAGGACGCCGTGCATCTTGAACTCGACGTGCACGCCACGAAGGACGAGAAACACGGGTTCAAGGAAGACGAGTGGATTCCGTATCTGACCATCGAATACACGATCGAGAAGACCGGCTCGAAATTCAGGAAAACCGGCACGCTCGCGGCGATGACTGCCGCCGATGGCCCCCACTACGCCAATAACGTCTCGCTCGCCGGCGAAGGCGACTACAAGCTCACATACCGCATTTCCCCGCCCTCAAAAACGGGGTTTGTCCGACACGTCGATAAGGAAAGCGGCGTGCCCGGCTGGTGGCAGCCTTTCACTGTCTCCTGGTCGTTTCATTATCCCAGCAAGGAAGCAAAGGAAGAAAACAAATGATTGGACGATATGCCTTCGCCTCGATTTTTGCCGTTTCGCTTCTCAGCGCTGCCGACGCCGCCCGGGCGCAGGAAACGCACGAAGCCACCATCATCATCCGCAACCATCGCTTCGAGCCTTCCGAACTGAAGGTTCCGGCGAACAAGCGGATCAACTTGAAGGTCAAGAACGAGGATGCGACCTCGGAAGAGTTCGAGTCGAAGGAATTCAAGGCCGAGAAAGTCATCGCGGGAAAATCGGAAGCGACGATCCGTATCAGCCCGCTGAAGCCCGGCCGTTACAAATTCTTCGGCGAATATCACGAGTCGACGGCGAAAGGCGTTCTGGTCGCCGAATAATCTAAGCGGGCGCAAGCCCGATCCGTTCGTCGCGTTTCACAGCCAGCGTGTGAAGGGATAGGCGAGCAACACCACCCATGCCTTGCCGAGCGTTTGCCCGGCAAGCAGTTCCAGCGACGAAAACGCGACCCACAAGAAGACCGCCGAATCGATCAGCGAACTGAGGAGACTCGACGCGATGACCGCAGCCACGAAATCCCTTCGCGCGAGCGCGGTGTAAACGAGAAGATCGACGAAACCCGCGGTGAGCATCGCGAGCGCGGATGCCACCACGAGCATCGGCGGCGCGAGAAATCCCGCAAGCGCCGCACCCATGACGACCGTGGACGCCGAAGCCGCAAGGCCGAAGCGGCACTGCACGAAATCGCGCAGCACAAAAGCAGCCCCGATCGGCAGCGCGCCGGTCGTGGCTTGCAACCCGAACCCAACCGGAAAGGTGCAGGGACCCTCCGGCTCGCAGGCAAAGCCCGCGTGCGTTGAAAGATAATCTCCCAGCGGAATTAGGGCGCAATAGAGGGTGAGAAACAGGAGCCCCTCAAGGAGCCGCCTGCCGTCATTTTCTATTTCTGCCTCGTAGCGATCCACTTTTCCCAGCCCCGTGCACGCAATTGACAAGCCGGGCATTCGCCGCAGCCATAACCCCAGTCATGCCGATGGGAACGATCCCCCAGGTAACAGCTATGGGTTTCCTCCACCACAAGGCGGATGAACGCATCACTACCTATTTTGTACGCAAGTGCGAAAGTTTCGGCCTTATCAATTCGCATGAGAGGCGTTTCGATCAACACTTCCTTATCCATGCCGAGCCTGAGAGCGCGGGCCATTGTCTGGACTGTCTCATTTCGGCAATCGGGATACCCCGAATAATCCGTCTCGCACATGCCGGCGACAAGATGCGAGGCGCCCCGCCGGTAGGCGACCGCGCCCGCGAAAGAGAGAAAAATCAGGTTTCGTCCCGGCACGAAGGTGGTCGGCAAGCCGTTATCCGCGATTTCGATAGCGGCATCGCGGGTGAGCGCCGTTTCCGAGATTGCCGCGAGCGCATCCAGCCGCACCATATGATCCTGGCCGAGCCGGGATTTCCATTCCGGCTTGATGGCGACGATCTTCTCGCGGATTCTCGGCCGAACCTCGAGCTCGACGCTATGGCGCTGGCTGTAATCGAAGCCGATCGTTTCAACGCGCTGAAAACGATCGAGCGCCCAGGCGAGGCAAACGGTGGAATCCTGCCCGCCGGAAAACAGAACAAGCGCAGTCGTCGACTCGGACATTACAATCCTTGAAGAAACCTGAGCAGAAACGCTCGCCGCGCGGTTTCGCGCAACTGACAGGCCGCCGTCATCGGCACCGACATCGAGCCGTGGATCTTATACCAGTAGAAATCGCAGGTAGTGTCGCGATACGCGATCCAGGCGCGCTGCATTTCCTTGAGCTTGTCCTGATCTTTCTTGTCTTCGATGGCCGCCATCAGATCCTTGTAATTCTCGTTCAGGATTTCGTCCCAGATTACCCGCTCGATGCGATAACAATCGGCGGTGCCGAGATTGGAGCCGTCTTTCTCGATGCAGGGATCGGCGACCAGCTTGAACGCGCATTGCGCCTCACCTTCACCGTCGTCGACATGCTTCGCAGCGCAATCGCGGATGAGCTTGGTTTCGTCGGCAGCGGGCTTGCGGTTTTGGGCGTAGGCGGCACTGATGCTGAAGAGGACGGCCGCGGCGAGCGAGATGACTCCGATCTGGCGCATCACGCAGCCTCCTACTTCGTCTTCTCGAAAATCTCGCGTCCGATCAAAAGCCGCCGGATTTCGCTCGTGCCCGCGCCGATTTCGTAAAGCTTCGCGTCGCGCAGCAAACGCCCGGTCGGGAATTCGTTGATGTAGCCGTTGCCGCCGAGCAACTGCACGGCGTCGAGCGCAATTTTTGTGGCGTTCTCCGCCGCGAACAAAATCGCGCCGGCCGCGTCCTCTCTCGTCGTTTCGCCGCGGTCGCAGGCGCGCGCCACGGTGTAAACGTAGGCCTTGGCCGCGTTCATCTGCACATACATGTCGGCGACTTTCGCCTGCACGAGCTGGAACGAGCCGATCGGTTCGCCGAATTGCTTGCGCTCGTGCACATAGGGCAGCACCACGTCAAGGCAGGCCTGCATGATTCCGAGCGGGCCCGCCGCGAGCACCGCCCGCTCGTAATCTAGGCCGGACATCAGCACTTTCACGCCCTCATTCGGCTTTCCGATGACGTTTTCCTCCGGCACCTCGCAATCCTGAAACACGAGCTCGCAGGTGTCGGAGCCGCGCATGCCGAGCTTGTCGAGCTTCTGCGCAGTCGTGAATCCTTTCATGCCTTTTTCGATGATGAAAGCGGTGATCCCGCGCGGCCCCGCTTTTGGATCGGTTTTCGCGTAGACGACGAGCGTCTCCGCCTCCGGCCCGTTGGTGATCCACATCTTCGAGCCGTTCAGCACATAGCGGTCGCCCTTCTTGTCGGCGCGCGTTTTCATCCCCACCACGTCGGAGCCCGCGCCCGGTTCGGACATCGCGAGCGCGCCGACATGCTCGCCGGAAATCAGCTTTGGCAAATATTTCCGCTTCTGCGCTTCCGATCCGTTCCTGCGGATCTGATTGACGGCGAGGTTCGAATGCGCGCCGTAGGAAAGCCCCACCGCCGCCGAGCCGCGGCTCACCTCCTCCATGGCGACGCAATGCTCGAGATAGCCGAGCCCCGCTCCACCGTATTCCTCTTCGACCGTGATGCCGAGAAGTCCTAGCGATCCCAGCTTCGGCCAGAGATCGCGCGGGAATTTGTTGGAGCGATCGATCTCCTCCGCGCGCGGCGCGATCTCCGCGTCGGAAAAATCTCGCACCGTGTCGCGCAGCATCGCGGCGGTTTCGCCGAGATCGAAATTCAGCCCCTGCCAGCTGTTCTTCATGGCTTGTTCCGGATCTCGTCAGGCACGCCTTCGAGGCACATCATGGTCGCGAGCATCTTCGCGATCAGTTTTTTCTTTCCGCCCTGAATCGCCTCCACGTCGCACTCGACCACGGTAAGCAACTTGCCGGGCTTCAGCACCTGCCCCACCGCGACGAAACGCTCGCCCGCCGCCGGATTTAAGAGGTTGATCTTGTATTCGGTCCCTAACACCGACGAGTTCGGCGGCATCAGCGAAAAGGCGGCATAGCCTGTCGCGTTCGCGGCGATCGTGGTGATCAAGCCCCCATGCAGATAGCCGTTCTGCTGGCAGAGATCGGCGCGGAACGGAAGTTCTACCTCGCAGCGGCCGGGCGAAAGCGAAACGAGCTTGCCGCCGATCGTTTGCATGAAGGTCTGGCGGTTGAAGCTCGCCCTCACCTTCGCGTCCCAATCCGGATCGCGCGGATCGAACGGCTTCTTGATGGATTCCTGCTGCATGCGGCTAAACTAGACGGCGCGCCGCAATCGTCAATCGCCCGTGCAAGCCGCTCGGCTAGTGCGAGGAAGCAAGCCGGATCAGATTGTCCCGCTTGGCGGGATTGAGCATTTCCTGAATTTTCTCGGCGGAAACGGCCTTCGAGAACAGGAATCCCTGCAACTGGTGGCAGCCCGCGGCGCGCACGAAACGGTGCTGCTCCTTGGTCTCCACGCCTTCGGCGGTGATCGTAAGCCCCAGCGCCCGCCCGAGCCGCGCCACGCACTCGATGA
>JAJPHK010000026.1 GCA_021325315.1 Alphaproteobacteria bacterium
CCGGCGCGGACGCCGTGCATCCCGGCTACGGCTTTCTCGCGGAGAACGCGCGCTTTGCGGAAATCCTGCGCGATCACAAGGTCGGCTTTATCGGCCCGACGCCCGAGCACATCCGTATCATGGGCGACAAGATCGAGGCGAAGCGCACGGCAAAACGCCTCGGCATTCCGGTGGTGCCCGGTTCCGAAGGCGGCGTTTCCTCCGACGGCGAAGCGAGAAAAATCGCGAAGGAAATCGGCTTTCCGGTGCTTATCAAAGCCGCCGCAGGCGGCGGCGGGCGCGGGATGAAAGTCGCGCATACCGAGCTGGACCTCCCAGTCGCGCTCTCCACCGCGCGCTCGGAAGCGAAGGCCGCGTTCGGCGACGATGCGGTTTATATCGAAAAATATCTCGGCCAGCCGCGGCACATCGAAATTCAAGTGCTCGGCGACGGCAAAGGCGGCGCCGTGCATCTCGGCGAACGCGATTGCTCGCTGCAGCGCCGCCACCAGAAAGTTCTGGAGGAAAGCCCCTCGCCCGCGCTCAACGCCGCGCAGCGCAAGAAGATCGGCGATATCTGCGCACAAGCGATGCGCGAGCTGAAATATCTCGTCGCCGGCACGATCGAATTTTTGTACGAAAACGGCGAGTTCTATTTCATCGAAATGAACACGCGCATTCAGGTCGAGCACCCGGTAACGGAAATGATCACAGGCATCGACCTTGTGAACGAGCAGATCCGGATCGCCGCCGGCGGCGCGATCGGTTTCAAGCAGGAAGACATCGAATTCGAAGGCCACGCGATCGAGTGCCGCGTGAACGCGGAAAATCCGGCGACCTTCCGTCCGTCGCCGGGACGGATCAATTCGTATCATGCGCCCGGAGGCCTCGGCGTGCGCGTCGATTCCGCCGTTTACCAGGGCTATTCGATCCCGCCCTATTACGACTCGCTCGTCGGCAAATTGATCGTGCACGGCAAGACGCGCAACGAATGCCTGATGCGGCTTCGCCGCGCGCTCGACGAATTCGTCGTCGACGGCATCGAAACGACGCTGCCCTTGTTCCGCATGCTGGTGCGCAATTCCGACATCGCGAACGGCCACTACGACATTCACTGGCTCGAACGGTTTCTCGACAACGGCGGCTTCCGCGCCTAGCTATTTCGCGTAGGAAGCGGTGACGTCCCAGTTCCAGGTGAGATCGTCCCGCGAGGGAACGCCGCGCAGCCCCGTCAATTCGTACGTAAAATCCTTCGTCTGACCGGACGGCACTTCGGCCTTGATGCGAAACGTTCGCTCGCCCACGACAACGCAACGCGCCGACGCGCGGCAGTCGCTGACGGCGATTTTCATCTTGATGGACGAGAGCGTCGCCGATTTCGAACGATTTTCGATCTTGCCGGAAATTTTATAGCCCTCGCCGGCGGCATCCCGCCGCTGAATGGAGACACCGGTGACCGCCAGCTCAGCCGCCGGAACTTCCATGAACTCCTCGTAGGAAGCGGGCTGAGGCACGGCGAATTTGATCGCCTGTTTCTCCGGCGGGCCGCCGGGAAGCAGCCAAATGCCCGCGCTGATCGCGAACAGCACGACCACCATCACGGAGAACCGGCGGAAGCGCGGCGAAGTCGCCGCGAGCCACAGGAGAAGACAGCCGAGAACAACCGATATGATCGTCGTCATGCTTTCTGTTTCGCCGCCTCCTGCATCTACGCCCGCGTGCCCGCGTGCCTGGCCAGCGAGGAAAGAAGCTGGTCGCGCGTCATCGGTTTTGCGAACAGATAGCCCTGGCCGAAATCGCACCCCATGGCGATCAGCGTTTTCAGCTCGGCCGTGCTTTCGATCCCTTCCGCGACGGCGGTCATGCCCAGGGTGTGCGCAAGTTCGATCGCTGCGTTGCAGAGCGAGGCGTTTTCTTTGTTCTCGCCGCAGTTCGCGACCAGGCTGCGGTCGATCTTTACTTCGGCAAAGGGAAGCTCCTTCAGCCGCGCGAGATGCGAATAGCCGGTGCCGAAGTCATCGACCGAAAGCAGAATGTCGTGAATGCGAAGCTGGGTCGCGACCTCGTGCAACAGCGGAATGTCGCGCATCGCCTGATCCTCGGTCACTTCGAGCATCAGGCCCGGCCACTTGGCGTGATCCGGCTTATGGTCGCGCACTAGTGTGTGGATCGGCAGCTTGCTCAAAACACACACCGGCACGTTCACAGAGAACTTGAACGGAAATCCCGCCTGCGCGATTCTCGGCCAGTCCGCGAGCGCCGTGAGCAGCACCTTTTCGGTAAGCCGGATCATCAGGCTTTGATCGGCGTCCGGCAGGAAGGCCGCGGGCGAAAGCAACCCTCTTTCGGGATGACGGCAGCGAACCAGCGCCTCGGCGCCGGCGAACTGCATCTTCTTCAGATCGATCTTGGGCTGATACCAGACTTCAATGTAATTCTTGCGCAGCATCGCATCGAGATCGATGCGCGTGTCGTTTTCTTTCGCGGTAAGACCCGATGCGCCGCCCCCGGCTTTCGGGACGGGCGACTTGAGATGCACGTCGATCAGCATGCGAAGCTTTTCGAGGCGGAACGGCTTGTGCAAGGGCGGCAGCATGACGAGCGAATGCCGCTCGCCCACCCGCCGCACTTCCTCGATCGTCACGGGATCCTTGCCGCTCATGAGCTGCACGGCGCCGCGATAGCCCGCCGCACCGAAGCCGCGGATCACGTCGATCGCGTCCGATCCTTCGAGCGAAACATCGAGAAACACGAGGCTGGGGTTGAACCGATCCAGCGCTGCGATCGCCTTAGCGGCGTTCGCGAAGCATTCGACCCGCATACCGAAGCCTTTCGCGGCAAGCGCAATGATATTTTGAATGCCGGGTTCGTCGTCGACGACAAAACAGACCGATGTTCCGCGTTCGGTGCGCGGCAATGCGGGAGCGATCGCTGGAGATTCCGGTAACGTCAGCTTCGCGGTCACGCCATGCAATCCAGTGAGGCCGTCATTAAAAATTTCCGTTTGGAACAAAAAGTTATCAAAACGAGCCGTACCGAGTCGTTAAAAACGGAATCCCGCAATGCAGCAGCGGTTGCTGCAACCGGAAGTGTGCCATTCCGAAAATCGCCGCCCGCCGCGCATTTTTCGCGCGACATGACATGGCGCGGTTTATGCCGACGCTCCCGCTTAAAGCTCCGTTAAGCACCGCAACCCAGAATTCGAAACTGAACCTTCGCAATACCCGACAACAGGGCGGTTGTTTGTGCCGACCATCGATTCCGAAAGCGCGTACGCGCGCGCGTTCATTTCCACGGTTCCGGCGAGCCGCCGAAGCCGGCGCTTTGCCGCCTTTGCGATCGTTGTGACCGTCGCCGCCTTCGGCGCGACGGTTCCGTTCCTGCACGTACCGCTGCCGCAGCTTCCGGCCTTTGTGCCGGCCAATCAATCCGCGCTCGCAATCATCGACTTCGTCACGATGGTAATGCTGATCGGGCAATTCCAGCGGCAGCATTCGTGGGCGCTGTTGACGATCGCCTCCGGCTATTCGTTCACGACGCTGATGGTCGCCGCGCACACGCTGAGTTTTCCCGGCGCGTTCGCAGCGCACGGGGTTCTCGGCGGCGGCTCGCAAACGACGTCGTGGCTCTATGTATTCTGGCATGGCGGGCTGCCGCTGTTCGTGATCGGTTACGCGATGCTCTCAAAGCGCGACGAGCCTTTGAAGGTGCCAAGGGAAAAAGCGTCGCTCGCGATCGCCGGTTGCCTTACGGCGGCCGCGCTTGCGGCCTGCTGCCTCGTGCTGCTCGCAACAGCGGGCATGGATCTCCTTCCGGTCGTGACCCAGGGCAGCAACTACTCGCTCCTGGTCGCAAAGGGAATCAGCCCTGCGCTCCTCGTCATCACCGCGGGCGCGCTGTTCGCGCTGTCGCGGAAACGGCGGCCGTCGGTTCTCAATTTGTGGCTGATGGTGGTGATGTGCGTCTGGCTTTGCGACGTGGCGCTATCGGCGGTGCTCAGCTCCGGACGTTACGAAGTCGGCTGGTACATGGGCCGCATGTACAGTTTCGTGGCGGCCGGCTTCCTGCTTTCGGTTCTCCTGATCGAAAGCAACAAGCTGCAAACCGAGATGACGACGCTCTCGCTTAAGCTCGCCGAACGCTTCCGCCAGGATCGTGCGCGGCTGATGGAAATTCTCGACCAAGCGCCGCTTCTCGTCGCGATCCGCGATCTCAAAGGGCGGCTGCAGATGGTGAACGCCGAAAACGGCCGCTGGGTGGAGGCGAACCAAGCCGAATGGTACGGCAAGACCGTGCGGGAAATTTTCGGCGACGGCGAATTCGCCGACCGCCACGAGGCGCTCGACAACGAGGTCATCGCCACAGGCCGGCCGGCGCAGGGCGAACTCGTGATGCCGAACGGAAACGATCCCCGCACGCTTCTGTGTCTCAAGTTCCCGCTGTTCGACGCGCACGGCCGGCTGCAAAAAATCGGGGCGGTCGCAATCGACATCACCGAGCAGCGGCGCCTCAGCGCCGCGATGGAGCGAATCTTCACGTCCTCGATCGACCTCATTTTCGTCATGAGCTCGAAAGGCGACATTCTGCGCGTGAGCCCGAGCGTGCAAGCGATCCTCGGCTATACGCCGGAAGAAGTGATCGGGCAGAACGCGATCAGGTTCGTCCACCCCGACGACCTCGAAGCCGCGCGTGAGGAAATGCGCATCGCCCGCCGCGGCCGCAGCACGCGAAATTTCGAAACCCGCTACATCCACAAGGACGGCTACGCCGTCCCGCTCTCCTGGACGGGCGTGTGGTCGGAAGAAGGCATGCAACACTTCTTCATCGGCCGCGACATGACCGAGCGCCTGAAGCTCGAACAGGAACTCAGACAGGCGCAGAAGATGGAAGCGATCGGCCAACTCACCGGCGGCATCGCGCACGACTACAACAATCTGCTTACTGTGATTCTCGGCAACACCGAAATTCTCGCGGAGATGCTGCGCGACCAGCCAGAGCTGCATTCGCTCGCGCAGCTCGCGCTCGACGCCGCCGATCGCAGCGCGACGCTTACCCAGCGGCTTCTGGCTTTCGGCCGCCGTCAGGCGCTGGAATCGCGCCCGACCGACGTGAACGAGTTGCTCACCGACATGACCGACCTCATGATCGTGACAGTCGGTGAACAGGTGAAGATCGATCTCCGTCTCGGCGAGGATCTCTGGACGCCGAAATTCGACCGCAACCAGTTCGAAACCGCGATCCTCAATCTCGCCGCCAATGCGCGCGACGCGATGCCGAAAGGCGGAACGCTCACGATCAAAACATCCAACGTCGTGCTCGACGAGGACTACATCGCGCTCAATCCGACGGCGGCGCCGGGCGAATATGTCGGCGTCAGCGTGACCGATACCGGCACAGGCATGCCACCGGAGATTCTCGCGCGGGTATTCGAGCCGTTTTTCACCACCAAGGAGGTCGGCAAGGGCACGGGCCTGGGGCTGAGCATGATCTACGGCTTCGTCAAGCAGTCGGGCGGGCATGTCACGATCTATTCCGAACCCGGCCGCGGCACTGTCGTGCGCCTCTATTTCCCGCGCACGGACGCGCCGAGCATCGTTCCGTCGCTGCGCGACGCGGCGGCGGCGCAAGAACTCCCCACGGGCAGCGAATCGATCCTGCTTGTCGAGGACGATCCCTTGGTGCGCGCGCATACCGAAAAGCAGCTGATCACCCTCGGCTATCGCGTGAAGACCGCCGATAAAGGCCCGCGCGCGCTGGAGCTTCTGGACGAAGGCTTGAAACCCGATCTTCTCTTCACCGACGTGGTGATGCCGGACGGCATGAACGGCTGGCAACTCGCGGAAGAAATCCGCCGCCGCATCCCCGGCATGAAGGTGCTGTTCACGTCTGGCTATACCCACGGCACGATCGCGGGCGAAGACGGCCCTGCGCCGGGGACCGGATTCCTCGGCAAGCCCTTCCGCCGCGCCGAGCTTGCGGCGAAGTTGCGCGAATTACTGAACTCTTCCTCGGTAACCGTGTAGGCACCGCGGCCCTTGCCGGCGGCATAGCTGTCATGCAACGGATGCTCCTCATTCGCCGACCGCTTTAATCAATGCGTAACCGAGGACGGCACAAGCGGCGTGTCTGCGCGATTCGCATCGTAAACTTATGCTTTTTTGAACTTCCGCCAGCGGCTGTCCGCCGAAGCGTTCTCCCTTCGCCGGGTATCCACTCCTGTAAATTTTTAGAGATTGTTATTCGGAGGCGTTTGTAATGCCTCCCAAAAGAACGAAGAACAGGAGAAGGCACATGAAGAACCGAGATCAGAGAAACTTTAAACGGCATACCTTCACCCCTGTCTCCGTCGCAATTGCGCCGGATGGCGCGCGGGAAGACTGCCGCTTCGTCGACATTTCCCACAAAGGTGCACGGCTGCAAACCGACAACCCGGCGCGCATACCCGATCAATTCATGCTGGTGCTTTCGGAACGCTGGAAAATTTTCCGGCAGTGTACGGTTGTCTGGCGCGGAGAGAAACAGCTCGGCGTCAGGTTCTGGGCGCGGCCTCAATTCTCTTCCTTTGCCTAAAGCGCAGAGGTAAGTTCGCGCCATGACGCGCGCGAGCGACCATCTCGCTGAAATCACGCCCGAAGTGCTGCTCAAGGCCTATGCCTGCGGCATCTTCCCGATGGCGGAAAGTGCGGACGATCCGAGCCTCTATTGGGTGGACCCGGAGCAGCG
>JAJPHK010000181.1 GCA_021325315.1 Alphaproteobacteria bacterium
GAACTCTCGGAAAGCTCGATCCCCCTCACCCGCGCGCGCTTTTCGCGCGCGCGATCTCTCCCCGCTGGGGAGAGGTGAAAAAGGATGGGGGGCGGCGAAGATCGGCCGCTTAAGTTGAAGGAACGCCGTGCATCGCGGCGCGCTGCCGCTGCAGCGAAACGGGCTTGTTAGCCGCGCGGCTCGCGAGTCCCTCGATCCAGCGCGCGAATGCAGCCGAGCGGTCGACGACGAGGCTCCTCTGCTTGTCGATCGTAACGATGTGGTAGCTGTCATCGAGCACGAGCGTATCGACAAGTCCGCCGAGCTTGCGCTGAAGATAAATCGTGTTCGAAAGATCGCTGATATCGTCTTCGCGCGCATGCACAATCAGCGCGGGCGTCTTGATCGAAGGAAGCTCCGGCTTCACCACCGCCACGAGGTCCCACAACTCCTTCAGGGATTGCGAGGGCGTCGCCGCGAGCCCGGCTTCGGCGGAATTCCCCTGCCCCATCGCGCGCATGATGAGCTTCCGGATGCGCTCGTCCTTGATGCCGTAAGGCTCGCGCTCCTTGAAGCGATAACGCTGGCCCATCGGCGTATTGATCAGCCACTTCAGGAGAAACGCATACCAGGGGACGGAAAATCCGTCGTACCAGAGCGTCGGCGCATAGAGCAGCAGCCCTGAAATTTTTTCGGGCTGTTTGGCGGCGGCGTGCAGCGCGAGAATCGCTCCGAGCGAAAGGCCGCCGACCAGTACCGTGTCGCACTGTTTGCGAAGCTCGATGAGCGCGGCATCGGCGCTTGCCGCCCAGTCGCGCCAGCCGGTCTTGATCAGATCCTCTTCCGTGCCGCAGTGGCCCGCGAGCTCGCAACAGCTCACGGTGAAGCCTTCTTTCTGCAAACCGGTCGCGACCACTTTCAGCTCGGCAGGCGTTCCGCCGAGGCCGTGGATCAGCAAAATGCCGGTCTTGCCGCCGGGGAAAAACAGCGATTGATCTTCAGGCTTCACAACATTCATTTCTTGACCGCGCGGGTGAACAACTGGTCGAGGAGCGCCATCGCCATGTCGATTTCCTCGTAGGAAATTTCGAGCGACGGCGCGAACGTAATCACGTTCTTGTAGTAGCCGCCGATATCGAGCACGAGGCCGTATTTCCTGCCCTTGTATTCAAGATCGCCCTTCAGGCCCTCGTCCATCATTTTGTCGACGAGCGCCTTCGACGGGGTGAAGCTGTCATGCGGCTCGCAGATTTCCGCGCGCAGCGCGAGCCCTAGGCCGTCGACGTCGCCAACAATCTTGTGGCGGCGCTTCAGGTCTTCGAGGCCCTTGAGGAAATAGGCGCCCTTCTCCGGCACGGTTTCCGCGTAGTTTTCCTCTTCCATCATCTTCATGGCTTCGAGCGCCACGGCGGTGCCGAGCGGGTTCGAATTGAACGTAGAGTGTGTCGAGCCCGGCGGGAAAACGCCCGGGTTGATCAGCTCTTCGCGCGCCCAGATGCCGGAGAGCGGGTTCAAGCCGTTCGTGAGCGCCTTGCCGAAGACCAAAACGTCCGGTTCGACGCCGAAATGCTCGATCGACCAGAGCCTGCCGGTACGGAAGAAGCCCATCTGGATTTCGTCCACAACGAGCAGAATGCCGTGCTCGTCGAGCACTTTCTTCAGTCCTTTGAAGAAATTCTTCGGCGGAATGACGTAACCGCCCGTGCCCTGAATCGGCTCGACGTAAAACGCGGCATATTCGGCTTCGGAAGCCTTCGGGTCCCACACACCATTATATTCGCTCTCGAACAGGCGCGCGAATTGCTTCACGCATTCCTCGCCGTATTCTTCCTTCGTCATGCCTTTCGGCCCGCGGAAGTGGTACGGAAACGGCACGAATTGCGCGCGCTCGCCGAAATGGCCGTAGCGGCGGCGATAGCGATAGGACGAAGTGATCGCGGAGGCGCCGAGCGTGCGGCCATGATAGCCGCCCTCGAAAGCGAACATCAGGCTCTTGCCTTTTTTCGCATTGCGCACGAGCTTCAGCGAATCTTCCACCGCCTGCGCACCGCCGACGTTGAAATGTACGCGGCCCTTCCGGCCGAATTTCTTCTCGGCGTCTTGTGCGATCGTCGCGGCAAGCTCGATCTTCTCGCGGTGGAGATACTGGCTTGCGACCTGCGGCAGGCGGTCGATCTGGCTCTTCAGCGCATCGTTCAGCCGCGTGTTGGCGTAGCCGAAATTGACGGCCGAATACCACATCTGCAGGTCGAGGAATTTCCGGCCGTCCGTGTCGTACAAGAACGAGCCTTCGCAGCGGTCGAAAATTTTCGGCGGATCACTGTAATGAACCGTATCGCCGTAGGAGCAATATTGCGCTTCGAGCGCGAGCAATTCCTGCTCGCTCTTTTCGTTGCGGTCCGCGGCGGAGGCGGCCGGCTTCAAATTTCGCACATGCCTGTTCATGATATTCCCGGGCGCCTTTACGCGGCGCGTTTGGTATCTTTTTTGACGAGATAATCAGCAAGTAATTTTGCGGCGTCGGCAAGACCTTCGATCGGCCTGTAGGCGATCTTGTTTTCCTCGCAGTGGCGAACGAGCGAACCTTTCGCGAGCACGAAATCGGCCTTCCCTGCCACGCAGAAATCCGAGCGCCCGTCGCCGATGAGAATTTTGGGAACGCCAGCCTCCCCCACGGTCATGCATTTGCAGGTATTTCCGCCGGACACACAGTCGGGGCGGGAAGCCGGGCTTTGCAAACGCCAACGCCGCCTGCCGCGATATTCGAGAACGCCCGCATAGGCAGGAATGTCATGACCGGCACGCGCAAGCACGCGTTCGATCGAGCGGCGATAGCCGTCGGACACGATCGTCACGCCGGCATCAAAGCGCTCGCATGTTCGCATGAACTCGTCGAAGCCCGGATCGATTTCGATTTCGTCGACGAGCGAGTCGATCTCCTTCGGCGTAGCGTCGATGAGCGCCGTCTGCTTGGACAGGCATTCGCGCGAACCGATCTCGTCTCGCTTCCATGCTTCCTCGACGTCGCGCCACGCCGGCGCGGCGAAGCGCTCGAGGATCGCGTCGACGGAATCTTTTAAAGTGACGGTTCCATCAAAATCGAGAAGAACTTTTGCGCGCGCCATTTGATGCCCTAGGATGGATTGAAACATATTTGTAGGAAATCCAGAGAGGCTGCAAAGAGAACTGTGACCGAATTACGGCTAAAACGTCTTTAGTATCATGATGTTAACCACGGACGATTAGCCGCATATTAGCTAGGAAAGACAACGCGGGACCGCCAGCCCGGCTCCGCAACAAATTATTTATCAATTATTTTCGGCGCTTAGCTGCACATCTTGCAACGTCGGCACACACAACCGCCCAGAGGTAATTAGACGCCGCTGAAAACCGGCCTCCGCTTTTCCATGAAAGCGCGGCGGCCTTCCTGATAGTCGGCACTCTTGAAACAGCGGTCGACCGCCTCCTTGCAGCGCACGAGATTACGCTCCGATTCGTCCTTCAGCGTCTCGCCGACGATGAATTTCGTGCCTTCGATCGTGAGCGGAGCATTCTCCGCGATCATCCCGGCGTAGTTTTTCACGTAAGATTCGAGCTCCGCAGCCGGCACCACTCGGTTCGCAAGCCCCATCATCAGCGCTTCCCGCGCGTCGAACTGGCGCGCGGTGAAGAAAAATTCCTTGGTGAAGGACGGGCCGATCGTATCGACGAAACGCTTGATGCCGGAGAAGCCGTAGCCAAGACCGAGCTTTGCCGCCGGCAGCGCAAAGCGCGCATTGTCGGCGCAGATTCTGAGATCGCAACCGAGCGCGATCCCCAACCCCCCGCCCACGCAATAGCCGTGGATCATCGCGATCGTGGGCTTCGGAAAATTCTCGATCGCCTTGTTCGCGAGATCGACGGTCTCGTTGTAATGGGCGATGGCTTTTTCGTTCGCGCGCTCGTTCTCGAATTTTGAAATATCGGCGCCGGAGACGAATGCCTTGCCGCCTGCGCCGGAGAACACGACCACGCGAATTGCTTTGTCTTTCTCGAACGCCGCGAGGTTGTCGATGATCGCCTGCCACATGTCGAGCGAGAGCGCGTTCAAGCGGTTGGGGTTGTCGAAGATCAGGTGCCCAACGCCGTTCTCCTTGCGGACAACGATTTTTCCCGTCGAACTCATGATGCACTCCTCCAAATGACTTTTTAAATCACCTGCGCGCGGCGCAGCGCCGCGATTTCGTCCTGGCTAAATCCGAATTCCCGCAACACCTCGTCGGTGTGCTCGCCGAGCTCGGGCGTCGGCGCAACAATCTGGCTCGGCGTGCGGGAAAGCGAAATCGGCTGGCCGACGACCTGGAATGTATGCCCGTCCTTCGCCTTCACGTCCCTCGCCATGCCGAGATGCCGCACCTGCGGGTCGGCAAAGACGGCGTCGATCGTGTTGATCGGCCCGCAAGGAACGCCGGCCTTGTTCAACGCGGCGATCCATTCGGCACTTGTGCCGCGGGCGAGCGCCTGATCGATCTCCGCGTTCAGCTTGTCGCGATTCTTCGAGCGTGCGGCGGATGTCTTGTATTCCTCGCGCGCGAGCAATTCCTTCGCGCCGATCGCCTCGCAGAGCCGATTCCACATCTTGTCGCCGGTGGAGGCGATGTTGATGTAGCCGTCTTTCGTCTTGAACACGCCGGTCGGGATCGCGGTCGGATGATTGTTGCCCGCCTGCTGCGGCACCTCTTTTTTCATCAGCCAGCGCGCGGCCTGGAAATCGAGCATGAAAATCTGCGCCTGCAGGAGCGAAGTCTCGACCTTTTGACCGACGCCGGATTGCTCGCGCTCGAGAAGCGCGAGCAAGACGCCCATGGCGCAGAAGATTCCCGCGGAAAGATCGGCAACGGGAATGCCCACGCGCATCGGGCCGTCGCCGGGCTTGCCGGTGATCGACATCAGCCCGCCCATGCCTTGCGCGATCTGATCGAAGCCCGGGCGATCCTTGTAGGGCCCCGTCTGGCCGAAGCCGGAAATGCTCGCGCAAATGATGCGCGGGTTGATTTTCTTCAAGGTGTCGTAGTCGATCTTGAGACGCGATTTGACGTCGGGCCGGAAATTTTCGACCACGACGTCGGCCTGCTTCACCATCCGGTAAAAGGCCTCGAGCCCCTCCGGCGATTTCAGATTGAGCGTGATGCCGCGCTTGTTGCGGTGGATGTTCTGGAAATCGGGGCCCTCGCGGGGACCGCCGGGCCCCTCGCCCGGCGCCAGCGCCTCGGGCGGCTCGATCTTGATGACATTCGCGCCCCAGTCGGCGAGCTGCCGGACGCAGGTCGGACCCGA
>JAJPHK010000170.1 GCA_021325315.1 Alphaproteobacteria bacterium
AAATTTAAGTGGGTCGGCCCGCTTAAGCCCGGGGGGCTGGGGGGCTGGGAATTAACCGGCGCAAAAACGAACCGACCCGGAGGCTACTTAAGGTTCGCACCATCGCTGCCCGCTTGGGCGAGGCCTTGGCCGAATTCGGGCATTAATGTGATTTTCCTAACGAGTACGTGAGTGTGGTGCGGCGAAAAAGCCGCTCTCGGAACGGGCTTGCCTCGCCCCCCGCCCGGCGCGAACATGACAGTCAGGCGACAACTTCAGCAGGAGGCGGCATGAGCGATCTGGAGCCGATAATTTTTCCGGGGGGCCCGAAAACGAAGTCCCCCGGCATGAAAGTCACCTTCGACCGCCGTGAATTGCTCCGGATTCTCGATCTCTATGGACGAAAGGTCGCCGCCGGCGAATGGCGCGACTATGCGATCTCCTTTCTCAAGGATCGTGCCGTCTTTGCGGTCTTTCGCCGTTCCTCCGAGCTTCCGCTCTACCGCATCGAAAAGAATGAATCGATGGCGCGCAGGCAGGGCGCCTACACGGTTGTCGCGGCCGGGGGCTTCGTCTTGAAACGCGGGCACGATCTCGACCGCGTCTTGCGCGTCCTCGATCCGCTGCGCGTCGTGAACTAGAGCATGATCCGGGAAAGTACCGATTTCCCGAAAAGATCATGTTCAAATAAATAATGATTGAAACAAAAAGCCCCGGCAAATAGCCGGGGCTTTCGTTTTTCGGAACCTTGCTCGCTTACTCCCTGCGGCCAAAGAGCTGCAGGAGCATCATGAACAGGTTGATGAAATCGAGATAGAGCGACAGCGCGCCCATGATCGCCTTGCGGCCGGCGAGCACTTCGTCATCGCCCTCGAAATACATCTCCTTGATGCGCTGCGTGTCGTAGGCGGTGAGGCCCGCGAACACGAGCACGCCGATCACCGACACCGCGAATTGCAGCGCCGACGAGGCAAGGAAGATGTTGACGAGCGACGCGATGATGATGCCGAAGAGACCCATGATCAGGAATGCGCCGAAAGCCGAAAGGTCACGCTGCGTAGTGTAGCCGTAGAGGCTCAGCGCGCCGAAAGAGGCCGCCGTTACGAAAAACACCTGCGTGATGCTCTGGCCGGTGAAGACCAGGAAAATCGCCGACAGCGACACGCCGACAAGCGCGGCATAAACCCAGAAGGTGAGCTGTGCCGCCGCGACGCTCAAACGCTGGATACCGAAGCTCAGCAGGAACACGAGCGCGAGCGGCGCGAAGATCACCACCCATTTCAGCGGGCTCTGATAGATGAGCTGGCCGAATGCAGTAAGCTTCGCGGTGCCGCCGGAGCGGTCGACCGCCATCAGGAACGTGCCAAGCGCGGCAGCGCCCGTGATCGCAAGTCCGAGCGCCATGTAATTGTAGACGCGCAACATATACGCGCGCAGACCCTGATCGACCTCGACGCCTGCACGGGCCGTCTGGCCCCAACGGGCGGCAGGTGGGGTTTCATAGTTGGACATAGCGTTATTCTCCCTCGTAGGGCCGGTTCGAAGCTGACCCCTCTCAACGTGGTAATATGGGGAGGCGGTTCCGGCGCGGCAAGTGAATAAACGGAAAGGTTGGGAAAAGGCCGAAAAGCCCTCTTTTCGGGGTGGATTAGAGGTTCCGCAGCACCGTCGCCGGCTTCTGTCCCAAAGCGCGCCAGGTGCCGATCAGTCCGAATATCACGGTCAGCACCACCGCAAGCCCTGCCGCGAACAGAGCCGTCGTGCCCGCGAAGACGAATGAAAAGCGCATCACTTCCTTGACGACATAGGCGCCGGCGAGAGTACCCGCAACGGTCGCGATAGCGGCCGTAATCAACCCCAGCATGGCGTATTCGAGCGCGTAGACAAAAACCAAGCGTCGGCGGGTAGCGCCCAGGGTTTTCAGAATCACCGCATCGTAAACCCGCGTATGGTGGCCGGCGGCAAGCGCTCCTGCCAGCACCAGGATGCTCGCGACCAGCGTAATCGCCGCCGCCGCGCGGATGCCGAGCGAAAGTTCTCCCACGAGATCGCTGATCGTTTTCAATGCTTCCTTCACGCGCACCGCCGTCACCGACGGGAAGGTTTTTGCGATTTCGCGGACGAGTTTCGTTTCGGTCTCGAGGTTTCCGCCGCCCGGATAAGCGAGCGTCTCCAGCATCGTATGCGGCGCGCCCTGAAATGCGTTCGGCGGAAACAGCATGATGAAATTGATCCCGAGGCTCTCCCAATCGACGCGGCGGAGATTCGCGATCGAGGCGGTGATGTTCCGTCCGAGCACGTTCACGACGATGTCATCGCCGACCTTGAGGCCCAGGAGATCCGCCGCGCGCTTCTCGAACGAGACCACCGGCGGGCCGTCATAAGCGGGCGGCCACCAGTTGCCTTCGACCACCTGCGAGCCGTCCGGCAAATCCTCGGCGTAGGTGATGCCGCGGTCCGATTGCAAAACCCAAGCGACTTCCGGATCGGGTTTGATGTTTTCGACCGGGACACCTTTGAGGCTGACGACCCTTCCGCGTAGCATTGGCACCGCGTCGAGCCTTGCGCCTAGCGGCGAATGCTCGCGCACGAAGGCATCGAACCGCTCGGCTTCATTCGACGGCACGTCGATGAAAAAGAAACTCGGCGCCTGCGCGGGCAGCGTTTTCGTAAGCTGCCGCTGCAAATTGCTTTCGATCAACGCGAGCGTCACGAGCAGCGACAGGCCGAGACCGAGCGAAAGCACGATGGTAGGCGTGAGCGCGCCCGGGCGGTGAATATTCGCGAGTGCGAGCTTCAAGGCCGTCGCGCGCGGACGCGGCAGGCGGCGCGCAAGTGCCATGATGCCGCTCCCCAGGAGCCGTAATGCAAGAAACACCGCTGCCGCGGCGACCACATAGATCAGCGCGATGCGCCGATCCTGCGCGGACAGCACGGCAAGCAGCATAAGCGCGACAACGGCTGCCGCCGTCAATGCGATGTAGCGCCGCCGCGGCCATGCGCGCAGCGGCTCGACCACATCGCGGAACAGCGCCGAAACTTTCACATCATGCGCGCGCCCGATCGGCCAGACCACGAATGCAATGGTGATGACCGCACCATAAATAAAAGCGAGCAAAAGCGCCCCCGCCTGCACGGCCGGGATGAACGGCAGCGGCAGAATGTCCGCGAGCCCCCAGGCGAGCGCAAAGGGAATAAGGGCGCCCGCGACCAGCCCAATGGTAATCCCCGCGAGCGCAAGCAGCCCCACTTCGGCGAAATAAATCGCGAAGATCGTTCCGCCGGTAGCGCCGAGCGCCTTCAGTGTCGCGATCGTCCGGCTCTTGCGGTCGAGATAATATTTCACCGCGTTCGCGACGCCGACGCCGCCGACGAGAAGCGCCGTGAGGCCCACGAGCGTCAGAAATTCGGTGAAGCGCCGCACATTGCGCTCGAGTTGCGGCGAGGCCTTGTCGCGCGTCCGGATATCCCAGCCGGCGTCGGGAAAACGCGCGCGCGTCTCGTCCACAAACTCACGCAAGCCTCGCGCGCTGCCGTCTTCGAGCTTGATGCGATAGCTCCAGCGCACGAGGCTTCCGGGGAGCAACAACCCCGAGCGCCGGAGAGCCCCGTTCGTCACGATGAGCCGCGGCCCGAAGCCGAGCGCTTGCCCGAGCTTGTCGGGCTCCGACACGATCGTGCCGGTGATCTCGAAATCGGCATCGCCAATCTTGATCCGGTCGCCAACGGAAATGTTCAATCGTGCGAGCAACGCTGGGTCGGCCACTGCGCCATAAGCGCCCTGCGGCGAGGCGAGCGCCGTAAGCAACCCCTTGTCGGGATCGAGTTTGATCTCGCCGTTCAACGGATAGCTCGAGTCCACCGCCTTCAGCTCGACCAGCGTCGCGTTGTCCTCGCCCGCCCGCGCCATCGCGCGCATGGTCGCGACCACCGCGACACGTCCGCGCTCTTCAAGATAGTTTTGCTCGACCGGCGTCGCTTCGCGCGTGCTGAGCGTGAGCGATGCATCGCCGCCGAGAATGACGCCGCCTTCGCGCGCGATCGAATCGGAAAGCGAGCGCGAAATCGAAGCGACGCCCGCGATCGCCGCGACCCCCAATGCGAGGCACGCGAGAAAAACCCCGAAGCCGCGCACGCCGCTTCTGAGCTCGCGGAACGCGAGACAAAGCGCGGTCACGCCGCCCTCACTTTTTCCTCGATGTGGCCCGAATGCATTTCGACCGTCCGCCCGCAACGCTTCACGAGCGAAACGTCGTGCGTCACGATCACGAGCGTCGATTTGTGCTCCTCGCGCTTCGCGAACAATAAATCCATGATCTCGCGCCCGGTCGCTTCATCGAGGTTACCGGTGGGCTCGTCGGCGAGAAGAAGCGCCGGCATTGGTGCGAGCGCACGCGCAAGCGCCACGCGCTGCTGCTCGCCGCCGGAAAGCTGCGCCGGATAGTGGTGGAAGCGTCCGCCGAGCCCGACCCCTTCGAGCTCGAATTTCGCGCGCTCGAAGGCGTCCGCGCGGCCCGCGAGTTCCAGCGGCACCACGACGTTTTCGAGCGCGGTCATGGTCGGGATTAGATGAAATGACTGAAATACGATACCGACATTGCGCCCGCGAAACCGCGCCAATTCGTCCTCGGAAAGCTCGCCCAAATCCTGCCCGGCGACGCGAACTTTTCCCGCGTCGGGGCGTTCCAGTCCCGCCATGACCATTAGGAGGGTGGATTTGCCCGATCCAGACGGTCCGATCAGGCCTACCGCCTCACCTGCCGCGATTTCGAGCGAAACCTGTTTGAGAATATGAACCCGCGCCCTACCTGTTCCGAGCGAAAGCTCGACGCCGTCCACGGCAACAGCGGGCGCGGTATAGGATTTGAAGGGTGCATCCATGCGGTCTTCGTTATTCCATTTCATTACAAACGGCTCGGCTACAAATGGGGCGCAGTATAGGCGGAGAACCCCGCGCCTGGCATGGCTTGTGTCCTTAAGCGCGGCTTTTCTGGCCGTGCTCATTCTGCAGGCGACAGCGCAAGGACCTGTGAGGATTGTCGCTTTCGGCGATAGCTTGACCGCGGGTTACGGCGTCCTCGAGCGCGACTCCTACCCCTCCAAACTGGAAGCAGTGCTGCGGGAAAAGGGCTATGACGTCACGATCGTGAATGCCGGGGTTTCCGGCGACACCACCGCACAGGCGCTTGCCCGCGTCGACTGGTCGGTGCCGCAGGGAACGCAGGCGGTGATTCTGGAGTTCGGCGCCAACGACATGCTTCGCGGCGTTCCGCCTGCGACGATCAAGCACAATTTGGAGGCAATCATCCAGAAGCTGAGAGCGCGTCACATCGAGGTCATGCTCGCGGGTATGTATGCAACGCGCAGTCTCGGCAAGGAATACTACACCGCTTTCGACGCGATCTATCGCGACCTTGCGCACAAATACGGGCTCGTCTTCATGCCCTTCTTTCTCGACGGCGTTGTCGGCGTCCGCAGCCTGAACCAGGCCGACGGCATGCACCCCACATCGGCGGGCATCGATATCATCGTGAAAAAGTCGCTTCCTTCGGTCGAAGCCTTGATCAAACGCGTACGGAGCCGTAAAGCTTCGTAAATCATGCCACGCCTGTTCACCGCGGTCGAGATTCCGCCCGAGATCGGCGAGAGCTTGAGCACCCTGCGTGGTGGATTGCCGGGCGCACGCTGGGTCGATCCGGAAAACTATCACCTCACGCTCCGCTTCATCGGCGACGTCGACGACGATACCGCGCATGACGTGATCGTGATGCTCGGGCAGGTGCGCCGCCGTGCCTTCGAGCTTCGCTTGTCGGGTCTCGGCCAATTTGGCGGCAAGAAGCCGCGCGCGGTCTTCGCGGCTGCAAGCACGAGCGCGCCGCTCTCCGAATTGCAGGCCGAGCACGAACGCATCTTCAACCGCATGGGTCTCGCGCACGATCAGCGCAAATTCACCCCGCATGTGACGCTCGCGCGGCTCCGGGAAAGCTACGCCCAGGAAGTCGCGGACTATCTCGCGGTGAAAGGCGGTTATCAGAGCGCGCCGTTTCTCGTCTCGCGCTTCGTCCTGTTCTCGTCGCGCGCCTCTACCGGCGGCGGTCCTTACGTCACGGAAGCCGCTTATCCGCTCGATCGCGGCAAGCCCTTGCAGGAAGCCTCCGCCGCGACCATCTGATTTCGCCAAGGGAGTTCCAGATGGCCGCTACAACCACCCGTCCGGAGGACGCTGCCAATGAAGCGCGCGTGCGCGCAGGCTTTTGGCCGAAAATCCGCGCGACGATTGCCTATATTCCCTTCGCCGAAGATGCGCTGACCGCCTATTACTGCGCCTTCGACCGCGAAACGCCGCTCTACGCCCGCGCGACGTTGTGGGGTGCGCTCGCCTATTTCATTCTGCCGTTCGATGCGATCCCGGACTATCTGCCCCTCATTGGCTTCGCCGACGACGCGGCGGCGCTTGCCACCGCGATCCGCATGATCGCTTCGCACATAAAGCCCGAGCACCGCGAGGCGGCGAAACGGGCGTTGGATAGGCTGGCGAGCGAGCACGATTAATTCAGTGTCATGCCCGCATTTGTTGCGGGCATCCACGCCTTGCTTTCAGAAAGCAGAAGCAAAGACGTGGATGGCCGGGACAAGCCCGGCCATGACGGTTACAATTATGGTTTCAACAACACCTTCCCCATCGCCTGCCGGCCGGAGAGGCGCTCGAATGCTTTCGTCACCTCCGCGAAGGAATAAATCTTGTCGATATAGGCCGAGACGCGGCCCTCTCTCACCCACTTCATCAGCTCCTCGATCTGCTTGCGGAGCTGGCCGGGATTGCGGCGGATGAACTCGCCCCAAAATACGCCCGCGATGTCGCAGCCTTTCAGGAGCGTGAGGTTGAGCGGCATCTTCGTAATCTCGCCGCCCGCGAATCCGATCACGAGATAACGGCCCTCCCACGCCATCGCGCGCAGCGCGGCTTCGCCGAGCTTTCCGCCCACGGGATCGTACACGACGTTCACGCCGTTTTCGCCGGTGAGCGCCTTCAGACGTTCCTTCAAATCCTCTTTCGAGTAGTCGATCAGCTCGTCCGCCCCGTGCTTCTTGCAAAACGCGAGCTTTTCCGCCGACGATGCGCAGGCGATCACTCGCGCACCGAACACCTTGCCGAGCTCGATCGCCGCGACGCCCACGCCGCCCGACGCGCCCAGAATCGCGAGCGTGTCGCCGGGCTTCATGCGCGCGCGATCCTGCAGCGCGTGAATGGTCGTGCCGTAGGTGACGAACAGTCCCGCTGCCTTTTCGAGCGGAAGTCCATCGGGCACTTTCGCGAGCCGCGCCGCAGGGATCACGACCTTCTCGCGCGCGCAGCCATAGCCGAGATGCCCGCAGACGCGGTCGCCCTTCTTGAATTCCGTGACGCCCTCGCCCGCTTCCGCCACGACGCCCGAACATTCGCCCGAAGGCGAAAACGGAAATTCCGGCTTCGTCTGGTATTTGCCCTCGATAATCAGCGTGTCGAAGAAATTCAGTGCCGCAAACGCGACATCGACCACGACTTCGCCCTTTCCCGGCCTCGGATCGGGCATGTCGGAAAGTTTCAGCGCTTCGGGAGGGCCGGGTTGCAGGCAGAGAATCGCTTTCATGTTTGGGCTCATTTTTCGTGATGCGCGGAGTCTTTGCGCCATTTTTTCGCTCGCGTCCACGGTTAACCCCTTGCCGTCCTGCTCAGGGCGAGGAAACAAAACCTCATGCTGAGGAGCCGTGCGAAGCACGGTATCTCGAAGCATGAGGTGATTTGCAGAACCGCACCGCCGCGGCTATTGCTTGTGGGGGTTACGACCAAGCCAAACGATTTGATGCAATTAGCGCGAGGAAACGGACCATGATTTTCCGACCCTTGTTTATTTTTTGCCTCGGAACGGTGATGACGCTGGCGCCCGGCGCAAGCGCCCAGCCCGCCAAAAAGACGCCGAAGAACGCGCCAAAACAGACCGAGAAATCCGAACAGGGCCCGGCGCTCGTCGCGCAATATGGCGACTGGGGCGTCTATGTTTCGAATGCGAAGAGCAAGATCTGCTACGCGCTCGCCGAGCCGAAGAGCCGCACGCCGAAACTAAACCGCGATCCCGGCTATCTCTTCATCAGCACGCGTCCCGCCGAGAATGTACGTAATGAAGTAAGCGTCGTCGTCGGCTTCACGATCAAGGAGGGCTCGGACGCGACTGTCGATGTCGGCAATATGAGCTTTCCGTTCTATGCCAAGAACGACAGCGCCTGGGTGAAGAACGCCGCCGAGGAAGGCAAGCTCGTCGAGGCGATGCGAAAAGGCAGCGATCTCACGGTGAAAAGCACCTCGGCGCGCGGCAATGTAACGACCGATCATTATTCGCTTTCGGGGATCTCGCAGGCTCTCGATCGCGTTGCGCAGGAATGCAAGTAGGAATGCAGTTCACCGCCGACCATAAAGCAGCCTCCGCCGCGAAACCTTCGCTCGCGGGCCTGAGCCGCGCGGCGTTGGCCGAGGAGCTGGAGAAGGTCGGCGTGCCCAAAAACCAGTTGCGCATGCGCGTCGGCCAGCTCTGGCACTGGATCTATTTCCGCGGCGCGCAGAATTTTTCCGAGATGACGAACGTCTCGAAGGAACTTCGCGCGCTCCTAGAAGAGCGTTACACGCTCGCGCGGCCCGAGGTCGAAGTCGAACAGGTTTCTGCTGACGGCACCCGGAAATGGCTGTTGCGGCTTCCCGCCGATTACCCGGGCGAAAAGCCGCACGAAATCGAGGCGGTCTACATCCCCGAATCCGACCGCGGCACGCTCTGCATCTCCTCGCAGGTCGGCTGCACGCTGAACTGCTCGTTCTGCCATACCGGCACGATGCGGCTCGTGCGCAATCTCACGGCGGCGGAAATCGTCGGGCAAGTCATGGTCGCGCGCGACCGCATCGGCGAATGGCCGGGCGCTACACCGGTCGCCGACAAGAATCTGCCGAAAGGCGAAGGCCGCATGATCTCGAACATCGTATTCATGGGCATGGGCGAGCCGCTCTACAACTTCGAGAACGTTAAAGAAGCCATCGACACGATCTCGGACGGCGAGGGCATTTCCATCGGCAAGCGCAGGATCACGGTCTCCACCTCCGGCGTCGTTCCCATGATCGAGCCCTTGGGCCGTGACGCCGGCACCATGCTCGCGATTTCATTGCATGCGGTGCGCGACGATTTGCGAAACGAACTCGTGCCGCTGAACAAAAAATATCCGATCGAGGAGCTGCTCGCCGCTTGCCGCAGCTATCCCGGCGTCTCCAATGCGAAACGCATCACATTCGAATATGTGATGCTGAAAGGCGTGAACGATTCGCCCGAGGACGCGAAGGCGCTGGTGAAACTGCTCAAGGGCATTCCCGCCAAGATCAACCTGATCCCCTTCAATCCCTGGCCCGGCACGAAATACGAGTGCTCGGACTGGGACACGATCGAGAAATTTTCCGAGATCGTCTTCCGCGCGGGCTATGCGAGCCCCGTCAGAACCCCGCGCGGGCGCGACATTCTCGCCGCCTGCGGCCAGCTCAAATCCGAGACGCAAAAGCTCTCCGCGCGCGAACGCATGGCGCTTCGCGCCATGGCGATGACGGATTGAGTATGGCGCTCTTTTTCCGCTTCTTCGTCGTCTGCTTCGGAATCTTTCTCGGCTTGGTCGCGGCGGGCGCTACCTTTCTCGCCACATCGAACGGCTTCAACACCGATTTCAATTCGATGCCCGACGGCGATTTCTACTTCTGGGTCTTTATCGACGCCGCGCTGACGTGGAGTACGATTTTCTTTTTCTGGTCCAGCTTGCCGATTCTGGCCGCGGTTTTGATTACGGAAGCGTTTTCGATCCGCTCCGCGCTGATTTACGCGGTTGCGGGCGGCATCGGCGGTGCGCTCTATGGCGTGGGATTCTTAGCCAGCATTCAAAACGCAATTCAGTCCGCTGCCGCGGCCGGCATCATGGGCGGGCTCGTTTACTGGCTGGTCGCAGGCCGCACCGCCGGCGCCTGGCGCGAGACAAACGGTCGGGCGATCGAGAAGAGCTAACCTCCATTTTGTCATTCCGGGATGCGCGAAGCGCGGATTCGGAATCCGGACATGCATACATGCCTTTCTGGATTCCGGGTTCGCGTGCTGCGCACGCGCCCCGGAATGACAGCCACTATTTCTTCGCCCAAGCGAGCGCCTGTTCCAGGCGGTCGTTCCCCCAGAACATCTCGCCGTCCGAGAGCACGAAGGTCGGCGCCCCGAAAATCCCGAGCCGTTGCGCTTCTTCCGTGTTCGCGCGGAGCTTATCCTTGATTTCCTGCGTGCCCGCCTTCACCAGAACGACGCGCGGATCGTGGCCGAGCTTTTGCAAGATCGCTTCCAGCACAAAGGCGTCGCCGATATCGAGGCCGTCGGAAAACTCCGCCATATAGACCGCCCGCGAAAAGGCAGGCCGCGCTTCGTCGCTAAGGGCAAGCGCAGCCCGCGCCGCGCCAAGCGAACTGAGCGGAAATTTTGCCGGGACGTGGAATTTCGGCAAGCCCTGCTCTTCGCAAAGGCGCGTGAGATCGCGCCACATATATTTTCCCTTCGCGATCTGAAGGTTGAAGGGCGATGTGTCCCAGCCCTGCGCCTTGAAAATCGGCCCCAGGAGAAACGGCCGCCATTCGACCGTAACGCCCGCCTGCTTTGCGAGCGCTTCGATCCGCATCGCGGCGAGATAGGAATAGGTCGAGGCGAATTCGTACCAGAAATCGAGTTTCGGCATCCCGGCCTCTCCTTCGTCATGGCCGGGCTTGTTCCGGCCATCCACGTCTTAATCCTGCTGAAAGAAAGCAAGGCGTGGATACCCGGCACAAGGCCGGGCATGACGATGCAGATATGACGCGCTTGCACGGCAAAGCCGCCACCCTATAAGTGCGGAGGTAAGCGATATTTACCCCCTCCTTCCGAGCCTCCAATGTCCAAAGACGCGAAAAAAGACGTGAAAAAAGTGGTGCTTGCCTATTCTGGCGGGCTAGACACCTCCGTGATTCTGAAGTGGCTGCAGACGACCTACAACTGCGAGGTCGTGACGTTTACCGCCGACCTCGGACAGGGCGATGAGCTGGAGCCCGCGCGCAAGAAGGCGCTGACGCTGGGCATCAAGCCGGAGAACATCTTCATCGAGGATCTGCGCGAGGAATTCGTCCGCGACTACGTCTTCCCGATGTTCCGCATGAACGCGCTCTATGAGGGGCAATATCTCCTCGGCACCTCTATCGCCCGGCCTTTGATCGCGAAGAAGCAAATTGAAATCGCCCGCAAGACCGGCGCCGACGCCGTCTGCCACGGCGCGACCGGCAAGGGCAACGATCAGGTGCGCTTCGAGCTGACCTATTACGCGCTCGAGACGAACATCACGGTGATCGCGCCGTGGCGCGAATGGGATTTGTCGTCGCGCACCAAGCTCCTCGATTTCGCCGAGAAACATCAGATTCCGATCGCCAAGGACAAGCGCGGCGAGGCGCCGTTCTCGGTCGACGCGAATCTTTTGCACTCCTCTTCGGAAGGCAAAGTGCTGGAAGACCCGAACGTCGAGGCGCCCGACTACGTCTATCAGCGCACGATTTCGCCCGAGCAGGCGCCCGATAAGATCACCGAAATCACAATCGGTTTCGAGAAGGGCGACGCCGTTTCGATCAACGGGAAAAAACTTTCGCCCGCCGAATTGCTGACGAAGCTGAACGAGCTCGGCAGGGAAAACGGCATCGGAAGGCTCGATCTGGTCGAAAACCGTTTTGTCGGCATGAAGTCGCGCGGCATCTACGAAACACCCGGCGGCACGATCCTCTATGCCGCGCATCGCGGCATCGAGTCGATCACCCTCGACCGCGAGGCGGCGCACCTCAAGGATTCGCTGATGCCGCGTTACGCGGAGCTCGTCTATTACGGATTCTGGTTCACGCCGGAGCGCGAGATGCTGCAGGCGCTTGCCGACAAGAGCCAGGAATTCGTCACCGGCACCGTGCGGATGAAGCTCTACAAGGGCAACGCCACCGTCGTGGGCCGCGAGAGCCCTTACTCGCTTTACAATCAGGACCTCGTCACCTTCGAGGAAGGCGCCGTCGCCTACGACCACCGCGACGCCGAAGGCTTCATTCGGCTGAACGCGCTCAGGCTCCGGACGCTTGGCGGGCGCGAGCGCAAGACAAAAAAGAAGTGACAGCCAGAAAACTCCTCGGCTTCCTGATCGCCGTTCTTGGCATCGCTATCGGTGCGTTTCTTTCGGGCTCGACCGCGGTCATCCTCGTCGGCTACTGGGACGCGAAGGAAACCGGCGGCTGGGATGGGCGCATGACGCTTCTCGCTACTGCCGCA
>JAJPHK010000164.1 GCA_021325315.1 Alphaproteobacteria bacterium
GCTCCAGCTCGGCGATTTCTCGGCATGGGCCGCGCTTTTCGTGAGGCGAAAGCCTCTCCGTCAGCGAGCTCCTCGCGCCGGTTCGTAGTGACCGGAGGCGGGGCCCCGTGCCGTCCCGGTGCCGCATTGCGAATGCGGCAGCAGGCGCCGGACCTTTCCCCGCACAAATGACGCCTCATGAATGCGCCCTCGACGGGAAAGGGTGATAGGAATATAGTCCACCGGAGAAAAACGGTCAAGCGGACGAAATCCTCACCCTGAGGAAGCCAGCGAAGCCGGCCGTCTCGAAGGGTCCATCCGTTATGTACGGACCTCATGCTTCGAGACGCGGCGCATTGTATGTGCCGCTCCTCAGCATGAGGATGCAACTCTACGATGCCTACACCCGCTTCCCTGAAAACGGCAGCGCGCCGAAGGCGCCTGCATGGGCGTGGCCCGCGATTTTGTCGCCGTCGACCGTGCCCTCGAATTCGAGCGTCATCGGCATCGGATTCGTAATGGCCACTTTCCAGGAGACCTTGTTGCCGTCCACTTTGCCGTCGGTGATCGAAGTCGACTGGCCGTCGGCCGCTTGCGTGCCGGTGAGCGTGCCGCCGGTGGTCGAGAGCAAGAGGGTCGCCGCTCGCGTGCCAATCGGTGTTTCGACTGAAATATCCCAGCTACCGTCAACGGCCATCGGATTTGTCCTTGTCAGGCTGCCTTGCGTGCGGCGCGACCCTAACGCGCGGCGATTTGCTCCGCAATCGGCGAATGGGGAACCGGGCTGCTGGAAAGGCGTTAGTCTCCGCTTCCGCTGGGCGGCGGTTTGCGCTAATGCCTCGCGGCATTATTGCGAGGCAACCATGGCGGAATCGAAAGCACGCATCGGCATTCTTGGCGCATCCGGCTACACCGGAGGCGAGGCGCTACGCATTTTGCTCTCGCATCCGCGCGTCGAGATCAGGGCGCTGACCGCCGAACGCCACGCGGGAAAACCGCTCGCGCAGGTCTGGCCGCAATTTTTCGGGATCGACTTGCCGAACCTCGTAAAGATCGAGGAAGTCGATACGGGCTCGCTCGATCTCGTATTCGCGGCGCTGCCGCACGGCACGACGCAGACCGTCATCAAAAACCTGCTCGAGAAGAAGCCGGAGCTGAAGATTGTCGATATCTCCGCGGATTTCCGGTTGCACGACCCGGTCGCCTATGAAGAGTGGTACGGCCACGCGCATCAGGCGGTCGAGCTGCAGAAGGAAGCGGTTTACGGCATCACCGAGCTCTATCGCGACGAGGTGAAGAAGGCGCGGCTCGTCGCCAACCCCGGCTGCTACACGACGACGTCCATCCTCGCGATCGTTCCGTTGCTCGAAGCGGGCGCGATCGACACGGACTCGATCGTCATCGATTCCAAATCCGGCATGACCGGCGCCGGGCGGGCGGCGCGCGAGGAAATGCTGTTCAGCGAAGTCTCGGAAGGTTTCCACGCCTATGGAGTCGGCCGGCACCGGCACATGTCGGAGCTCGACCAGGAATTTTCGCTCGCCGCGAAGCGCAAGGTTGTCCCGAGCTTCACGCCGCATCTCGTGCCGATGAACCGGGGTATCTACGCCACGCACTATGTGAAGGGTGACGGCAAAACCGGCGCGGAGCAGATTCATAAAATTCTTGCCGACTACTACAAGAACGAGGCTTTCATTCAGGTGCTCGACTTCGGCCGCGTGCCGCAATCGCGGCATGTGCGCGGTACGAATTTCGTGCAGATCGGCGTCGTCGCCGACCGGACGCCGGGGAGGGCGATCGTCATTTCGACGCTCGACAATCTGGTGAAAGGCGCTTCCGGCCAGGCCGTGCAGAACATGAATCTGATGCTCGGCTTCCCGGAGACGGAAGGCCTGATGCAGCGGGCGATGTTCCCCTAGACGCTACGCCGTCCACACGGCGGAGCATTCCGGCGTTTCCCAGAGGCGGATCGAAACGACGCGTACGCCGTGCGGTTTCAGAAGCTCGGCCGCGACCTTGCCGAGCTCAGCGGCGATGACTTCGACCGTCGGATGGCCGTCGAGAAGATAGGCAGGCCGGCCGAGCCGCTTGTTCGCCTCGATCACCGGTTTGACCGAAGGCTCGTCGTCGTTTTTGTACAGGATCGCCGTGTGGTCGAAGTGCTTCTTGATCCAGCCGCCAAGCACTTCCTCGACGGTGAAAAAGTCCACCACGCGGCCGAGCGTATCGAGCTTGCCGGCCGTAAGCGTGAATTCGGCGGCATAGCGATGGCCATGATACGCCTTACATATACCCTCGTGACCGGGGATGCGGTGCATCGCGTCCCACTCGAAGCGCTGCACGATGCTGATTGCGTTTGCACCTGGCGTCGACATAGTTTCCGCTCGAATTCGGCCTCTCTATTCACGATCTCATGTACGCGGTCAAAGAGATTTTCCTGACGTTGCAAGGCGAGGGCGTCCACACCGGCCGCCCCGCGGTTTTCTGCCGTTTTGCAGGCTGCAATTTGTGGTCCGGCCGGGAGGAGGATCGCGCCGAGGCCGTCTGTCAGTTCTGCGATACCGATTTCGTCGGTACCGACGGAACCAAGGGGGGCAAGTACAAGGACGCGGAGGCGCTCGCCGATGCGATTGCCGGCGAATGGGGTGCGGGAAGCGAGCGGCGTTTCACCGTGCTCACGGGGGGCGAGCCGCTCTTGCAGGTGGATACGAAATTATTGGATGCACTGCATGCGCGCGGATTTGAGGTGGCGGTCGAAACCAACGGCACCCTCGAGCCGCCGCCGGGTCTTGACTGGATTTGCGTGAGTCCGAAGGCGGGCGCGGAGCTGCGCCTGAAATCCGGCAACGAATTGAAACTCGTCTATCCGCAGGAAGGGGCAAAACCGGAAGATTTCGCGTCGCTCGCCTTCGAGCATTTCTCCTTGCAGCCGATGGACGGGCCGAATGTCGCGGAGAACACCAGGCGCGCGATCGAATATTGCCTCAAGCATCCGCAATGGAATTTGAGTTTGCAGACGCATAAGGCGCTGGGAATTCGCTGAACTATTTCAGCACAATCATTGTCAGCGACTCCGCATAAAGCGCGGGCTTCTCCGCACCTTCGATCTCGACCGTTACCTCATTCTTCAGCAAAAACTCCTTTTCGCCGCGCTCCGTCACTTCGCGCAGCTTGTAACGGGCGCGCACGCGCGAGCCGGGCTTAACCGGCGTGAGGAAGCGGACTTTATCGAGCCCGTAATTGATGCGGTGAGCCACGCCATTGATCGGCGGCAATGCCTCGTAGCCCATCGGCGCGAGCAGCGAGAGCATGAGATAGCCGTGCGCGATCGTGCCGCCGAACGGCGTTTCTTTCTTCGCCCGCTCCGGATCGACGTGAATGAATTGATGATCGCCGGTAACATCGGCGAAACCGTCGATCATGTCTTGCGTCACGACATGCCATTGCGACACGCCGATCTCGGCGCCGATCTTTTGTTGAAAAACGTGAATCGAAATAAACGAATTCATGATCGCCCCCGTTCCATCCATCTGGATGGAGCGGGTGCCGGCGTCAAGCGCGCACTTTTACGTAGCGGCCGGGCGCGTCCTCGATCGGCTTGAGCTTGCCGCAACCCGGTTCGCGCGCAGGCACGCGCTCGCCGCTCATGGTGGAGAGCCACGCGAACCAATCCGGCCACCACGAGCCCGCATGCTCCTCGGCGGTCGAAAGCCACGTTTCGAGGTCGCCCTTCGGCGCGTCGCCGGTCCAGTATTGATATTTCTGCTTGAGGGGCGAGTTCACGACACCCGCGATGTGGCCGGAGCCGGCAAGCACGAATTTCACCGGCGCGCCGAAAAACTGGCTGCCGAGGAAAACCGATTTCGCGGGCGCGATGTGATCTTCGCGGGTGGCGAGGTTGTAGATCGGGATGTTGACCTTGCTTAGATCGATCCGCGTGTTCTCGATCGTCATCAGGCCCTTCGAAAGCTTGTTCTCGAGATAGCAGTTTCGGAGATAGAAGGCGTGGTTCGCGGCGGGAAGACGCGTCGAATCCGAATTCCAGTACAGGATATCGAACGGAAAGGGCTTTTTCCCGCGCAGATAATTGTTCACGACAAACGGCCACACGAGGTCGTTCGCGCGCAGGAGGTTGAACGCCGTCGCCATCTTGCTGGCTTCCAGATAGCCCGCTTCCTTCATGCGGCGCTCCAGACTCGCGATCTGTTCTTCGCCGACGAACACCTTGAGTTCGCCCGCGTGCGTAAAATCGATCTGGGTGGTGAGGAAGGTCGCGCTTTCGACGCGATCCTGGTTTTTCGCCGCAAGATAACCGAGCGTGACGGCCAGTAACGTGCCGCCGACGCAGTAACCGATGGTATGCGCGCGTTTCTCGCCCGTCGCCATTTCGATGCGATCGAGCGCGGTCAGAACGCCGTCGCGCATGTAATCGGCGAAGCTTTTCTCCGCATGCGCGGAATCAGGGTTCACCCAAGAGATCACGAACACCGTGAGTCCCTGGTCGACCATCCATTTGATAAAGGATTTATCCGGCGTGAGATCGAGCACGTAGAACTTGTTGATCCAGGGCGGTACCACAAGCACCGGAATCGACATCACGGTTTCGGTCGTCGGCGCATATTGGATGAGCTGGAACAGCTCGTTTTCGAAAATCACCTTGCCGGGCGACGTCGCAAGATTGCGCCCGACCTCGAAACCTTCATAGTCGGATTGGCGGATTCGCAGGTTACCTTTGCCGGCGGCGATGTCCTCCGCGAGCATATGCATGCCGCGCACGAGATTTTCGCCGCTTGTGCCGAGCGTTTCGTGGAAGAGCTCGGGGTTCGTCAGCACGAAATTGGAAGGCGAGATCGCGCTCGCAAGCTGCCGTACGTAAAAGTTCGCCTTCAGCTTCGTTTCGTCATCGAGCGTTTCGGCGTCGCGGACGATCTTCTCGGCCCAGTTGGCGGTGAGAAGATACATCTGCTTCAGCGCGTCGAAGAACGGGTTCGACGACCATTCGGGATGCGCGAAACGGCGATCTTTCGTATCGGGCTTAATCACGGGCTCGGCGGGCTCGCCAGCCATCCGGCGCATCGTCTGCGCCCACAGATCCATGTAGCCCTTGAACAGATTCGTTTGCGCTTCCAGCGTACGCTGCGGGTCGGCCATCCAGTATTCGGCGACCTGCGAAAGTGTCTTCACGACGTCGGCGATTTCTTCCGCCATTTCCTCGCGCGCTTTTCCGTCTTCGCGCGGCTTCAGATAGGCGGCCATCGCCTTGCCGCTTTCCTCCACGAGCCGCGCGAGATTGCGCGCGAAGGCGTCGGGATCGAGCGCCGGCGTTGGCGCGCCGGGCGTTTTGCTGTCGTTTTTGCTGTCCATGGTCTCTCGCCAGGTTCTTACGCTCAAAATACGAACTTTAGTTTGCAGTTTTCTCTGAGAGATGGGCAAGGCATTTTGACGGCGCAAGAAACGCGCGGCGAGCCGATAGAACGGGCGTGTTGCAGTGCGAAGTGCTTATTGTTTTCGCGGTTCGACGATCACCCAGAAGCCTTGCGGATGACGTCCGAGTTGGGCGATCTCGAAATATCGGCAGAGCTTGGGCAGCCACCAGGAAGAAGGCTCCTGGATCAGATGCGCGTTGCGCCCGTCTGGCAGCGTTTTGCCGGCAGGAACGGTCGCAATGGAGAGGAATCCAAATTGTTTTGTGATCCTGCTCAGATCGAGCAATACGGATTCGAGGAATGCCGGTTCGATGTGCTCCAGTACGTCGATGCAGCAGACGAGATCCGCGGGCTTTGGGGGGCCATATTCGGGAAAGGCAGGATCGTAGGGGAAGTATTCGACCCCCTTTACGCCAAGCCGAGTGAGAGCTTTCCAAAGATTTTGTTTTCCGGCTCCGTAGTCGGAGAGCGATCTTGCCCCGCACAGCTCCAGAGTCTGCTTCACAAAAGGTGCATAACCGATTGAAGCAACACCATAGTTCGGATTTTGGTGCAGCTCCTGTTGCAGAAGGCGGTAACCTTCTGAAATGACGACAAGATCGCTCATGGGTTCGCTAATCGGCTAACGTGACCGTTTAAATTTAAATGAAGCTGTTTCCGGCTGATTGAATAGCGGGCTTCTCCGAACTTTTTTCAGCAGGCTTTCGAGCGAGCCACCCGACGAAATCTCGTTTTCGATAAGCGCGAGAAAATTGCGTAATTGTTCCTGTTGTACCCTGACGATGATCGGCTCCATCATGCAGACGCTGCGTTCGATAATATCTGCGGCGGTAGCAGCCGTATTTCTTGTTGGACTATTTTCAGGACCTAATCTTCGGAGCTGTTCCAGAAATTCCTGCATAGGTTATCCATTTCAAGTCAGCCGCCTCGGCACTTAATTCTGTTTAGCTATCACGGACAGATTCTGTTGTCCCGACCGGCGGGGCAGGAGCAAATGCCCCACTCCCGAACCTCTTGAGACGGCTAAAACTCTGGGTTAATGCCCCCTATACCGCGCTTCCGCCATAATAAGCGGCAAGGAGAGCCCCAGAGGGTAGACGGTGCCGTATTTGCCGGATTGCAGAGGAACAGGACGAGCCGCCCGCGCCGCTTTCTTCGGCGCGCTCATGGCGCTCGCGTTATCCGGCTGCGCGGGTGACGTACCGGTTCCGTTTGTCAATGTGGCGCTGCCGCCTGCCGGCCCGGGCCCTGCACCGGAATACCCTAATGTCGGTGCCACACCGAACGCGAGCCCGAACGAGGCGCCCGTTATGACCGAGATGGAGCGCCAGGCCGTCGAGGAGCAGCTGAAAAAGCTGGTTGCCGACCGCGAGGGCAGCGTGAAGAGGAAGATCGACAATAGCAACTGATTGGAAATGCAGCGCGAGGTAAAACCACTAAGTGCATTTTCCTGCTTTTTAATGTAGAATACCGAAATTCAATCCAGGGTTCAGAACCATGTCGCCAGACTTTCACCGCATCCGCCGTTTGCCGCCCTACGTTTTCGAGGTCGTGAACCGGGTGAAGGCTGCCGCCCGCAATCAGGGCATGGACATCATCGATCTTGGCATGGGCAACCCTGATCTGCCGGCGCCCGCGCATGTTGTCGAAAAAATGCGCGAGACCGTAGGTAAGCCGCATACCGACCGCTACTCGGCTTCAAAAGGCATTCCGGGGCTGCGGAAAGCGCAAGCGGCCTATTACGGCCGCCGCTTCGGCGTGAAGCTCAATCCCGATACGCAGATTTGCGTTACCCTCGGCTCGAAGGAAGGCTTCGCCAATATGGCGCAGGCAATCACGGGCCCGGGCGATCTCGTGCTCGTTCCCAATCCGAGCTACCCGATTCACGCCTTCGGTTTCCTGATGGCGGAAGGAACCATCAGCTCCGTTCCGTGCGAGCCGGGCCCGGCGTTTTTTCACGCCCTCGAAAAAGCCGTGCTGCATTCGACGCCGAAACCGATCGCGCTGATTACCTGCTTTCCGTCGAACCCGACCGCGCAGGTCGCCGATCTCGATTTCTACCGCGACGTCGTGAAATTCGCGAAGACCCACGACCTGATCGTGCTCTCCGACCTCGCTTATTCCGAGGTCTATTTCGACAACGTCCCGCCGCCCTCGATCCTGCAGGTGCCGGGCGCGATGGACGTCGCAGTCGAATTTACTTCGATGTCGAAGACATTCTCCATGCCGGGATGGCGCGTGGGCTTCGCCGTCGGCAACGAGCGGCTGATCGCAGCGCTCGTGCGCGTGAAATCTTATCTCGACTACGGCGCCTTCACGCCGGTGCAGGTCGCGGCGACTGCGGCCTTGAACGGCCCGCAGGAATGCATCGACGAGATGCGCGCGACTTATAAGCGCCGCCGCGATGCGCTGGTGGAAAGCTTCGGCCGCGCCGGCTGGCAAATTCCGGCGCCGCGCGCCTCGATGTTTGCCTGGGCGCCGATGCCGGAGCGTTTCAAGGAGCTCGGCAGCCGCGAATTCTCGAAGCTTCTCGTCGAGAAAGCGGGTTTTGCGGTTTCTCCCGGCATCGGCTTCGGCGAGCAAGGCGAGGGCTATGTGCGGCTCGCGCTCGTCGAGAACGAGCAGCGCATCCGGCAGGCCGCGCGCAATCTGCGGCACTTCCTCGACAACGCCGACAAAATTTTGCACAACGTCATTCCCCTAAAAGCGCGCGGGTAAAGCCCGCGCAAACAATCCGGTTTTCCCCATGGCCGAACCGCTCAAACTGGGTCTCGCGGGCCTCGGAACCGTCGGCTCGGCGACGGTGCGCATGCTGCTGCGCTCGCGCGACGAACTCGCTGCCCGCGCAGGGCGTGCGATCGAACTCGTGGCTTATGCCTCGAAGGATCCGCCCAAGGACAACACGATCGATCTCTCGAAAATCCGGAAAGTGGAAAGCCCGGTGGCGCTTGCCGCCGACCCGGGGATCGACGTCTTTGTGGAACTGATGGGCGGCGAGGGCGATCCGGCGAAAAGCTCGGTCGAAGCCGCCTTCAAGGCGGGCCATGGTGTCGTCACCGCGAACAAGGCGTTGATCGCCAAACACGGCGTATCGCTTGCGAAGCTCGCCGAGCAGAATAGCGTGCCGTTCTCGTTCGAGGCGGCGGTAGCGGGCGGCATTCCGATCGTGAAGACGCTGCGTGAAGGTCTTGGCGGCAGCCGCATTTCGCGCGTTTATGGAATTCTGAACGGCACCTGCAATTTCATTCTTACGCAGATGCAGAAGGAGGGCCGCTCCTTCGCCGAGTGCCTGAAGGAAGCGCAGAAGCTCGGCTACGCCGAAGCCGACCCGACCTTCGACATCGGCGGTTTCGACACCGCGCACAAAATCGCGATTCTGACGAGCCTCGCCTTCGGCACGGAAATCGACTCCGACGCGATTTACATTGAAGGGATCGAGTCGATCACACTCGCCGATCTCGAAGCGGCCGACGACCTCGGCTATCGCGTAAAGTTGCTCGGCGTTGCGGTGTGCAGCGACGGCGGCATCGAGCAGCGTGTGCACCCGACCATGGTGCCGAAAGGATCGGTAATCGCCGAGATCGACGGTGTCCTTAACGCGGTCGCAGTGGATTCCGATATGATGGAGCTCACTCTCGTCGGCCCCGGCGCAGGCGGAGACGCGACTTCTTCCGCCGTTGTCGCCGACATCGTCGATCTTGCCGCGGGCCGCAAAGTGCATCCGTTCGGCCGCCCGGTGGGCAAGCTCGGGAAGCTTTCGCGCGCCCCGATGCAGCGCCACGAGGGTGGTTACTACATTCGCCTCGCGGCGCTCGACAGGCCCGGCACCGCCGCCACCATCGCGCGCCGCATGGCGGACGAGAATATTTCGCTCGAATCCATCATGCAGCGGCGGAGGAAAGGCCGCCCGCATGGCGGTGACAATCCGGGCGCCGCAGGCGCCTCTGCGTCGGTCGTACTGATTACGTATGCTACGACCGAGGATGCGGTTCGCCGCGCCCTTGCCGCCATCGAGAAGGAAGGTGTGCTGGCGGAGAAACCACAAGTCATTCGCATCGAAAAGAGTTAAAAAGTTCCGGGGAGCGAGGGAATGTCCGATAAGGCGAGTTTGCTGAACGAGCGGGTGCTTTCGATCGAGATCGCCCGCGTCACTGAGCGCGCGGCGGTTGCCGCTGCGCATTTGCGCGGCCGTGGCGACGAGAAGGCCGCCGACCAGGCGGCGGTTGACGCCATGCGCCGCGAAATGAACGGCCTTACGGTTGACGGCACTATCGTGATTGGCGAGGGCGAGCGCGACGAAGCGCCGATGCTCTATATCGGTGAAAACGTCGGCAACAAGAAGGGTCCGAAGGTCGATATCGCCGTCGATCCGCTGGAAGGGACGACGCTTTGCGCGAAGAACATGCCGGGCGCGATCGCCGTGATGGCGATGGCGGAAGGCGACACGCTCTTAAATGCGCCCGATGTCTACATGGAAAAAATCGCGATCGGGCCGGGCTATCCCGCCGGCGTTGTCGATCTCGACATCTCGCCTGATGAAAATATTCGCGCGCTTGCAAAAGCGAAGGGTGTGAAGCCCTCGCACATCACTGCGCTGATCCTCGATCGTCCGCGCCACGCCGATATGATCGCGGCCGTACGCAAGACGGGCGCGGCCGTGCATCTCATCACCGACGGCGACGTGGCGGGCGTCATTCACACAACGGATCCGAAAAACACCGGCGTCGATATCTATATGGGTATCGGCGGTGCGCCCGAAGGCGTGCTCGCCGCGGCGGCGTTGCGCTGCATCGGCGGCCAGATGCAGGGCCGCTTGGTGCTCGACACCGACCAAAAACGGGAACGCGCGGCGAAAATGGGCGTGAAGGACCCGAAGAAGAAATACGACCTGAAGGACATGGTGCGCGGTGATTGCATGTTCGCCGCGACCGGCGTCACGACCGGCGCGCTTTTGCGCGGTGTCCGCTTCGAGGCCGATCGCATTTATACGAGCACGGTCGTGATGCGCTCGGCGACCGGCACCGTGCGCTGGATCGACGCGGAACACCGCAAGCTCGATAAGTTCCATCTGAGTTGAGCCCTCGATGGCCGCGCGGTTCGTTGTCCGGCCGATTACCGCAGCCGAACGCGCGGCCTGGGAGCCGCTCTGGCAGGGCTATCTGAAATTCTATAAGGCCGAGGTGCCCGCTGCCGCGACCGATACCGCCTGGGCGCGGCTACATGATCCTTCGGAACCGATGTTCGCGCTTGGCGCCTATGTCGGGGATACGCTGAAGGGCATCGTGCACTATCTCTATCACCGCTCGATGTGGACTGTGGGCAATTACTGCTACTTGCAGGATCTCTTCGTCGACCAAGACGTACGCGGGCTGGGTCTTGGCCGCGCACTGATCGAGGCCGTCTACGCGGAAGCGAAAAAGGCGGGTGCAAGCCGAGTCTACTGGCTCACGCAGGAGGGTAACGCGGCGGCGCGCGCGCTTTACGACAAGCTGGCGGATCGCTCCGGCTTTATTCAATATCGGAAAATCTTCTGAGTCCTGGAACTCATAATGACCGCATTGGCCGTCCCGCAACCGCCCGAGCGCGCCTTTCTCGGCGTCACCAATTCCGTGACCGGGAGAATCTGGCGTGACCGCTGTGATTTGCGCGCGGCGCAGACGGCGCTCGCGATTCATCAGCGCGACGGCCTGCCGGAAATCCTGGCGCGCATCGTCGCCTGCCGGGGCGTGGGGCTCGAAGACGTCGAGAATTTTCTGAATCCGAGCATTCGTAATCTGATGCCGGACCCTTCCGTGCTCACCGACATGGATCGGGCAGCCGAACGGATGGCCGATGCCGTCCTGCGCAAGGAAAAAATTGCGATTCTCGGCGACTACGACGTGGACGGCGCGACCTCGACGGCGCTGCTCGTCCGCGTGCTGCGCGCATCCGGGCTCGATCCGCTCTTCTACATTCCCGACCGGATTTTCGAGGGCTATGGCCCCAACATCGAAGCCGTACGCCGGCTTGCGGAACGCGGCGCGTCGCTGCTCGTCACCGTCGATTGCGGATCGACGAGCCATGAGGCGCTCGCGGAAGCGAACAAGTTTGGGATGGACGTGATCGTGATCGATCATCACCAGGCGCCCACCGATCTTCCCTATGCCTATGCGATCGTGAATCCGCACCGTGCCGACGATATTTCCGGGTTAAGTCAGCTCGCGGCCGTGGGCCTTGTGTTCATGGCGGCGGCCGCGCTTTTGCGCGAGCTGCGCCGCCGCGGTCACTGGGGCGGCTCGATCCCCGAGCCGGATCTTTTGCAGCACCTCGATCTCGTCGCGCTGGGGACGGTGGCGGACGTGGTGCCGCTCACCGGCTTGAACCGCGCCTTCGTGAAGAAAGGCCTGATCGTCTTGAAAAATCGCGAATCCGAAGGACTGCGCGCGCTGATGGATGTCGCGCGCCTCGACGGTCCGCCGGCCCCTTTCCATCTTGGCTTTCTTTTGGGACCGCGCATCAACGCAGGCGGCCGGATTGGCGATGCGACGCTTGGCGTGCGGCTTCTGGTCACTGACGACCCGGCGGAGGCAAACCGCATTGCCGGCGAACTTGATCGTCTGAACAAGGAACGGCAAGCGGTGGAGAAGGCTACGCTCGAACAGGCCGAAGCTGAGGCGCTTGCCGCACTCGGTCACGAAGAGCGCGGCGCGATCGTGCTCGCTTCCGGCGAGGGCTGGCACCCCGGCGTCGTCGGCCTCGTCGCCGCGCGCCTGAAAGAACGTTTCGGCCGCCCGGCTTTTGCCATCGCAATGCTGGGCGAGACCGGCACTGGCTCGGCGCGCTCGATCCCCGGCGTCGATCTTGGCAGCGTGGTGCGCGGCGCCATGGTCGAGGGGATCCTGCTGAAAGGCGGCGGCCACGCAATGGCCGCAGGGTTGACGATCGCGCGCGAGAAGATCGGCGCCTTCCGCGCCTTCCTGGAAAGAGAGCTGACCGAGGCGGTGGAACGCGCACGCGCGGAAGACACGCTTACCATCGACGCCGCGATCACCGCGCGCGGCGCGAACCACGAGCTCGTCGAGATGATCGAGCGCGCGAGCCCTTACGGCGCGGGCAATCCCGAGCCCGTCTTTGCCTTTCCGTCGCATATCGTCGCCTATGCCGATCCGGTCGGAGGCGCGCATGTGCGCGTGCGGCTCCGCGCCGCCGACGGCGCGGCTTTGGACGCGATCGCCTTTCGTTGCCTCGAGCGGCCGTTGGGCCAGGCGCTGATGGCTGCGCGCGGGCAAACGATGCACCTTGCGGGCTGCCTCGCGGTCGACCGCTGGCAGGGCAGGGAGCGCGTTCAGCTACGGATCGCGGATGCTGCACCCGCTGACCCTCTAAGCGCGCGGTAAGGCGTTTGTGCCTTAACTTTTTCCGAAGAAAGGCGTGGATGCCCTGCCGAAAGCCGGGCATGACAGTGAAGCAGGGCAGTCCAAAGGGGCTATAAGCTTTTCATGCGTTTTCTCATCACCGGCACCGCAGGTTTTATCGGCTTTCACCTCGCGAAACGTTTGCTCGCGGACGGCCACGAGGTGCAGGGCGTCGACGGCATGACGCCCTATTACGACGTCGAGCTTAAGAAAAAGCGTCATGCATCGCTCGCGAAATCCAACCGCTTCACCGCGCACACGCTCATGCTGGAAGACGAAGCGCGGCTCGCCTCGGTTTACGCCGGGGCAAAGGCCGACATCGTCGTGCATCTCGCGGCGCAAGCCGGCGTGCGCTACAGCCTGGAAAATCCCCGTGCCTATGTGGATTCGAACCTCGTCGGCACGTTCAATCTGCTCGAACTCCTGCGCAAGAATCCGCCAAAGCATTTTTTGCTTGCGTCCACGAGCTCGGTCTATGGCGCGAACGAGAAGATGCCGTTTCTGGAAACCGACCGCGCCGATTTTCCGATGACGCTCTATGCCGCGACCAAGAAGGCGGGCGAGCTGATGGCGCACAGCTACGCGCATCTCTTCAACATTCCCACGACCGCGATCCGCTTCTTCACCGTCTATGGCCCGTGGGGCCGGCCCGATATGGCGCTGTTCAAATTTGTCGATGCAATTTTGAACGATCGCCCGATCGAGATTTACGGTGAAGGAAAAATGTCCCGCGACTTCACCTATGTCGGCGACCTCGTCGAGGCGATTGTGCGCCTCGTGAGCGTCGTGCCGTCGCGCGAAAGCGCGAACGATACCGATGCGCTCGACTCTATAAGCCCCGCCGCCCCGTTCCGCGTCGTCAATATCGGGCGAGGGAAGCCGGTGCCGCTTCTCGACTTCATCGCCGCGATCGAGGCGAAGCTCGGGAAATCCGCAAAACGAAAGTTGCTTCCGATGCAGCCGGGCGACGTCACCGATACGTTTGCGAGCGCCGACCTTCTGGAGCGGCTCACCGGTTACCGCCCGGCCACATCCGTCGAAGAAGGGGTCGGCGCTTTTGTCGACTGGTATCGCGGCTATTTTGGCCGATAAAACCGGGCTAGGCGCGGCTCCAAAAAAGACTAGACTAATGACTAGGGGCAGGCGCGGGGTGCGCCTGGATGCGTCATGTGGGTTTCCGTAGCGGGCAAGTTCGCGGCGGCCGCGAAGCCAGCCGCAATTGCCGCCTGTTTGTTATTGGCGGTTGGTTGCGCCGAAAATCAGACGACACCCGAAGCCAAAGTTTCAGGTGGGGTCGAAGCGGGTACGACGCAGGACTTTCTCCTGAACGTCGGGGACCGCGTTTTCTTCAACGAAAACTCCGCGGAACTGACGCAAACCTCCATTGCCTTGCTCGACAAACAGGCTGCGTGGCTTGCGAAATATCCCGCGTACCGTATCACGGTCGAAGGCCACAGCGACGAAAAGGGCGACAAGAAAAAGAACAAGAAGCTTTCCGAGCAGCGCGCGGCGGCGGTGGAGAAATATCTCGCTTCCCACGGCGTCGACAAAAGCCGCATTCATCTTGCGTCCTACGGCCGTGAGAAACGGGTGGCGACTTGCAACGACGTCTCCTGCTGGTCGCAGAACCGGCGCGTCGTGACGGTGCTGCAAACGGCGCCTGAGCCCGCCGCGGCAAGAGGCCGTCAGACTCAGCAGCAAGCTCGCACGCAGACTCCCGCGCAGGCTCCCGCACAGCCTCCCGCGCAACGCATGCCAACCTTTGCGCCTGCGCCGGCATCGGAGCCGGAGCTAGTCAGGAACGAGAGCATCGATATGTCGGTGAAGGGCGGCGAATAAATCGCCGCTGTGCGTGAGCTGTTTTTCTTCGGTTTCGAGCGCGCGCGTGAACGCGCTTTTCTTGATCCGCAGGATGTCGGCTGAGTCCGGCTCGATATTCGCGGAATCGCAGACGATATCGATCAGCCGGTCGATCGCGTGCAGGCGCCCGAGCAGATAATCGTTTTCGCGGTAGGCGCGTGACAGAAACGCCGCGAAATGCCCGAAACCTGTTCCCTTTAGGGTCTCGGCCCGATCGGTGCCTTTGAGCGCGCGCAAATCCTGCGGGCTGATGCGGTCGACGAGAATTTCCTGGATTTCGCCCGCGCCGTTCGCGCTCGCGACCGAAAAGGTCAATACATCCCAGAACGGAAAACCGAGATAATTGATCAGCACCTCGCGGTGTGCTTCCGGCGTCCATTTCGCCGGATCGAGCGAGGCGATCAGGTCGTCGAGATCGCGGGTGCTGGCTGCAAGGTCGATTTCCTTCGCGAGCAATTCGATCAAGCGGTCGATCTTTTCGTGGTTGTCGTCGACAAAGCGCTTGGCGAAGGCCGAAAGGTCCTTCGCGTCCTCCTCGTCGGGATCGAGACCGAACAGTTCGCCGACGAGGCCGTGCGCTTCGACGCTGTAGAATTTCGCCTCCTCGCAGCGCTGCAAGACGTCGAGCTTGCGGTAGAATTCGCGCTTCAGGCCGTCCACCACGCTCGCTTCGAGGCCGCGATAGCGATCCTCGTCCAGCATGTGATAGAGCCGGTTTTGCGCCTCGATCAGGAAGTTGAGGCGCCGCTTGCGATAGTCTACGTCGAAAGCGAGGAAAAACCGGGCCCATTGCGGAAGCTTTTCCGTCCCGCTGTTTTCACGCAGCACCGCGTCGTGTCCGCCTCGGTCGTAAACGATGCCGCGGCGCGCCGCCCAAGCCTCGATGATCTCGTTTGTGGCGCGCGCAGCAGGTGAACGTGCGGGTATGCCGCCGATTTCGAGGATGATCCTCGTGACGAAATTCCGCACGGAAGCGAGCTTGAGCCGCGCATAACCCTCGTAGGCGAAGCCCGCATCGCGCGCAGCCCGCGAATTGATTTGCTCGCGCCAGAGTTTGATCTGTTCGGAGGAAATTTTCTTGTCTAACTTTTCGGTGATCGTATCTGAAACGAGCACGCTGATCTGCGGCCGCGCGCCTTCGATCACGGAACGGAAAGCGCGCGCTTCCACGTTATGATCGTACACCCAGCGTAATTCGTCGGAAACCGGCTGGTTGGCAGGAATGTCGGCGAGCGCGCCTTTCAATGTCAGGAAAAATCCCGGAACTTTCCGGTATTTGATCGAACGCACAGGCGCGGGGTTGGGATCGATATAAACGAGCCGACGGTCGACCTCGCGATACGCGGGCCTGCCCCGGATGGCCGAAATCGCTTCGCGGAAAGGATGGTTGTTCAGCACTGCGCCGTCGATAAACGATGCGTGCGTGGGATCGAGGTCCAGGCGGATATAGCGCTCGAAGTTGTCGACGATGAATTCCTCGCGGTCAGGCCATGTCTCGCCGCGTTGCTCCAGGAGCTGATCCACTTCGATGAGCTGTGCGGGCGGAAACACACCGGGAAAGGAGGACGTCGCCCGTGCCGCGAAAGCGAGACCCGCCGCGTTGTCGAGCGTGAAATCGCTTTCGACTTCGTTGTTCGCGTAGCGGCGGTATTTGAACCGAACGAGCTGCCTGTGCTCGACTTCGTGGATAAGCGATGGAGTATGGATCTGCATGCGCTCGATATGGCCGTAATAGTCGGTCATCGTCACGAACAGATCCAGATTTTGCCCCGTGGGGAGCAGCGACGCGGTTGGCGAGCGGGGCTCACCTGAGATCGTCACCGCTTCGTACATCAGCGCGGTCATGCCCATTCCGTCCAGCGGCGGCTTGAACCAGCGCGAGCGGAGGAAGAGCGAAACCTTGTCGCGCACTTCTGAATCCGAAAATTCGATGTAGCCGAGACGCGACGCAGCCCATATCAGGGGCTTCAAAAAAAATTTGCTCCAGGCTTTTGCCTTGGCTTCGGGCGAAAGCAGAACGCTGACATCGGCGTTCTCAAGCCACAAATTGCGCAGTTTTCGAATCGGCAGATCGTGCGCGATCACGCGCGCGAGCATGGTCGCGTTGATGCCGCCCGCCGACGATCCTGCGATGATGTCGACAACGACCCGCAGTTCGAGATCGCGCTTCCCGATCAGGCGCAGGAGATCGAAATAATCGGCCTCGGTGTCGTATTCGTTCTCGCTGTTATCCAGCCCCTCGAAAAAGTCAGCCGTCTCGCGAGCGCGGCGGTCGGATATGCCGTGCAGCCGGGCGGAAGCGCGCAGAAGCTTCAGAATTTCTTTCGAAATGCCGTGCATGTAGATGGCGAGCGAAACCCCACCAAAACACACGAGGGCAATGCGAAGCTCTTTTTCGCGCATGATGATCCCGAGCCTTTGCGCCGCCTGATCCCCTCTGGCCAAGACCCTGAAATTATACTCGGATTCGATGAAAGCCAGTCTTATTGGTTCCGGCCCGGCACTGTGATCGTGACGCAGTTTCTCCGGCCTTGCATGGCACAATCTTCCAGCCGCCCGATATCGCGCAGCTTGTTCATCAGCCAGACGCCGCCGACGACGAGAAAAATGACCAAAAGGGCAATCTTGATGAGCGCGCCGGTGCTCAGCGGCTCGACCGTATCGTCGTCCGAGGGCGCCTGGCGAAGCGGCTGCGGCTTGGAGGAAGACCGTTCGCGAAACTGAAGAATCTGGGCTTCGCCGCGCGGCTTTTCCCGCTCATCCTTCGATGCTGCCATGGGCGGATTCTGCGCGGCTTCCGCTCTTTCGTCGAGTGTCTTGGCGCGATTTCCGGCCGCAAGAATTCCGGATATAGTCGTGACATGCGGCGTTTTTTCGCGGCTTTCTGCGTTTGGTGGCTGGCGCTCGGTTGCGCGCGCGTGCCGAGCGAACTTTTGCGCTTCGGCATGACGCCGGAGGAGGTGGCGTCGGTCTACGGCGGAAACCTGCTTCGCGTGAAAAGCAGCCGCGATTCAGAAATCTATGTCGTACAGCAGCCGGCCGCGATCCCCGGCGTCTATCCGCCTTGGGTCAGCGAACGTTTATTCTTGCAGTTCAGAAAGGGCGCTCTCACCGGCTGGAAGAACGAGTGGGAAGCGCGAAAGTATTGGTTCTGAAGATGCGCCTGTTTTTGACGGCATTTTGCGCGTCGCTTGTCCTCACGTCTCCTGTACCGGCGGCCGAAATTCTGGATTTTCCCAAGCCGAAGCCGGCGGCCGTGCAGCCGGCCGGCATCCCGGCGAGCTGCAAAGAATGGACCGATAGCTGCCGCGTTTGTTCGCTGACCGGCAAAGGCGCCGCCGCGTGCTCCAACATTGGGATCGCCTGTCTCCCGCAAAAGTGGCGTTGCATCCAGCCGTAAACGCTTTTTCTGCCTTCAACTTTCACGAGTCGTAGACAGATGCGGGCAAATCGCCTGTGATTTCGGCAGGGCGAATCACATGCGGAAATCGGTTCTCAGGCCGCACGAATTGAACGCACTTCTGCTCGCGGAGCTGCGCCGCGCGCCGGGTTGCGAAGGCGTGGCCTGGGTCGGCATTTATGTTCTGCGCAGGCCGATCCGCGGCAAAAACTGGCTTGCCGCGTTTTTCAATCCAGGCACCGCGGACAAGCTGGCCTGCGCCCGCGAAATGCCCGCAATCGAGGCGCGCCTGCAGGCGCAGTACGACGCGATCGAAACGCGTCCGCGCCCTGCGCGCACGCCGCGTTTCCTCGGCTATCGGAACTATCATCGCCGCATGCCGTCGCGGCTCGTTTCCGATGACGCTCCGCGTCCGCGCGGTGCCGCCAGCTTCGCAAACTTAGCTGCAATCCGGAAACTGCTTACACCGCATCCGAAAACAGCGCGCGACAAGGCGCTCCTTGCCAAGCGGCGCTAGCTAAAGGCGGAAGTTCTCGCCGAGGTAAATATCGCGCACTTTGCGGCTCGCGAGAATTTCCTCGGGATATCCTTCCATCAGGATTTTCCCGGCATGCACGATATAGGCGCGGTCGACGATGCCGAGCGTCTCGCGCACATTGTGATCGGTGATCAGCACGCCGATGCCGCGGTCCTTGAGATGCATCACGAGATCGCGGATGTCGTTCACCGCCAAAGGATCGATCGCGGCGAATGGCTCGTCCAGCAAGATGAATGCAGGGCGCGCGGCGAGGGCGCGGGCAATCTCGGCGCGCCGGCGCTCGCCGCCCGAGAGGGCGCTGCCCCGGCTGTTGCGAACGCGGCCGAGATCGAACTCGTCGATCAGCGCCTGGGCGCGCTGCATGCGCTTGTTCCGATCGGGTTCGATGGCCTCCAGCATCACCATGATGTTTTTTTCGACGCTCAGGCCGGGAAAAATCGAAGGCTCCTGCGGCAAATAGCCGATGCCCATACGCGCGCGAAGATAGAGCGGGAAGGCGGTCACATCCCGGCCGTCGATTTCGACCGCGCCGCCGTCGGGCGGAATGATCCCGGCGATCATATAAAACACAGTGGTCTTCCCCGCACCGTTCGGGCCTAGCAGCGCGACCGCTTCGCCGCGTGTAAGGTTGAGGCTCACATTTTTCACGACGGAACGTGCGCCAAAGCTTTTCTGCAAGCCGTGCGCGGCGAGCCATTGCGGGTCGGCCATTCCGGGGCGAGGCGGGATACGCATGAAGCCATCGTTTGGGCGATGCGGGACAATCTGATAGCTTTCGCCGCTCGCAATTGCAATTTTCTCGCCTGGACAAGCCGAATTTAGATTGTCGTGGAATTGGGCGATATGCGTTTTTTTGTGACCGCGCTCTGGATTTGCATGGCGGGGTTTTATCTGACAACAGTCGTTGTAACGGTCTTGCGTCACCGAAAACCCGGCGCCGCTCCGGCCGAGCTTCCGGCTTGTTCGGTGCTTCTGCCCATCAAAGGCCTTTCGCAATATCTCGAAAACAATCTGCAGGCGCTCGCCGATCTCACACCGTTTCGCGGCGAAGTTCTGATTGCGATTGCGCGCGAAGACGATCCCGCGGCATCTGTGATCCAAGGCGTGATTGCACGCAATCCGGAACGGATGAAATTGCTTGTCGGCGAGAATGCCGCCTTCACCAACCCGAAACTTCGCAATCTGGCAAAGGCCTATGAGGCGGCGAAGGAGGATATCGTCGTTTTTCTTGACGACAGCGTTGCGCTGGATTCTGCGCTGCTTGCCGAACTGCTTCTTACCCTGAAGCCCGGCGTCATCGCCGCTACGGCAGCGCCGCATGGGGATGATGCTGAAAATCTTTTTTCCGCGATCGAGGCTGCGAGCTGTAACGGCTACTTGTTCCGCATTCAGATGTTTCTTGAATTGTTCGGATTGGCGGCGGCATTCGGAAACGCATTCGCATTCCGCAAGCGCGATCTGGAATCGATCGGCGGGTTGATGCGGTTGCAGGAGGGGCCTTGCGAGGATAGCGCCATCGCAACCGCACTTCGGAAAGCAGGCGGGCGCCTTACGCTGCTTCGCAGCGGCGTAAGGCGCCGGATTGGCTCACGCAGCTGGCGTGACATTTATCTTCGCCATCTGCGATGGGCGAGCTGCACCAAGGTGCACGACCCGCTTGTGTTTATCGTCGAGCCGTTGCTCGGCGGTCTGTTTTTCAACGCCGTGGGCACTTATGCAGTTTCGAATATTCTCTCAATCTCTGGCGCTGCTGCCTTCGCGCTTTGCGCTGGCGCTTGGTACGGCACGGAGGCGGTGCTGCACATTGCCTGCAGATGGCGCCTCGATCTGCTTTCTCCGCTTGGCTGGATCGGCCGCGATCTGCTGCAGCCCCTATTCATGATCTGCGCCCGACTCACCCGGCGAGTCGTATGGCGCGGGGAACTTGTTGAAATGCGCCGATAACAATTTTTGATTGCATGCGGCTGATTCAATTACGAAGAATCATCTGAATTTTCATATGTTTAGTGAGACGGTATTGTGCGATGCGGGGTTCGCAAGACGTGCGAACTATAGTAATTTGCGACGGCTATCGGGGGTTCTGAATGCTAAGTCGCTTGCACTCGGCGGACGCGGCCGTTGCGGACGACAAATCTACGTCACGCGGCGCGACGAGCGAGCAGCCCTATTCTGAAATCCTGCGCCGCGCGGGGCAGTTCAGCGAATCCGCCGATCGCCTTGCCGTAGGCCATCTGAATCCGTTCGAAATCGTCATTGAAGATGTTCTCGGTCCCGTCGAAGCGGTAATCGGCGGCCGCCGGACGGTCATGTTCGGCACCAACAGCTATCTAGGGCTCAATTTCCATCCCGATTGCATCAAGGCAGCGCAACAGACCGTCCTTCATTACGGCACCGGCTCGACGGCTTCGCGCGTTGCGTCCGGCAACCACGCAATGCATGTCGCGCTCGAGCGGGAAATCGCCTCGTTCTACGGTTGCCGCGAAGCGGTGATCTACAGCACCGGCTTCATGGCCAATCTTGCGGCGATCTCGGGCCTCGCTCGCGAGAAAGATGCAATCTTCCTCGACGCGCACAGCCACGCGAGCATTTTCGACGCGGCGAGATTGAGTGGCGCCGAGGTGCACGCCTTCGCGCACAACGATCCGGCCGACGTCGAACGGCTCTTTCGCGAAAGTAAAATCGCGGGCACCCGTACGCTGGTCGTCCTGGAAAGCGTCTACAGCGTCTGGGGCGACGTCGGCGACCTGAAATCGATCGCCGCAGTCGCCAAGCGCCACGGCGCGCTTGTCGTCGTCGACGAGGCGCACGGCATGGGAATTTACGGCAAGCACGGCCGCGGTGTTGTCGAACATCTCGGCCTTGAAAAGGAAGTCGACGTGATCGTCGGCACCTTCAGCAAGAGCGTGGGTGTGATCGGCGGCTTCAGCGTGAGCAATCACGCGGAACTGCGCTGGTTGCGCATGATGGCGCGGCCCTATCTTTACACCGCCTCGCTGCCGCTCTCGATCGTCGCATCGGCGCGCACGGCGCTCGGCATCATTTCCGGCGAGCCGGGTTTGCGCGAAAAGCTCTGGCGCAATGCCGAGGCTTTTCATGCAGGCCTGCGCGCGATCGGTCTCGACGTTTGCTCCGCGGCGGGCCCCGTCGGCAGCGTCCGTATGCAGGGGGTTAAAACAGGGCACGATTTCTGGAAGAGCCTTTTGAGCCAGGGCATTTACGTCAACATGCTGTTGCCGCCCGCAACCCCGAACGGCGAGGTGCTGTTGCGCTTCAGCATCTCGGCTGCCCATACGCCGGAGCACATCGACGCGGCGCTCAAGGCATTTCGCGCGGCCGCACAAGTCGCGAAGGCCGCCTAGCTCGTCAGAAACGATTTTCTTCAACGCCGCGCTTCGGCGTGCGGACGAATTCGGGTGCGTGGACAAGAAAAGCCTTGCACAGCGAAAACAGATGCAACCACAGTTTGTGCAGGGTGAAGGCGATATAGAGGGCGAAGTCGCCAATAAACGCGGGCAGAGATCGCCTGTGGCCGTGCAGCAGAAGATTGCCCAGCCGGAGCTCAACGAATTGCATGACGACGAGACAGAAAAGCGTGCCGATAACGATCGGCAGCAGGTTCTCGACAAGCGAAGGCTTCAACAAAAGGGCGCAGATCGTCGCTACGCAAACGACATTGATGGCGGCGCTCAGCCACCACATGGCGATATTGCCGAGACTGACGATTTTTTTTGTCCACGGTAACTGGCGGTCGCGCCAAATCGCGGGAAGGACAGCGCGGATCACCTGGGCGCTCCCGGTGAGCCACCGATCCTGCTGGGACACCCAGCTTTTACGGTCGGCGGGAAGCTCGCCGGGCACCGCGAGCGAAGTGAGAAGAATGCCCCGCCAGCCCTTCAACCAGGCTGCGTAGCTCAACTCCATGTCCTCGGCGAGCGTCTTTCCTTGCCATCCGCCGCCGGCCTCGATCGCGGCGCGCCGCCAGATTCCGCCCGTGCCGTTGAAAGGAAGCGGCAACCCCGCCCAGCTGCGCGTCGCCTGCTCGAATGCATAGTGAGCATCGAGCTCGGCCGCTTGAGCGCGGGTTAGCACGTTTTCATTGCGGTTCAGAAATTCAGCCCGTGCCTGCACGAAGGCAAGCCGGGAGTCGACTAGCAACACGGTCATCGCCCGGCGAAGGAAATCTCGCGCGGGCAGATAGTCCGCGTCGAAGATCGCGAAATATTCGTGTGGAACTTGGTCCATGGCGATCCGCAGGCTGCCTGCTTTGAAGGCGGTCCGGCTGGCGCGGCGGATGATGCTGATGTCGATACCCGAACCGGAAAGTGCCTGTCGTGCCTCTTGGGCAAAGCGAGTCGTGTCGTCGGTGCTGTCGTCGCAGACCTGGATGTGCAGCTTGCCCTTCGGCCAGTCGAGCGCCGCCGCCGCGTTGATCGCGCGCTTCACGATCTCGCCTTCGTTGTAGACGGGTAGCTGGATGACAACATGCGGCAACCGCTCGTCCGCGGGCAGGGGGGCGGCGAGCCGCCGCTGCTCCTCCGCGAGCCCCTTACCTCGGAGGGAAAGGTGAAGGCGAACAAAAAGAATTTTGGCGACAAGGAAAAGCCCGATCGCACTGCAACCCGCGAACGCGATTGCCGCAAACGTTGAAGCCAGTCCGTCGAGGGTCATGGGTTCTCTTGAGTCAAACGGCGCCTGCGCTTTTTGCCGGACGCTCGATGACAAACGCAACGTCGCCCCAAAAAAGCCGGCGGGTGAATCTCGCTTGCAGCCAGATCAGCGGGAAAGCGAAAATAAAGCAAAGCGCGGCAAGGGGCGAGCGCCAGGTGCAAGGCCATCCTTTCGCCGCGGCGAGAAGCAAATCGACGGCGATCCAGACGCCGATCGTTCCGGCGAAAATCGCAAGGGGGCTCAGCCC